>JBJETR010000072.1:3883-199542 GCA_051883415.1 Christensenellales bacterium | reverse complement strand
AACTCAATCTCAAATAATTTAATGTTTTCTGTCCAAACTTTTGGGTTCACATCACCACCGCTTCGGTGGTTTTTCTCACGGTGTAGATGCGAGTAAGACAAGGAGTACGAGTATTTTGTGCAGGGAGCATACTCCTTGTATGTGACCAAACAAAAACGTAAGTTACGACGCTGTATTACGACTCATATCCGCCGTGAGACACCCTTCCCGAACACAGGAGGGCGGCTTTTTGCTCGCTCGCCGTCACTCCGACTCGATTGCACAAAAAGTGCAATAATCGTTTATCGTTTGGCTCGCTCCCTTATCTACGACCAGTCGTAAATCTGCGGCGTGCGACTTCACAGTCGCTTGCGCAGATTTAGTCGTACTCCAAAAGGATTTTATTGGATACAATCCCTCCGTCTTGCCTAACGGCAAGCCACCTCCCTTTGCATAAAGGAGGCTAAAAAGTAGAGATTGCCGCGGCTATTTCATAGCCTCGCAATGACATAAAGCGGTTGAGATTGCCACGCTCGCTTTGCTAACTTTGCTAACGGAAAATGTATCGGGCGGAATGACAAAATACTTGAGATTGCCAATGTGCACAACGCAATGACATTAGGGTAGAGATTCCTACGCTCGCCTTGCTCGCTCTGAATGACACACTTCTTGGTCTACTCTCAACCGCAATGACATAACACCTTTTTATGGTTGAGGTGCGAAGTAGGGGTGTTGACAAAGGTGTAAGTCGGCATAATTTTATCCTTATATACGTGTAAAACGTGGGAAGCGAAAGACACTATTATTAGTCAAATTAGACAACTTATCTAAATATATTGTAAAATCGGGGCGAAAATAGGGGTTTTTGAAAAATCGGCGTTGACTTGATGAGGAAAGTATTGTAAAATATTATTTGAATTATATTGATAAAATTGGTTCATTATAGCAAAGGGAAGGTATGAAACTCGACAAGACTATCTATAAAGAAACGGCGTATATTGCTATCTGGACGTTGATATTCAGCGTGTTGATGAACGCAGTTTTTTTGGTGGTCAAAAAGTGGGATTTGACGGTACTTTGGGGTAACTTGTTGAGTTTTGCCAGCGGAGTACTCAACTTCTTTTTGTTGGGTGTGACGGTGCAAAAGGCGTTGAATTTTGAAGAAAAGAAGGCGAAAAACGCTATGAAGCTGTCGCAAAGTCTCAGACTTTTGATGACTTTCGTCATAGCGGTTGTGGGCGTGGTGCTAAAATGCTTCAATACCGTTGCCGTGCTCGTGCCGTTGATTTTTCCGAGAATTGCCATTGCTATGAGACCGTTGTTTGACAAAAAACTAAGACAAGGAGGGGAAGCAAGTGGAAACGGACAAGACGATAGCCTTGCAGACGAGCCAAAAGACGGACGAGTTGACGACACAGACGCTACAGTCGAGCCGACAGTCGAAGAAGACTAACGATACCCTCTTTAGGATAGTAGATATATTGCTCATAATCGGGATGCTTTTGCCGATAGTGGCGGCAATGGTACTCAAAGTTATCTTCACCCCTGCTTCGCAAGGAGTGGAGATTACGGGTGCGCTAATCTATTTTACCATTCCTATGCCCTTTATGGATTTGCCGATAGGAGAATCGCAAGTCAATAGCTGGTTACTCATTATATCAATTATCTTCCTTTGTCTCTTTATGACGCACGGCATCAAGGAAAGACCTAATCTAAAAAGACAATACGTCATCGAATGGGCGGTGGACAAGGTCAAAGCCATGGTGGGCGAGAGTATGGGAGAATACTTCGCTGGCTTTGCCTCCTTTATTGCGGGTATCATGGTGTTGTCGGCATTCTCTAGCCTTATGTCGTTGGTTGGACTATTCCCTCCTACCTCCGATATCAACGTCGTTGCGGGTTGGGCGATACTAGTATTCTTTATCATCACCTACTACAAGATGAAGTGTGGTCCCGTCAATTATCTCAAGGGATTTACCAAGCCCGTGGCGCTATTGTTGCCTATCAATATCATCAGTGAATTTGCCACCCCTGTGTCTATGGCGTTCCGTCACTACGGCAACATATTGTCGGGTACGGTAATATCGGTGTTGCTAGGTGCCGCACTTAGAACATTGTCGGCGAAGTTACTCGGTTGGTTGCCGGGATTTTTGGGAGACATACCTTATCTTCAAGTGGGTATCCCCGCCGTGTTGTCGTTGTACTTCGACGTGTTTAGCTCGCTATTGCAAGCATATATCTTTGCAATGCTGACTATGATGTACGTGTCCAGCGCCTTCGAGTACGACCTATATCAGCAAAGACAATTGGACAAACAACAAAAGAAACAAAAAAAGGCTGCCGCTAACGCATAGCCTAATATATAAATAAAAAAACAATATAAATGGAGAAAAAATATGGAACTTGCAATTGGTATTATTTTGGGTTGCTGCGCACTTGGCGCAGGTACTGCAATGATAGCGGGTATCGGTCCCGGTATCGGTGAAGGTAACGCCGTAGGTAAAGCCTGCGAAGCAATCGGACGCCAACCCGAGAGCAAGGGTAGCGTAACTTCTACCATGTTGATGGGTTGCGCCGTTGCGGAAACGACAGGTCTTTACGCATTGATTATAGCAATTTTGCTTATCTTCGTTGCGCCAAACTATCTCGTCAATATCCTTATGAAATTTATCGGCTAATCGGAGGCAAAAATGCAAACTTCAGAGATTATATCTGTCAATATCTGGCAAATAATCATCTCGCTGTGCAACCTTTTGATTATCTTCGTCATCCTCAAAAAATTGCTCTTTAAGCCTATCCAAAAGATGCTGGACAAGCGCAAAAATATGATTGACGAACAGTACGACAATGCTCAAAAGGCTCAAGATGAAGCCGAAGCCGCTAAAGCCGAGTGGGACGACAAAATGTCTACCGCCGACGCCGAAGCAAAGGGTATCATCGATTCCGCCAACAAGCGTGCCGAAAAAATCAACGAAAAAGCTACCTTGGAAGCGAGAGAAAAAGCCGACGCTATCGTCAGACAAGCTCAAGTCGACGCAGACCTCGAGAGAAAGAAGGCTGTGGACGACATCAAGAGAGAGATTGTCGACGTGTCGTCTTGCCTTGCCGAAAAGATAATCGAGCGAGAAATCGACGTGGACGACCACCGCAAGTTGATAGACAGCTTTATAGACAAGATTGGAGAGGACGATGATAACCAATAAGGTAAGCGCGGAATACGCAGGCGCATTGTTTGAACTGTCGATTGAGAAGGGTAAGCAAAAGGATTACTACGACGACTTGATGACGATAAGTAAAGCAATCAAGGAAAATCCGCTCTTTGCAGAAATTCTCGTGTCGCCCAACGTGACGCTGGCGCAAAAGATTGAGGTCATTGACCAAACCTTTGGCTCTTTGAGTGAGGACGTGGTGTCATTGGTCAAATTGTTGTGCGAAAAAAAGCGTTTTGATATGTTCAACTTCGTGTGCCAAGACTATGAGTCGCTATACAACGAGGCTAGCAAGATTTTGCCTGCCAAGGTCAGAACGGCTACTCCTCTTAGCAAAGAAGAAGAAAAGCGTCTTGTTAAAACGCTAGAAAAGAGAAGCGGAAACAAAGTCAAACTCGACCTCATAATCGATGAGAAGATTTTGGGCGGAATGATAATCGAACTCGACGGCAAAATCATAGACGGTAGTCTAAAAACTCGTCTTAATAGAATAAAGGAAGTGATTGATAAATGAACGGCAAGCCCGAAGAAATAAGCAGTATTATCAAAGACCAAATCAAGAATTACAATTCCCGTATCGAAATGAAAGAGACGGGCAAGGTTATTCTTGTCGGCGACTCTATCGCTAAGGTCTACGGACTAAAGGACTGTATGTCCAGCGAATTGTTGGAATTCGACGACGGAAGTTTTGGCATCGCTCAAAACCTCGAAGCCGAAACCGTGTCGGTGGCAATTCTCTCCGACACCAACCAAATCCACGAGGGAAGTATAGTCAAGAGGACGGGCAGAGTCGTGTCCGTACCTGTGGGTGAAGCTTTGCTAGGTAGAATAGTGGACGCTCTAGGTCAACCAATCGACGGCAAAGGTCCCGTGGCGTATGCGACTACCAAGCCCGTGGAAGCCGAAGCCCCCGGAATTATCGAAAGACAAAGCGTATCGGTACCTTTGCAGACGGGTATCAAGGCTATAGACAGTATGATTCCTATAGGTAGAGGTCAACGTGAACTTATCATAGGCGATAGACAGACGGGTAAGACCGCCATCATCACCGATACAATTATCAACCAAAAAAATACCGGCGTGTTGTGCATATACGTGGCTATAGGTCAAAAGAGTACGTCGGTGGTGCAACTAGCACAAGAGCTCAGCAAGGCGGGCGCAATGGAATATACCATTATCGTGTCGGCTTCGGCTGCGGAAAGTGCACCGTTGCAATACATCGCACCTTATGCGGGTTGCGCTATGGCGGAATACTTTAGAGAACAAGGCAAGGACGTGTTGATTATTTACGACGACTTGTCTAAGCATGCCGTGGCGTATCGTGCGCTGTCCTTGCTTATCCGTAGACCACCCGGACGAGAGGCGTACCCGGGCGACGTATTCTACTTGCACTCCCGTCTGCTAGAGAGAGCGGCGTGCGTTGCGCCCGAGTACGGCGGAGGCTCGATTACGGCGCTCCCTATCATCGAAACGCAAGCGGGCGACGTGTCGGCGTACATTCCTACCAACGTAATATCGATAACCGACGGACAAATTTTCTTGGAAACAGAACTGTTTAATGCGGGCGTCATGCCTGCAATAAACCCCGGTATCTCCGTCAGCCGTGTAGGCGGTTCGGCACAAATCAAGGGTATGAAAAAGGTGGCGGGCGAACTCAAACTGTTATATTCGCAATATAGAGAGCTACAAGCATTCGCTCAATTCGGTAGCGACCTCGACCAAGACACCAAAAAGCGTCTTGCCCTCGGTGAAAGAATTGCCGAAGTGCTAAAACAAAAGCGTAACGCGCCCGTTAGAGTGGGTTGTCAAGTGGCTATCGTCTACGCCGTTGTCAACGGATATCTCGACGAAGTGCCCGTGGACAAAGTTAAGAAGTACGAAAAGGCTCTGTACGAAACCTTGGAGAGCGATTATCTCGACCTGTTGACGAGAATCGAAAAGGGCGAGTACGGAGATAGCGAGATAGAAGAACTCAAGCAAGCCCTAAGCGGTTTGAGGTGGTAAAATGGGCGCAAATATCAAAAATCTGCGCATAAGAATTAAGAGCGTCGACTCGACTCTGCATCTCACCACGGCTATGGGATTGGTGGCTTCGTCCAAAATTCGTAGGGCGCAAATCAATATGACTAAAGCTAACGAATACGTGGACGCAGTGCAAGGATTGATTGGCGCTTTGACTGCGGGCGGAGAGTGTAGAAGCTCCGTATATATGCAACAACGTGAGGGCGATAGAGTAAAGCTCGTCGTCATTGCGGGAGATAGAGGACTTGCGGGCGGATACAATGCCAACGTCTTTAGAGCAGTCAAAGAATACCAAGGCGCCGACGTGGTTGCCATAGGCAAGAGAGCGTGCGAGCGATACGGTCAGACTGTCAATTCTTCGGAGAAGATTGAGTATGATGAAATCTATAAGCTTGCCGAAACGCTATGTCAAGAGTGGCGTGAGGGCAAGTATGACAAGATAGGCATAGTGGACACCAAATACGTGTCGATGTTGACGCAACAGACTCGAGTAAGATGGATTTTCCCTTTGGAAATTGCCGAAAAGCCAACCGATACGGGAATGATATTCGAACCCGACCGTATGACGGTGTTGGAGAGAGCCGTGCCTACCTATGTGGCGGGAATGATTTTCGGCTCGGTGAGAGAGAGCTTTGCAAGCGAAGTGGTGGCGAGAAGAACTGCCATGGACTCGGCGGGCAAGAACGCTCAGACTATGATAGACGATTTGCAACTGCAATACAACCGCGCAAGGCAAGGCACTATTACGCAAGAAATTACCGAAATAGTGGCGGGTAGCGGAAACTAAAGGAGGATAGCGTATGTCAAAAAAATATACGGGCAGAGTGTCGCAGATTATGGGACCTGTCGTCGACGTTGCGTTTGACGAGGGACATCTGCCTGCAATTTACAACGCTTTGGAGATAGATAACAACGGCAAAAAACTCACCGTTGAAGTGGCTCAACATATAGGCGACAACGTAGTGCGTTGTATCGCAATGTCGTCCACCGACGGCTTGAAACGCCACACCCCCGTATACGATACGGGCAAGACTATAAGCGTGCCTGTCGGAGAAGAAACGCTGGGTAGAATATTCAACGTGCTCGGCGATACCGTCGACAACGGCGAAGAGGTCAAGACCGACGAGAGATGGAATATTCACCGCCAACCGCCCGAGTTTGACGAGCTCTCCACTTCTACCGAAGTTTTGGAGACGGGCATCAAGGTCATAGACCTCATTTGTCCATACTCTAAGGGTGGTAAGATTGGCTTGTTCGGCGGTGCGGGCGTAGGTAAGACGGTATTGATAATGGAGCTTATCAACAATATCGCCAAGCGTCACGGCGGACTATCGGTATTTACGGGCGTGGGAGAAAGAACTCGTGAGGGTAACGACCTATACAACGAAATGAAACAGTCGGGCGTACTCAAGAATACCGCTCTCGTGTACGGTCAAATGAACGAGCCGCCGGGAGCAAGAATGAGAGTCGCTTTGTCGGGACTCACTATGGCGGAATACTTCAGAGATAGCAAGGGACAAGACGTGTTGCTATTTATAGACAATATTTTCCGTTTTACCCAAGCGGGTAGCGAAGTGTCGGCTTTGCTCGGACGTATGCCTTCGGCGGTGGGCTATCAACCTACTTTGGCTACCGAAATGGGCGCATTGCAAGAGAGAATTACCTCTACCAAAAAGGGCTCTATCACCTCGGTACAAGCCGTTTACGTGCCAGCCGACGACCTCACCGATCCTGCTCCTGCAACAACCTTTGCCCACCTCGACGCAACGACGGTGCTATCGAGAAATATCGCTTCGCAAGGTATCTATCCTGCCGTTGATCCGTTGGAGTCGACGAGTCGTATCCTCGACGCAGACATCCTCGGCGAAGAGCATTATTACGTGGCAAGAGAAGTGCAAAGAGTATTGCAAAGATACAAGGAACTGATGGATATCATCGCCATCATGGGTATGGACGAACTGTCCGACGAGGACAAACTGCTCGTGCAAAGAGCAAGAAAAATCCAAAGATTTTTGTCGCAGCCATTTGACGTGTCGGAGAAATTTACAGGCTTTAAGGGCGTGTACGTACCTCTCAAAGAGACTATCAGAGGCTTTAGAGAAATTTTGGAAGGCAAGCACGACGACTTGCCGGAATCGGCTTTCTTGTTCGTGGGCACCATTGACGAAGCAGTCGAAAAGGCAAAGAGAGTATAACAATGAAGGACTTTAGATTGATTGTATCTACACCTAACGGCAACGCCTTGGATAGACAAGTGCAAATGCTTAGCGTGCGCGGAGTGGACGGTGAACTTGCCGTTATGGCAGGGCACGTGCCTTTTTGTACTGCCGTCAAACCTTGTAGATGCAAGATTTGGACTGAGGACGAGGACTTGACCGCCGTCATCGATGCGGGCATGCTGGTGGTAGGTCAAGAAAAAGTCATCTTGCTAGTCGGTAGTATGACTATAGACGAAGAATAACGAAAAACATTTTATTGTTATAAGCAAAAACAACGGCGTAAAACTACGCCGTTGTTTTGTATAGTAATGCAATAATTGGCATTAAATTGGACTAGCAAATAGAGAAAAGTATAGGGCTTTGGCTATTAAGCAAAGGACAAGCAGAGTTTCTATCAAGCAAAGATTGAGCGTATGGCATTAGCAATATAACAAAGGATATGCACAGAAAAGTTGCAATCTTAGAAGAAACAAATTTTGCCGTCAAAAACGATTGGCGGCGTATCGGGTAAAAAATTTGTTGGGTGCTAGACTATACGGTAGACTTTGTATAAACTAGCTTGGTTATAGGGTGTTGCACTTGATAGTATAATTAACCACACTAAAAAAGCGTGACGGTAAAGTCACGCTTTGATTGTGGATACTTGTTGTGATTATTGTCTATTTTTGTGATATTCGTCAATCTTAGGAATGAGGTTGATCATTGTCTCAAAGCCCTTCTCGAGGGAGAACATACTCAATCCGTCCACAGTGTCTTTGATAGTGTGATAGTAGTCGGTGGCGGTAGGGTTTTGGGCATTGAGGGTGACGGTCTTGAAGCCTGCTCTCGCAAAAGGCGTGGAGTCACAACCGCCCACGGGGTTGGATACTATCTTAGGGCTAAGACCTGCTTCTTTCATAGCCTCAATAGACATATCGATGAGGTCCTTGTCGAAGTGGCTGAGGAGCCAAGCGTCGCCCTTGACCGCACAGAAGTGGTCGTCGTCTCTAAATGAGTCAAGGTTGATATTGTACGTGTTTTCGTTGAACCAATCTAGTTTACCCTTGTTGTCACGACAAAATGCAGAAGAACCTTTGAGTCCCGACTCTTCGGCGCCGAGCGCTGCGAGAACGAAACGACAATTCTCAGGCCATTGGTCGGGGTTTTCTTGCATATATTTGATGGTGGCAAGTCCAATCTCGATACCGCTCATGTTGTCCATTGCGCCCGGAGCACCAACGGTGGTGGTGAGGAAGTCGGAGAGCCAATAGCAACCCGGCAAGCAGAAGAATGGCAACAAATATAGTATGAGGTCGAATATCTGCAGTCCGCTCAGTCCACCTACTGCCGTAGAAAACTGTGACATATATGCAAAAGTATATGCGCCTCTAAGTACGAGAATAAAGGAAGCTACAATCATTGCGGCAATAGCCACTACGCCACAAACAGTCTTGAGTATCATCGTCTTTGGATTTTTGAGGGACAGATTCCAATTCCAACAACTGTCGATATGTCCCGACAACATTACGGTATATTTGGCTTCGCCCTTAGGCTCGTATACCGAGAATACGTTGTGTGAAGTGCCTTGAGGGAAAAATCTATCTAGTGCACCGCTATAAGAGAAGATTTGCAGGCATGCGGCAGTGAGTAGCAACAAGCCCCATATCAACGATGCAATAGGCGATAGATAGAAGAGTGCAAATTGTATGCCTCCGCCAATGCCTAGTAGAGGTATTGCGCCGATAGACGCACGTGGCGCGTGAGTGAAGGCTTGGGTTACGACTTCTTTAGCGCCGAGCTCTCTCTTCATTTGTTCTTCGACCATTTTGCAACCCAATTCTTCTTCTTTGGAAGCGGGAAGTCTTGCGCCCGTCGTGTCAACGACTTCTTTGATAAGGTCGTAGACGTATTGACCTTTTTGTTTGATTATCTCTTGTCTGTCCATAAATTTCTCCTAAAATATCCCAAAAGACATAATAATTATCTAGATTATAGCAAAAGCAAAGGCAATATTCAAGCGCATTGCAATAATTTGTGCCTAAAATAATAATTATTATAAAAATGATTATTGACTATGGGGGCAAAATGTGTTAAAATTTTGGTAATAGTAATTTTGTTACGTAGGAGGTTATTATGAAAGTAACATATACCGAACTCAAAGGTAAGCAGGAAGCCGGTTACGGCGTTACCCGTTGGCCTAACGCACAAGAAATCAATGCAAGTCTTAAGGAATTGACCGATAAGAATATCTACAGCATTCCAAAAGATACTTACAAAGAGATTTGCACCGAATATTATGACAAAAAGTGCTCTAAGTCTAAGGCTATCACCGCCGAGGCTAAAGAGTATATCCCCGGTGGCGTGCAACACAACCTTGCATTCAACAAGCCGTTCCCAATGTGCATGACTAAGGCAGAGGGTGCATACCTCGAAGATATAGACGGCAACAAATACATAGACTTTTTGCAAGCGGGCGGTCCTACCATTTTGGGCAGCAACTTCCCAGCCGTTAGAGAAGAGGCTATCAAGCTCATCGAAGAGTGCGGTCCCGTTACCGGTCTTTTCCACGAGGCAGAGCTCCTCATTGCGAAAGAAATCAACAAAAATATGCCTAACGTAGAAAAATTCCGTATGCTCGGCAGCGGTACCGAATCCGTTATGGCTGCCATCCGTATCGCAAGATGCGCTACCAAGAAAAAGAGAATTATCAAGGTGGGCGGCGCATACCACGGTTGGTCCGACCAAATGGTTTACGGACTCAAAGTACCTGGAACTAGACAATTCCTCGAGTCACACGGTATCCCTAACAATATCTTTAGCGTAATCGACGAGGTTAGACCTAACGACCTCAATATGCTCGAGACATATCTCAAACTCAACAAGATGCGTGGCGGTACGGCTGCCGTTATCGTAGAGCCTGTAGGACCTGAGTCGGGTACCAGACCTGTCGATTGGGACTACAACGCAGGCGTTAGAGCATTGTGCGACAAGTACGGTTGCTTGTTTATCTTCGACGAAGTAGTTACCGGTTTCCGTGTAGGCTTGGGCGGTGCTCAAGGTTTGTTCGGAGTTAAGCCTGACCTCACTATCTTCGGTAAAATCGTTGCCGGCGGTTATCCTGCTGCAGGTGGCGTAGGCGGTAGAAGAGATCTCGTAAATCTTATGGCGGCAGGCGTTGCCGGCGGCGCTAAGAAGGCTTACGTCGGCGGTACTTTGGCTGCTAACCCACTCTCCGCTATGGCAGGTTACGTTGCTATCAAAGAGATTGCTAAGAACAACGCTTGCGTCAAAGCAGGTCTTGCCGGTAACAGACTTACCGACGGTCTTGTAAGATTGATAGAAGCTTACGACCTCCCATACGTAGCTTACAACCAAGGTTCTATCGTTCACCTCGAGTGCACGGGCGCAATGAGCTACGACTTCTCGTCCATGAATATCCTCAACCTCGTCAAGGTATTGAAGAAGAAGGACAGCATCATGGTAAGAAAAGTGGCTATGGAACACATGGGTGCAGCTTATATGTCCAAGGGTATCGTTACTCTTGCAGGCTCCAGACTCTACACCTCTATGGCCGATACCGACGAAATCATCGACGAAGCACTCAATAGATTCGAGGACGTATTTAAGTTGGTTAAGGTTCGTACACAACCTATCGAAGAGCAAGTGGCAGAATATAGAGCAGAAAAAGAAGCTAGCAAAGCCGCAGCTAAAAAGAACTAATAACAAGAATAAGGGTTGTTTGTGCATAACGAACAGCCCTTTTGTCTTGAAAAGAGGTAATATATGAAATACATAATGGCGCATGACCTGGGTACAAGCTCGGATAAGGCTGTACTAGTGAGTTTTGAAGGCAAAATAATAGGCACCAAAGCAATACCGTATCCTACCTATTATCCGTCTCCCGCATTCGTGGAGCAAGATCCGATGGATTATTGGAACGCCGCTTGCGAGGCATCCAGACTGATAATGGAAGAACACAAAATCAACCCCGAGGACGTAGAGGGTGTAGTATTTAGCACCCAAGCTATGGGTATTATCCCCGTGGACGATAGGGGCAACGTGTTGCATCCCAATATCACTTGGGTGGACGGCAGAGCACAAAAACAAGCCGATTCGATAATGAAAAAATTGGGCGGCAAGGCTATCTTTACCTTGGTTGCGGGTACGCCTATCATGGGTAAGGACGTCATTGCCAAGCTCATTTGGCTCAAAGAAGAAAGACCTGACGTGTACAACCACACCAAGTACTTCTTGGACGTCAACGGCTTTATGAAATACAAATGCACGGGCGAAATGGTGGCGGAGCTTACGGGTGCGTCAAGTTATGGATTTGACCTCAAAAAGAAAGATTGGCTCAGCGTGTTGTCCTTGACGGGACTTGACATGAGCAAACTCCCTCCTC
The DNA here is from genome assembly GCA_051883415.1 of Christensenellales bacterium. GTDB lineage: Bacteria > Bacillota > Clostridia > Christensenellales > UBA3700 > HGM11368. Next base: position 187,732 of record JBJETR010000072.1, on the reverse strand, counting down.
TCGTCAAGAGTACCGACAAGATAGGTAACGGCTTGACGGCGGAAGCGGCTAAAGCAATGGGACTGAGAGAAGGCACTTGCGTATTCGGCGGTTGCGACGACACGCAGTCGGCGGCAATCGGTAGCGGTATGAACGGCGACGGCGATATTCATATCTACCTCGGCACTTCGGCTTGGGTGGGTGCAACTAGCAAAACGCATACCAAATTCAAGAATGGTGCGGCGGCAATCCAATCGGCTGATCCAGATATGAACCTCGTAGTAGGTATCACCGAGGCGGCGGGTAGCAATATCCAATGGCTGTGCGACCAATTCTTTAGTAGCGAACAAAAGCAACTCGGTGACGGAATTTATTCGTATATGGACAAGGTGATAGAGTCTATTCCACCGGGATCAGACCACCTCATATGCACTCCGTGGATGCTTGGCGAAAGATGTCCCGTTAGCTCGACTACGACTAGAGCAACACTATTCAACATCACCCCCGAGCACACCAGAGAGCACCTCATGAGAGCAGTGTACGAGGGTATCGCATATAACCTCAGATGGATACTCGAAAACTTTAAGAGAGATTACAAGCTCAGCTGTAGAAAGTTTAGAATTATCGGTGGCGGTGCGTTGGACGACGCGTGGATGCAAATCATTGCCGACGTGACGGGCGTTGAGTTCGCCATTGTGGACAATCCTCGTAACGCAGGCGCTTTGGGTGTGGCTATCGTTGCCTTGATTGGGCTTGGCGAGATACCGTCCTTTGCCGACGCTAAGAACTTCGTCAAGGAGACCAAAACTTATAGACCTAACGCTCAAAATCAACATATCTACAACGAGCTGTTCCAAAGCTATAAGGACGTATACTACAGTTTGAGAAAGGCTTACAAAAAAGCCAACAGCAGAAGATTTGAAGGAGGAGAAGAATGAAAAACGAAAAAATCGTAGCTACTTTGGTAGAATATGCACACAAGCTTACAGGAGAAAAGGTGTGCGGTATAAAGGATATGATTGCCATGAGAAGCGGCAGCGCAATGTACGTTACCAAGGCGGGAGCCGACTTTGCCTCCCTTGTCGATAACGACGTTGACGTCGTAGAGTTGGACAAGGCGGAGGGTGAGTACAAGCTCTTTGCGGACGTCTTCAGGGCAAGAGAGGACATCAAGGCTATTTGCCATTGTTATCCCGCTTGGATAGCCCCTCTTGCTAAGGTGGGTGCTACCATTCCTGCCGTGCTTGACGACATGGCGCAAATCGTCGGACCTACTTGTAAAACCAGCAAAAACGATAGCGCAAGCATCATCAAAACCCTCAAGGGTAGAAACTCGTGCCTCATCAAAGAGGACGGCTGCCTCACTTCGGGTAGAACTATGGACGAGGCTTACACGTGCGTGCTCGTCTTGGACAAGGCGGCTCACTGCTACGTGTCTTCGGCTGTTATCGGCAAAAACAAAATCATCAACGGCTTTGAGGCAAGACTGATGAGATTGGTTTACAAAGTAAAATACAGTAAGAAAAATCAAGAGAATCTAAAGAGTGCAGAGGGGGAAGTGTAATATGGCTTGGGATAAAGAAACAGAACTTAGACTACGTCAAGTTATCAAGGATAGCGGAGTAAATTTGCTCAAAGAAAACCTCGTTCAAGGCACTTGGGGCAATACTGCGGTAAGATTGGACGAAGACCACATGTTGGTTACCCCTACGGGCTTGGATTATATAGCTCTGCAACCCGAGGATATGCCTGTGGTGCAAATATCAGATCCTTCGATATGGAGCGACGGCAAAAAGCCTACTAGCGAAAGAAAGATACACGCCGCAATTATGATGGCAAGACCTGAGATAAACGCAACCATTCACTCGCATCCCGTATATTGCTCCATTCTCGCTTCGGCAAGAATCGAACTGCCCGTGATGAGTGACGAAATGCAAAGACTCGTGGGCGGAAGCGCAAGAGTGGGAGCATACGGACTGCCCGGAACTAAGACGCTCAAGAAAGGTACTGTAGAAGCAATGAACGGAAGAAACGCTTGCTTCATGGCTAACCACGGCGTATTCTGCGCAGGTAAGGATATGGACGAAGCCTTCGAAATTATTAGAATTATGGAAAAGAGCAGTTACGACTATATCAAAGAGCAAACTCTCAAGGCAACGGGACAAACTACGTATAGCGACGAGTTGCTCTTCGATTACTTCGTGACCAAGTACGGCAAATGAGTTTGCCAACGTTAGACAATCCGCTTACGCCTAAGCAAGCCGCACAGATGAGTCCGCTTGCTTTGGCTTATATCGGCGATAGCGTACATACACTCTACGTGAGGACGAAGCTATCGGTTAGTACGGGGTGCAAACCCAATCAGTTGCACACAGCCGTGTCTAATATGGTCAAAGCCTCGGCACAAGCGAGTAAAATGCAAGAAATTCTGCCATTGCTGACTCAAGAAGAAGAGGAAATCTATCACCGTGGACGCAACGCCAAAGTGCATACCATTGCCAAGAACGCCAGCGTTGCCGACTACAAGCAAGCCACGGCTTTGGAGTGTCTTATCGGCTATCTCTATCTAGTGGGCAATAGTAGAAGAATAGAAGAATTGTTGAATATAGGAGGATAAAATGGCACAAGTTAAGCCACAAGTGACCTTGTTGAAATATACGCCCGATCCCGAGCAAACTATTGCTTTGGCGGCGAAATTGTGTTATAGCGACGCAACTATCGAGGACCTAAAAGACGGCGTGGAGAGCGGTGACGTATCTAAGTTTATCGCACGTCTATCGTCCTTTGGACACATGTCGCCTTTTGAACACGCATCCTTTACCTTTGGTATCGAGGGCGTGTCGAGAGCGCTACTAGCTCAAATCACTCGTCATAGACTTGCAAGCTTTAGCGTCAAGTCGCAAAGATACGTTGCGGCGGGCAAAAACGTGGACGTCTTCAATTATATCATTCCTCCAAGCATCGAAGCCTTGGGACAAGACGCCGTCAAGAAATATCAAGACCAAATGGCTATCATGCAACATTGGTACAACGAATGGCAAGGCTTGCTGGGAGGTGACTGCGAAAAGTCCAACGAGGACGCTCGTTTCGTCTTGCCTAACGCTGCCGAAACCAAAATGGTGGTGACTATGAACGCAAGGGAGCTGCAACACTTCTTCCACCTAAGATGCTGCAATAGAGCTCAATGGGAGATAAGAGAAGTGGCTTGGCAAATGCTTGGCCTCGTGTTGCAGGTTGCGCCTAATATCTTTTGCACAAGCGGGCCAAATTGCGTGGCGGGGGCTTGCACCGAGGGCGCTAAGTGTTGCGGAAAAGCCAAAGAAATGAGAGAAAAACAACAAGGACTAAAGAATGGACAATAATAGAGATTTAGTTCTTTTGCAAAAGATTAGAGAGGGCGACGATAGAGCGCTCGAAGAGTTGATGACCGCCTACAAAGTGGTCGTCAGTTCTTTGATGAGAGATTATTTTCTCAAGGGCGCCGACAAGGAAGATTTGTTCGAAGAAGGTTGGATAGGACTGTATAAGGCAGTGTTGAGTTACGACGCTACTAGCAACGTCAGCTTCTATACCTACGCTTGCTCGTGCATACGCAACAAGCTCTTCGACGCTATCAAAAAGTATAACGCCGCCACTCACAATACCCTCAACGAGAGCGTGGACATAACCCAAAGTAGCGAGATTGAGGACCACGGTCCGTCCATGGAAGAAAAGACTATAGAGAGGCAAATTGTCGACTCGGTGATACAAGGCTTGAACAAAGAGTTGAGCGAGCTGGAACAAAAGGTCTTGCGACTCTATCTCGACGGCGAGTCGTACGGCGATATTGCGTTGCAAGTGGGTAAAAACGAGAAATTCGTGGACAATACGCTGCAAAAGATTAAGCGGAAAATCAAGAAACTGTCCAAAAAATGGTTGGAATAAAAGAGGTGACGAAAAGTCACCTCTTTTGATAGTATTTTGTAAGCATATTTACCTAATAGATTGGTTGTCGCAAAATATATGTCGCAGTTGCAATAATATCGGCAACGACGCATAATTTAGTAGACGAATGACCACTTGTACTCTAACTGTGACGGCGATATTTCGTAGGCAACTTGTTGTCTATTAGCGTGTCTATTTTTGTAGATACGTATTGAGTTTTTCGATAGTTTCGGCGGTAATCCTATTGACCTTGTCGAAGTCTACCGACGGGATATAAATCTTTTCTATCTCGGCGTGGAGGGCTTTGGCTCTTTGCAGTTGCTCCACAGCCCAATCTATTAGTCTTCGCTCGGAGATTTGTAGGGAGTAGACGTCGGGCTCGCTTGAAAGGAAAGCCGAAGCGTCGATGATTGCTTCGTCGTCTGCCGAAAAGTTGGGGTTGGTGGATATTACTCTGTCGGCGAAAACCAAGTCGCAAACTACGTCGGGATTGAGTGGGGAATAGAAGACTTGATACTTGACTCCTTGTGCGTCCGCCAAGGCTTTGACCACGTCCAGAATGATATGGCGGGCGTAACGATTACCCACGAGGCGATAGAGCTTTTTGGAGAACTTGCAAGGGAGATAAACTTCGCCGAGCGAGGTGATTGCATAGCCGAATAGTGCTCGCTTGCGAGAACAGTCGGCGTCTTCGATAAGGCGGTGCGACAGTGAAAGTACCCCTTGGTAGTCAATCTTGTCCTTGGTCATTCGGTACGTGGCGTCAAATATTTTTCCCGCCGAGGCAATGGCGTCGGTGGCATAGCGATAGCAGTCGGATTTGTCCTTATTTAGACTTACGAGCTTGGATTTTTGACCTTGCAAAACCTTGTAGTCTAGGCAGGTGGACAGGTCTATAGTCCAATCGGTGCAACATACGTACTTGCTCTCTATGACGTGGGGCGCCGTACCGTCCACCATTGCTATACCTTTATCGGGAAGAGCTATTCCGTCAAGACTGTCGGTATCGGCAGAGCATCTAAAATATTCCACCTCATATCTATCTTGGACAGAAGCGGCGATTTTTTTGAGCATAGTACTCTTGCCTACGCCCGAACCGCCTTTGACGACAAAGAATGCCGTGCAATTATCCCTATCAATAATGCCGTCGTAGAGATTGACAAAACCGCGAGAAGTGGTTGCGCCTGCAAAAAAAGAGTTTTCCATAGAACACCTCACAACAAAAATTCATATATCTAAGTATATTGCAATCACGCAATAAATATGAAAACAGGGTGAATGATGGAAGATTTGATGGTGGTGGACGTCGTAGACCAACGAAGTCGACTAGCAAAAGAAACGTTGGAGAGTAAGTACGAAACGATTACTTTCAAAGAATATCTTGACCTCTCAAGCGATAGAGCTGCAAAGATTATTCTATCGGTATCGTCCAAGTTGCAGGTTGACGACGTCGATAATATTGCCGTAGGAAGCAAAGTTTTTTACTTCTTTATCGACGGCAAGGCGGCGGAAAAATTGACGGCTAAAGGATGCGAGTGTATATCTATCTTGAGATTGCCGCTCTTTGGTCAAGAAAATAGCTATTTGACGGCGGAAGGGAGCCTAAAATATATAATCGACAACACGGATAAGTGCCTAAGAGATATGACGTTTGGAGTGATCGGGTGGGGAAAACTTGCCAAAGCCATGGCGGAAGTATTGCAAAAGTTTGGTAGCAAAATCATAGTGATAACTTGCTCGAGAGAGGACAAAAATCCAACCGTCGTAGGATATAGGCACGTATCTTGGAAAGAGTGCGATTATACGCAATTCGACTGCATAATCAATACCGCTCCAAGTAGACTTTTTGAGGTCAATCCGCCTGTCAAAAAGGGAGTCTTCGTATTGGAACTTGCCAGCAAGGTCTATCCCTTTGACTACGACGAGTGGGCGAAGGCGGGCGTCAATTATTTGATAGCCTCTTCGGTGCCGTCAAAGACTTGTCCGCAATCTGCCGCCAGGCTTTTGTGCGACGCAGTGCTGTCCTATTCACCCTGACAAGGAGAGATTATGGACCTGACGGGTAAGAAAATCGGCGTGGCAATAACGGGTTCGTTTTGCACCTTGTCACGTTGTTTGAATATGATACGGCAATTAGTAGATATGGGTTGTGACGTAACACCGATTTTTTCGGAAAAGGTGGCAAGCACAGACACGAGATTTTTCCTTGCCACCGACTTTTGGAATAGGGTGGTGGAACTGACGGGAAAGAGCCCAATAATCGATATAGTGGGTGCAGAGCCTATCGGACCAAAGAGAATGTTCGACGTATTGTTGGTTGCTCCGTGCACTGGCAATACTCTTGCCAAGCTGGCAAATTCTATGACCGACGGCACCGTAACTATGGCGTGTAAGGCACATTTGCGCAACAATAGACCGCTCGTGATTGCGGTGTCTACCAACGACGGATTGAGCGGGAGTGCAAAGAACATAGGTAAATTGCTTAATTATCGCAACGTGTACTTCGTGCCGTTCGGGCAGGACGATCCAATCAAAAAGGCAAGGTCGTTGGTGGCGGACTTCGAAAAAGTCGTGTCAACGCTAGAAAAGGCACTAGACGGCGAGCAAATCCAGCCCATTATCGTTGCCAGATGATATTCAGCCATACCAATGAGGTATGGCTGAATATTTTTGCCAAGCGTATTGCTTTTTTGTCAAAAAAAATATATAATTGGTATGTATAATAACGGTTTATATTTTTATCAACTAATCACGAGGGAAAAATGAAAAGATTTACGTTAGAGTTGGAATACGAATGGTGTCTGAAGCATAAAGACGACGAAAAATTGCCAATTGTCGTTGTGCGAGAATATTTGGAAAAAATATTAAAAGAAGAAATTAAAGTGATAGAAGCCGACACGACCTCTATTACCTTTGACGTCGACGATGCAATAATAGGTAAGAATATTTTGATTACCGTCCACGCAATACTCCGTGAAAAATACAAAGACGATGATGACTGTAAATTGGATTTAACCTTGGTTAAGACCGATGAGCCCGAGCAGGACAGTGATACATCGATTACGGAAGAAGAAAATAGAATTATCGAATCCGGCGTTGAAAGAATTATGGTAAGGCTATTCGGAAATGGCGACAACACAACAAATAGCGTTGACTGCATACAAACTGACCTTGACGATATGGTGGGAGGAGAAGATTTTAAGAAGCTCATTGACGAAATTGTCAAAATTGCTCCGCAAATACGTGGAGGCAAAAACAATATGCCTTTTTTGTATCAAAGCTACCTGTTTGCTATCAACGACGGCTACGGCTTGTCGACCTATCTAAGAATATTGGCTAAAGTAATAAAGTCTACCGATATCGTTGAGATAAATTCTAAAAAGCCGGTGTTAGAAATTGCTATGCCTAATCCGAGCAACAAAATTAAGGTCGCAGAGTTGATCAAGGACTTGAATAACGCTGTGGCGAGTGGCGAAGACAAGATAAAAATCTTGTGTATAGATATACGAGAATGGTTGGATAACCTCAATGACGCTACTTTTAAGAGTCTATTGCGTTGTTTAGAAAAGTTGATAGGCAAGTATATCGTTATTTTTCGCGTTCCGTTTGTGGACAGCGAGGTGCTCAAAAAAATCAAAGACGCTATCAACGACATAATGTTCGTCAGAAGTGTTGCATTCGTTCCTTTCAACGACGATGAGATCAAAGCTTGTGCCAATAAGATTTTTGAGGAACAAAATTTTGTACTTACGCCTGATGCTTGGAAAATGTTCCAGCAACGCATAGTAGAAGAAAAGAGCGACGGCAAATTCTATGGTGTCAATACTATCAAAAAAGTCGCTATGGAATTGATATACAAAAAACGTCTGCACAACGCCAATTCAAAAAAGCCAAACAGCGTTATCGGCAAAAATCAAGCTAAAGGTATATGCCATCACCTAGACGATGAAGGTATGTCCGGCTACGAAATGCTAGGCAAGTTGGTGGGCGGAGAAGAGGTTAAGAGGAAGTTCGAGGAGATTATTGCGCAGATAGAACTGCTAAGAAAAGAAAACACGTTGTCGGCTCCTTGTATACACATGAGGTTTGTCGGCAATCCCGGTACCGGAAAGACGACTTTCGCAAGAATTTTGGGCAAAATCCTCAAGGAAAAGGGCGTCTTGAAGATAGGCAATTTTTATGAATATCAAGGCAGAGATTTTTGCGGAAGATACATAGGAGAAACGGCGCCAAAGACTGCAAGTATGTGTCGTGACGCTTACGGCTCGGTATTGTTTATCGACGAGGCATACTCATTGTTCAGAGGCGATGATAACGACAGGGACTTCGGTAGAGAGGCGTTGGACACCTTGATTGCCGAGATGGAAAATCATCGTTCGGAAATGGTCCTAATTATGGCTGGATATACCGACGATATGGAAAAATTGATGAAAGGCAATGCGGGACTAGCTAGCAGAATGCCATACGTAATCGAGTTCCCTAACTTTAGCAGAGAGCAGTTGTATGATATCTTTTGCGATATGCTCCGCGGCAAGTTTAGCTATAGCGAAGATTTGTTGGATTGCGCCAAGGAGTACTTCTTGGCTATTCCTGACAAAATGCTTAGCACCAAGGAATTTAGCAATGCACGATTTGTGCGTAACTTGTTTGAAAGGACGTGGGCAAAAGCGGCTATGCGTAGCCAACTAGCTAAGTGTAAGAAAGTGTGTCTTAAAAAAGAGGACTTTTTGAGCGCTTGCAACGATAAGGAATTTAGATACGACGTATCTGATAAGAAGATAGGATTTTGATTGGTTGAGAGAGGGAGAACAATGATGTCGGATAATCAAAAGAATCAGGCAATAAGGACGTGGAAAACCGTCCGCGATGCTCTAAACGGAATGCAGTGGGTTTTTGATACGGACGATGACAAGTATACAGCGTATTGTTGTGTCGCAGGCAAAAATTTTCCCATGACTATTTGTATTGTGCTTGAGCTAAAGCAAATGATAGTTTCGGTATACAGTTACCTACCTTTTGACGTGCCTAAAGAAAAATTGCCGGACACGTGTATTGCGACGTGTGCAATCAACAAATTTTTGATATACGGCAATTTTGAGTTGAACATGTTGAGAAAAAAGATGTTATATAGAGCGACGACGAGCTATCGAGAAAGCGTGTTGAGTGAGTCTGCCATAAAGTATTTGATTTTTTTATCTTGTTCTGTGGTGGATAAATATGGCGGAAAGCTTAGTTCGATAGCCGAAGGCAAAACGTCGTTAGAAGAATTGATGAATTGGATAAACAATCCGGAGGAAAGAGATGACTGACGAACAATTGGCAATGAAAATGTATGAGCAATTGTGCAGCTTTTTGGACAAATCAAACGTAGAATATAACAAAAATACCGACCGTATGGCTGTATTTTTTGACTATTGTTTTGATAATACTTCTATAAAGTTGATTATGCACGTAAACGCCCAAAATCATTATTTTGAATTGATAATGCCGTTATCGTTTGTCGTCCATGAAGAATTGTCTATGGAAATGGCAATGGGTTTGGCGTTGGTCAACTCCGAAATATTCGACGGACATTTTGACTATGACGACAACAAAGGCAACGTCTTCTTTAGAATGACTAATTGCTATCCGGGTAGCCTAATAAGTGAGGACGTTTTTGATTACATGATACACTCTGCACACGAAGCGTTTATGCAATATGGTCAAGCTCTGTCGACGTTGGGTACCGGCTCGGGCGATATCGGAGACGTTATTAAATAGACTAAAATAAATATCGATATACATATTGAGCCGTAGCATTGGAACAAAGACGGCAAAACACAACGATAATTATGCTAAAGCCCTATCTTGTCGGATAGGGCTTATTTGAAGCAAAAAAAGAGTGAGAAGGTTGCACTTTTGCAAGAAAGGCAGGTTGGAAAAGATATATTATACGGATATTATATTATAATGCGAGGTTGCGACTTGTAGAAGGTAAGAGGATAGAACGTCGTTTAGTTATATCAGCTGAGATAAATAAGCAAAACAATCTATCATAAAGAGTATGATTTTGTCAACAATCAATCTGTTTTACTTTGCTAGGAAAAAGCTATATAATACTAATAGATAATAATAGAGGTGTTTATGATAAAACAAACTATATCACAAGATATTTATTACGTAGGCGCAAGCGATAGAAGAATCAAGTTGTTTGAAAATATCTATCCGCTTGACAGAGGAGTAAGTTATAACAGCTATCTTATCGTAGACGAAAAGACGGCTTTGCTCGATAGCGTCGACGACGCTGTGGGTAGAGTGTTTTTGCAAAAGGTCAAGGACGCCCTTGACGGTAGGGACTTGGATTATTTTGTCGTCAACCACATGGAGCCCGACCATTGCGCATGTATCGAGGACGTGATGTGTGTCTTCCCTAATGCAAGGCTCGTCACCAACAATAAGGCGTCGATGATGATACAAGAATACTTCGGGTGCGATTGGGCAGAGAGAAGGATTATCGTCAAAGACAACGACACGCTCAGCCTTGGCAGTCACGAGTTGAAGTTCGTCTTTGCGCCAATGGTGCATTGGCCTGAGGTTATGATGACCTTGGATACTACGACGGGCATTCTCTTCTCCGCAGACGCATTCGGCACTTTCGGTGCGCTTAGCGGCAACGTTTTTGCCGACCAAGCATACAAGGGCGACGAATGGCAAGAAGAGTCGAGAAGATATTATACCAATATCGTGGGCAAGTACGGCGTGCAAGTCAAGAACGCTCTAGCAAAATTGACGGGTGCAGAGGTCAAGATGCTCGCACCTCTCCACGGACCTGTCTGGAGAAAGGATATAGACAAAATACTCGACAAGTACGTCAAATGGAGCACGTATCAAAGCGAGGATAATGAGGTCGTGTTGATATACGGCTCAATATACGGACATACCGCAGAGGCGGTGGATATGCTTGCCGCTCAGTTGGACAATCTAGGCGTCCGCAATTTGAAGGTGTACGACGCCTCCAACGTAGACGTATCGTATCTGGTGGCGGAGAGCTTTAGATGCTCGCATATCGTTATCGCATCGGCGACCTACAACGGTGCAATATTTACGCCTATAGAGAGATATCTGGCAGAAATTATCTCGCACAATCTCCAGAACCGCACCGTTGGTATCGTGGAAAACGGAACTTGGTCGGCAACTAGCGGTACATTGATAGCTAAAGAGTTGGAAAAGATGAAAAATATCACCTTGCTTGGCAACAAAGTATCGGTTAAGGCTGCACCGAGCGAGGGCAACGTTGACAGCATAAAGGCATTGGCGGAAGAAATATGTTCAAACTTACATCAGAAATATTGAGGAAATTAGTAAAATATTCCGAGGAAGAATACGCAGTTTTTTCTGCTAAGATTACTCCGACTAAATATTCGATTATGGGCGTAAGAATGCCTATCCAAAAGAAGCTTGCACTTTACGTCAATTGTCAAGATAACGACAAGTTGCGCAAGTACCTTGCCAAAGCTCAGCCGAGCTTCTTTGAAGAGCTCAACGTATACGGTCTGTCGATAGCTTATGCTTCTCTGAGTGACGAGGAAAGAATGAAGTGCTTGTATAGATATTTTGGCATGGTAGACAATTGGGCTAGTTGCGACAGTATAGTATCTGCGTGCAAATTTTTGGGCAAAAAACTCGATACGTATCAAGCTTTTGTAGCAAAATTGTTAGATGACGACAGACCTTTTGTCGTGCGTGCTGGCATCGTGTCGATGATGACGTATTATCTCAATGACGAGTATATTGATTGGGTGCTAAATAAGATAACGAAGATAGACGCAAGTCACTATTACGTCTCTATGGCAATAGCTTGGCTAGTGGCAACTGCGCTGGCAAAAAATTGGATTAAGACGATAGCAATCTTGGAAGATAGACGGCTGGACATAGTGACTCACAATAGAGCCATTGCCAAAGCAAGGGAGTCGTATCGCATTGAGCCGTGGCAAAAAGAATATCTCAAAGGTTTGAAGGCATAATGGCACAAGTAAGGATAGTAACGCACCCTTTTGCTCCTATTGTAGACGCTAATAGCAAGGTTTTGATATTGGGGAGCGTGCCGTCGGTCAAGTCGGTGGAGCAGGGGTTCTATTATATGAATCCACGCAATAGGTTTTGGAAAGTGTTGTCGGAGATTGTAGGAGTAGACCTTACGAGTCTTGACAACGAAGGCAAAAGCAAGGCATTGCTAGACGCAGGCATAGCGCTATACGACAGCGTGTATCAATGCGAGATAGAGGGTAGCAAGGATAGTAGCGTTAAGGTGGTAATCGCCACCGATATATCGCAATTGACTGCGGATAGTCAAATAAACAAGGTGCTTTGCAACGGACGATTGAGCTACGAAACGGCAAAAAAGTACAACCCGCATTGGGAGGATAGGCTCGTCTTGATGCCCTCCACAAGCCCAGCCAACGCAGCCAAAGATTTGCAAACTTTGACAAAGCTCTGGAAGAGAGCAATTATAGATGCAATAGACAAGGCGGGCGGTGGCGAAGCATAACCGATATATCGTCTAAAACAACATGGTGTTAGATATTGTTGTTAGATAAATATAATTGTAAATATTAAACAATTTGCATCAAAATAATAGCCAAAAAACAAAAAAAATGTTATGCTATACACAAATGTGTGGGGGTTTGACAAATGGAAGCATTGATTAACTTTATCAAAGAAAATCTTATCGTATGTTGCGTTGTCGTTGCCGCTATAGTACTTCTTATAATCGTACTCGTGGCAGTTAGCGCAAGCAAGAAGAAGGCAAAGAAAGCAAACGAGTCGGCAGACAATAGTGTAGAAGTACATACCGAAGGCGAGAGCGACTCTCAAGCAGCCGAAGAGCCACAAGTGGTGGAAGAAAAGGTTGAAGAAACCGTAGAAACACAAGTTGCGGAAGAGGTAAATGCCGAAGAAACCAAAGAAGAGCCTGTAGAAGAAGCCGCAACCGAAGAGGTAGCTGAAGAAGCTGCTGTCGAAGAAGAGCAAGCGGCGGAGGCTGTAGCAGAAGCCGCAACCGAAGAACCTGCCGAAGAAGCAACTGCAGAGGTTGAAGAAGTGGTTGAGGAACCAAAGGCAGAAGAAGTTGTAGAAGAAAAACCTGCAAAACAAGAAAAGAAAGAAGTTGCCGCAACCGAAGAGAAGCCTGCTAAGAAGCCTGCAACAAAGCGTGGTGCGGTAGGCAAGTGGCAAGTATATCAAAAGAGCGACGACGAGTTCGTAGCTTACTTGCACGCCAACAACGGTGCAGTATTGCTTACTAGCGAAACTTATTCTACCGCTAAGGGCGTAATGAGCGGTATCGAAACTATCAAGAAAAACGTAGACCTCGGCAAATTCGAAGTGCATTGCGACAAGAAGGGTAACTACTATTATAAGCTCAAGAGCAGTGCCAACAGACTTTTGTGCGTGGGCGAAGTATACAGCTCTAAGGCTAGTTGCGTAAGCTCTATCGAGTCTGTCAAGAAGTTTGCTCAAAGTGCAATTTTGATGGAAGAGGTTGTCGAAGACAAAACCGTCATCAAGTACGAGCCAAGCGGTGAAGTTGCAGTTGCCAAGAAGGGCTATACCGGCAAGTGGACAATAGAAGAAGTGGACGATATGTATCTTGCCAACTTGTGGGCTTCCAACGGCGAATTGTTGCTCGTTACCGAGTCTTACAGCACCGAGGCTGCGGCTAAGTCTGCAATGGAAAATATCAAGAAAAACGCCTTGGCAAACAACTTTATCATAGATAGAGATAAGACGGGCAGATACTACTACAAACTTAGAAATACTCAAAAATCTATTCTTTGTGTGGGCGAAACCTACGACACGCTCGATCGTTGCGTAAGCGCAATCGAGTCGGTTAAGAAGTTCTGCAACAGTGCAAAATTGGTAGAAAAAGCCGAAGACGACAAAGAGTAAAATCCAACACGACGAGTATAGCGACGCTTAAGGCGTCGCTATTTTTTATCCATATTATTCGACTTATTTAGTACCTGTGTGATATCGTAGACGGAGCGGTGTTATCGTATGACTAACGTCAGTTAGGCTTTGCTCGGATAACGTACTATCAAGTTACAAAAAAGACGGAAGATTGCCATTATTTTAGCCGATAAAATAGGGCGAGGAGAAGCCATTTCCAAAATTTGTGTGTTGCAGTAGCGGGGAGCGATAGGGTAAAATCTTATTGACTATACTGCAAGCGCAAAGGAGGAAAAATGAAAAGAGTATTGGCAATCGTGATAACTTTGATATACATATTGGTGATGGCATTAGGGTGCGCAACGGCGGTGAGCGACGTCGATAGAGAGGATGCGTTGTTGCCGGGCGATGAGCCTTCGGTGGACGAGGACGTGCCGACCACAGAGGAGTCGGAGGATGTGCAAGAAGAACAAATCCCCGAAGAACAACCCCAGCCGACGCCTAAGTACGACGTAATGGTAATGTCCAACGTCAACAATCTCAATATTAGGTCGGGTAAGGGAAGCGGATATTCCGCTTTGGGCAGTATCAACGCCAAGGATATGCTTGCTTACGAGTCGACCGAAGGCGGTTGGTACAAGGTGAGATACAAGAGGGGGTATGGTTACGTTTCGGCGTCTTACACGCAAATAAAATATATGCAAATGAGTGACAACCAAGCCGTTGAGGACGTGCTAAACGTTGCCAAAGGTCTTATGGGCTATCCTTACGTGTGGGGCGCAGAGAGGTATCATTGGGGCAACGGAATACTCAATCGCAACTTCGTTCAAGGGCAGTTTGATTGCTCGTCTTTGGTGCAATACGTCTTTTACATAGGGGCGGGAGTGGTGCTTGACGTCAACACGAGGACGCAAGTCTATCAAGGGCGTACGGTGTCCGAGTTGGCAAGAGGCGACGTGATGTTCTTTACCAATGCAGACAGAGTGGGCTTGAGTGGCTTGGATAGAGTGGGACACGTAGCGATTTATCTCGGAGACAATTATATTTTGCATACCGCCAGCGACTATGCCGTCATAGAACCGATAAGTTCTCTTAGATGGTCGTATTTTATTGTGGGTAAAAGAATGATATAGGTTGTCACGTAGACGAATAAATTGTATAATAGATATATGAAATGTATTTGCGTAGGGGCAGGTGATAAGCCTGATAAGAATATTGTCAAAGAGTCGGGGGATATGCTCATAGCCGTGGACGGCGGTTGGAATTATCTCGATGAGAGTATCGTCGATATAGTGGTGGGTGACTTCGACTCTTTAGGCTATCAACCCGACGGCGATAAGGTAGTAAAACTCGAAGTGCGAAAGGACTATACCGATATGTGGGTGGCGTGTCAGAAGGGCTACGAGTCGGGATATCGAGAGTTTTGGTTGTACGGAGCTACGGGAGGAAGATTTGACCACACTCTCGCCAATATTCAACTAGCAACCTACCTTGCCAAAAAGGGGTGTATCGTCGTTGTCAAGGACAACGCATTCGACCTTATCGTCACAGCTTCGCAAGTGGTGCTTGACGATATGGTAGGTAGGGCTGTGTCGGTATTTGCGGTTGACAGTGCAGTCGTCGACTTGATAGGTTTGGATTATTCGGTACAAAATTTGACTATAAATAATGACTTTCCTATAGGCGTCAGCAACCGTGTGGTAAAAGAGCATGCAGTTGTCAAAATTAGGCACGGTGTGGCGATAATTATGGTCGATTTTGCGTAAAATTTGAGATATGGTTTGACTTTTTTGAAAAAACCATTTACAAATATGTCTTTTTGTATTATAATTTTTTTATTATAGAGGTTTTGCAACCAATCAATGGGGGTTATTTATGGAGGAGGAAAAAATCGACTTGACCGCAACTACGGCAGACGACGAGGTTAAGTCAATCAACGACGATTCCGCTCACAAACCAAAAAAGAAAGAAACCAAAATCGATTATTTTAGTGCAACCGTCAACCAATACGGCGTGACGGGTGCGTTTGCCATTATCGGATTTATTTTGGCGACTTTCTTTACTATACAAGAAACTGACTTGATTGAGGTTTATACGGGATTATTTAAGTCGCTAACTTCGGGCGTTCCTTTTGCCGAACTGTTCCAAGCCAACATGGCGTACATAATCGTGCTCGGCGTGGCAGTGCTCGGGGTGTTGGTGTTCGTCATATCTTCGCTGATTTCACTATTCTCGGCTAAGAAGATAGGTTACATAGACGAGGCTATATTCGTAGGTATTTTTACAGCTGTCGGAATGTTGGCGCTTGCCATGTACGATGATATAAAAACCGATAATATTGTCATCTCGGCTCTTGTTGCAATAGCTATATTCGTAGCGTTGATGGTGGCTTTGCTTGTTATACGAACGGCAGTTTATACACCAAACATGACCAAAAAAGAGATTAAGGAGATGAATCTCCAAAAGATTAAGCCTAAGCAATATCTAAGAGCTTATTTCAAAAAGTTTAATCCTACGGTAGGCATTTCGATATCCGCCATAATGGTTGGATGCGTACTTGCTATCATGTTTACGGGAAATGCGGCGGCTATGTTCGAGAATCAAGACAACGTCATCACATTTGCCGCATGCGGTGGAGCAGGCGCAGTATTTTTTGTAGTAGGACTTATCACCAGACTTATCAAGAAGAGAACCACGACTATTGACCTCGCCAACTTCGTCATCGGCGCAACGAGCTTGGTAATGATTGCCATTGGTTTGCTCCACGCTTTCGGGGGAGAAAGCTTTGATTTTGAGGCGGGCAAATTGGAGATATTGGCGGGCGCAATAGGCTTCGGCGTATTTTGCTTGAGTGCGCTATTGCTCAGTTGCAATACCTGTATGCCTGTCGACAAGCGTCACGAGGACTACATAGAGTTGCTTGCCGACCACGTTGACGAAACTATCGTTGCACCGATAGATGATGAGGAAAATCTAACTGAACAAGAGCAACCGATAGAAGAAATCGTAGAGCAAGAGGCAGAGCCGGAGGCACAAGAAGAGCCTGTACAAGAAGAACCGATACAGGAAGAACCAATAGAAGAGGAACAACCGGAGGAAGAGCAACCTACCCAAGAGGTAGAAGAACAACCGCAAGAGGTTGCGGCAGAGGAGGCTCAGGTCGAAGAGCAACAAGAAAATATCCAAGAAGAGGAAGAAGAAGTGAAGAGAGAAGAAATCGAACAACTGTATAGCAGAATAGACGCACTCGAAAGTTCGCTTAGAGCGTTAGGCGGAGGAAATCTCGAGCCGAGAGTAGAAAAGCTGGAAGAAAACGGCAACACCCTCTCCGATATCAATATCAGAGTGGACAATATCGAAAAGAACGTCCAAAGAATCTTGGATATGCTCCTTGCAGGCGCAGTCGCTACTACGATAGCGCCGGTAGTTGAGCAACCGGTTGAGGAAGAGGAAGAAGTGGTAGAGCCTATCGCAGTTGAGCCTCGTCACACTATCGCTTCTAGCAATTGGCAGGAAGAGGTTGAGGACAGTGCAAGAGTTAAGCCAAAGCTCAGCTTTGAGATGAAGCTCAGACTCGCCGACGACAATATCAAGAGCTTCTATAGTGAGCTAAAGAACGAGTTGTTGTCTTACGGTATCAAAAACCGTATATCGAGATTTAGAGAAAACTTCAACAAGGGACGTAACCAGATTGCAAGATTTACAATCAACGGCAAGACCTTGGTGCTCTATCTCGCAATAGATCCTGCGTCCTTGGACGAGAGCTATTATCACCACAAAGATTGCTCCGACAAGAAGGGTGCGGTAGACGTTCCTACTATGCTCAAAATCCGCTCTAAGGTTGCAGTCAAGAAGGCTAAAGCTCTTATCGAAATGATTTGCGAAGGATTGGTCATCAAAAAGAAGAAGGGCTACGAGCCTGAGAACTTTGCCGACGAGTTTAGCCTTGACGGATACACCACCGTGGAATGCAAGGGACTTGACTATCTCGTTGTGGGTGACCTTGACCTAGGTCAAGCTATGCAATTGCCTGATAGCTTAGCTTCTCAACTTATCGAAGTCGTAGAGGGCGATGAGGCAATACTCAAACCTGTCACTGCTACCATCTCCGTGGACGATATATTAGCCAACTTCGAAGAGGGCTCGGTAGTAGACATAGAGAGCGTAATAAGCAAAAAAATGTGCCCTGCCGATTGCAACTATCTGTCGGTGGTAGAAGGTCAAAGACTCAACAAGAAATATAGAGTTTTTGCCAACGAGTACAACCCTGACGCCGTCAAGATGATTTGCCTTGCAGGCGGCGAAGCATTCTTGATAGTAGATCCGCAATAATCTCGTTAGTCATCGCAATATTGCAGGACTGATAGTATGAAAAAACTTGCTTTGATAGTCGTACTTATACTATTGACGGTTAGCGTATTGTCGCTTACGGGTTGCCAAAAAATCGAAACCGACAAGTTTTTGCTGGTATGGGAAGACGGATTCGACGGCGAAGAGTTGGATTATACCAAGTGGCACTTTGACGGTCACTACGTAGACGGCAAAAACGGCGCACCGAGAAACGGCGGCTATTGGGTTGACGACGCATTCAGAGTCGAAGACGGCTATTTGGTTATGACGACCGAATGGCGAGAAGACGGCGACTTTGGCGCGGGTTGGTATAGCGGTGTTATATCTACCGCTTGCTACGATTACGGCGGGGAAACAAAGGGCGGTTTCGCTCAAAGATACGGTTATTTTGAGATAAGGTGCAAAGTCCCTGCAATTTACGGTTCGTGGTCGGCTTTTTGGCTGATGCCAACCGACAATTTTGCCAATGCCAATACCGATTATTTGGATACGGGTATTGACGGTACGGAAATCGACATATTCGAATCGCCCTTCTATTACGACGTTTTTATGCGTCAAACCGTAAGCCACGCCGTGCATTACGACGGCTACGGCGAACATTTGAAATCAGCCCCAAAGACGGGCGTCAACGTGCCTAATCTGTACGGAGAATTCCATACTTACGGGTTGGAATGGACGGAAAAATACTACAAATTTTACGTAGACGGTGTTTGTACCTGGACGGTTACAGACGAAAAATATAAAAATAAGCAAGGTCAAACAATATATCAAAATATTGTGTCGCAAGTGGAAGAATACATCATTCTATCTAGCGAGGTGGTAAATCCCGAACAAGAGGGAGGAACTAAGGGTTGGTGCGGTGACCTTGCAAAAAACGATAAAAGCAAAAAGTACGATTTTGTTATCGATTACGTCAAAGTGTATCAACACAAACAATAAACTAAATAAATTGAGCGGACGAGTAATCGTCCGCAATTTTTTGGCTTGTTGAACGTAAAACCATAGCAAAGTTATGGAAATTATTAAATTTTGCAAGCGATAGGCTCGTGCGATAAATATTTGAAAATATATTGGTATCCAAGAGCTTTTAGAAGTTCCATGGTTTCGTTATACTTGTCCGCGAGTCTGGTTGGCTGGTGGGCGTCGGAGCCAAAGGTCAGCAATTCTCCGCCCATCTCGCGATATCTTGTCAAAATCTCGATAGTAGGCAAACATCTAATAGGCAAATTCTTGGTATGTGTATTGACTTCCAAAGCCACGCCTTTGTCGATTATCGTACGAAGAATATGGTCGAGTTTGTCGCCAAACTGCTTATACTTCATAATCGGATCGGGGTAAGGTGCTTTGCGCATTATGTATCCCAAATGCCCTATGCTGTCGAAGCGATAGGGTGCGTCAAGCGAGTCAATCACGCTATCCAAATAGTCGTCGTAGCACTTTTGCATAGGCAATTCGTCGTAATAGCCCTCGGCATAGCAGTCCTTGCCGTCTACCATATGTACGGAATTGATAGTCATATCTATCCTGTAAGGCGCAAGATTGCGGAGGTAATCGTCCTCGACCTTCTTTGCCCAACCGCATTCTATACCTATTGCGAGTTGGATTTTGCCTTCGTATTGTTCTTTTAGGATAGTGAGTTCTTCAAAATGCCGTGGCAAATCTATCTGCGGAACTTGAGGAAAGCCAAGCATATCGAGGTCGTAGTGGTCGGTAAGCGCAATATATTGCAAGCCTTTGGCTATTGCTCCTTCTATCATATCGCGAGCGGGAGTCCGGCTGTCTTGCGAGTGATAACAATGTGTATGCGTATCTATCATAATATCATTGTAAATCAAAGCTATTGCAAAGTCAACCGTTGACAAAAACTCACGTCCGCAATATAATGTTGCTATGGTAAAAATCGCAGACGAAAGTTGGAGACAACTGCTAAAATACGAAGGAGAAAAAGAGTATTTTCCTAGGTTGTGGGCGTCGGTAATGCAAGATTACGCTACGACGACTTGTTTTCCACCCAAAGAAAAAATATTTCGGGCATTGGACTTGTGCCCCTACGACAAGGTCAAGGTAGTAATTCTCGGTCAAGATCCATACCACGACTACGGACAAGCCAACGGACTGTGTTTTAGTGTAGAAAAGGGGACCAAACTGCCACCGTCGCTAGTCAACATCTTCAAGGCGTTGCAGTACGATTTGGGCATCAAGCCCGATTCCAACGGCGACTTGACGGGGTGGGCGGAACAAGGCGTATTGCTACTCAACAGCTACCTCAGTGTTCGCAAAGGTCAGCCGTTGTCGCATTCTCAATACGGTTGGGATATATTTACCGACAGAATTATCGAGCTTCTCAACGCTCACGACACGCCGATAGTATTTATGCTGTGGGGCGGATACGCCAAGTCCAAGGCAAGGCTCATCGACGACAAAAAGCATCTCGTACTCAAAGCCGTTCATCCAAGCCCACTGTCTTTTTATCACGGCTTCTTGGAATGTAAGCACTTTTCTAAAGCCAACGATTTTTTGGCTTTGCATGGTTTGCAACCTATCAACTGGTCGCATAAGTCGTAGAAGAGTGACTAAACCTAAGCGTAGTCAAAAGTATCGCCTCTTATATTTGACTTACAAATTGTTAATAGCCGAGAAAAATGGTTAAAATAACTTACAAGGCGAAATTTTGCGAAAAATTTATTGATTTATATCAACTATTATACTATAATTATTATATTATATAGCAATTCTTATTATGGGAGAATAGAATGACAAAGTTTACCAAGTCGATTTTGATAGTTTTGATGGTGGCAACGATAGCTCTTGCTTTGGTTGGCTGTCAAAATTTTAAGTGGGGACCTATCGGCCCTATTACGACGGGAGAAGTAGAAAACAACGGCGCTATGGTCGTTAAACAAGGCGATTATCTCTATTACGTCAACGGCATGGACGATACCGCCAACATAACTAAACCTGAGGATAACCATTTCGGCAAAGCAAGCGTCAAGGGTAGCATTATGAAGAGCAAAATCAACTCTGACGGCACCTTGAGCGATACGGCGGTAGTCGTACCTAAGACCTACTATACCGCTAACAATCAAGCGGGCATTTATATCTTCGGCGAGTGGCTCTACTATTGCTCACCAAGTACCCAAACCGACAAATACGGCAACGTGTTGACGAGCAGCCTCGAATATATGCGCAGCAAGCTCGACGGTAGCAAAACCCAATCGATAGCAATTATCGAAGGTACGTCCGTCAAGTTTACCTTTACCGCAACTGCGCTCATTTACGTGGACGGCACCGACCTAAAGAAGGTTGAGTACACCGACAAGAAGATAGGCAAAGAAAGCGTGATTGCTTCTGACGTGACGGGCTCGCTCTTTACCGCTCAAAGCAATATCGTCTTCTATACCAAAGCCAGCGAAAACAAGACGCTCAACAACAACGAGGTTTGGGCTTTGGACGGCAACTCCGAACCTATCAAAATCATTGGCGACACTACCTATGCTTCGGGTGAAACGCCAACTCTCAAAGAGCAAAAGAGCATCTCGCTTATCAAATATGATAAGGATGAGAAGGTTTTGTATTATTCTAAGACCGACAACGACACGGCATCTGCGGTAGGCACGTACGGATACAAGTTTGATAGCCTCACCGCTGTTGACAAGACTTTGGAAAAGAAATATGCGGTATCTTCCGTAAGCAACTTCGTACCTGTTGGATTTGAAAACGGTATACTTGACGTTTCTTCTGCCACAGTCAAGCTTTACAAGCCGATATCCGAACAAGCCAACGTCAACGACGTGGACAAGGAGATTACTCTTTCTTCTGCTCCTACGGTACTATTCTTCGAAGGTGACTACGTATATTACGTGATATCCAACGTGCTTATGAGAATGAATTATAAGGCAGATGTGCCAAGCGAGGAGAAAATTAGTGAGCAAAACCTTTCGACTTCTTGGCTTAAACCTGTCAAACTAGCTAACTTTGTCTATTATATCGACGGCAACAACTACAATTATCTATATAGACTCGACTACACGACTTATAGTGTGACTGAGGGCGTTGAAAACAAAGCCGAAGGAAAGATTGTCAGCGGATACGAGGAGAGCACCGAAACCAAAGACGGATTGCTGCCTAAGTTTATGACCGAAGCCGACAAAGAATCCTATATCAAGGCTAACCCTGCAGAATAATATCGGTACAATAGCTGGCACCGACGGATTATCCGTCGGTGCTTTTTTGCGTTTTATGGCAACGTAATACAAAGTAAGTCGTTGATTAGCAAAATGCACCCGCTATCGACTTACATCATAATTACTAGCAAATTGTTGCCAAAGCTATTTATTGAGTTAAAGAGATAAATAAATATGTAAAATATTTGAAAAATTTTGTCTGGTATGCTATAATCAATATATTATTCTTAAGTTTGGAGGAATTATGTCTAAAAAGAGAGATTCTTGGGCGAGTCGTGCTACGTTTATTTTTGCGGCTATCGGCTCGGCGGTAGGTCTTGGAAACGCATGGAGATTTCCGGGTTTGGCGGCTATGCACGGCGGCGGAACCTTTTTGTTGGTATATATCTTGGCAATGTTTATCCTCGGCTGGCCACTTCTTATGATGGAGATTTCTATCGGACGTAAGATGCAACACGGCGCACCCGGTGCATTCAGAGGTCTTAATAAAAAGGCTGAATTCGTAGGTTGGGCGGCAGTTGCCAACGCATTCGTTATAGTGACGTATTACGCAGTAGTATTGGCGTGGATTTTGGTGATGATTGTCAAGTCGTTCAAGCTTGGCGGACTCACTTCGCAAGAGGCGGGCGGTATCTTCTTCGGAGAAGCTCTGCAATATCAACCAATCTCTAGCGGAGCGGGCGCTTTCGATATCCCCGGCGGACTTTTCGTGGCGTTGATTATTGCTTGGATAGCGATATATTTGTGTATACGTAAAGGCGCTCATAGCGCAGGTAAAGTCGTACCTTTTACCGTTATCATTCCGGTGGTTTTGTTGATAGTTTTGGCTATCAACGGTATGGTCAAAGATTTTGGCAATGCATCGGGCGCGGGACTCAAGCAGTTCTTTATTCCCGACTTTAGCAAACTCGGCAACAGTGGTCTTTGGATAGATGCTTTCGGACAAGTATTCTATAGCCTGTCTATAATGATGGCTATCATGATTGCATACGGCTCTTTCGTCAACAAAAAGAGCGATATCGTCAAGGATACCTTGATAATTGCAGTCAGCGACATGGCAATCAGCGTACTTGCGGGCATAGTTTTGTTCACTACCCTCAGCGGTACGGGAATGCTCGAGAGTTACCTTGCTAAGCCGTCGGGCGGTATAGGTACTGCATTCGTGGTATATCCGCAAGCTATGGTTATGTTGTCTAATAGTGCGGCTTTCAATAGCTTTATTGCATTCTTGTTCTATATGACGTTGTTGACGCTAGCCATCGACAGTGCGTTCTCAATCGTAGAAGGCGTTGCAACGTCTATCAGCGATAAGTTCAAGCTCGATCCTCGCAAGACTCGTCTGACGACTTGTCTTTGTGCAGCGTTGGTGTCGGTCATATACATCACCAAGGGAGGATTGGAGTGGCTCGATATAGTAGACAAATGGGCTAACTCTTTTAGCTTGATACTCGTAGGCATTATAGAATGTATCGTGGTTGGTTGGTTCTTCAAGACGAGCAAAGTCAGAGATGAGCTCAATCGTACCGCAACGACTATCAAAATCAAGAGCGGATACGATTGGATAATCAAAATCGTTGCGCCTTTGCTTCTCGGCGGATTGTTTATATGGAACCTCATTGATACAATCAAGAGCTACGGCGGAGAAGGCGGAGGATACGGCGATTATCCTATTTGGACACAAGTGATTGCAGGCTGGCTCGTATTTATCGCAGTCTTTGTGGTAGGTATCGTTATGCAAATTCTTACCAATCATAGCAAAAAGTTTGCTATGCTCGAAAACGACTACAAGGGTTGGGACGATATGCACGACGAGGAGATAGAAGAACTCGTCAACGAGGGCGTTGAGGAGAGTAAGGCAGAGGCTATGGTTCTCAACTCGGTTGCAGAAGAAACTCCAAGCGGGGAGAACGCCGTTGTGGCGGAAGAAACGCCAAACGATACCGACGCTCAATAATTGCTAAATAGCATCAAAAAATACAAAAGGCACGCTGCTAAAACGGCGTGTCTTTTTGCTGAAAATCATTAAAAATAAAGCAAAAATATGCGAGAATAATAAGACGTATTTGTTGACAATAATACCATGTGAGAGTAATATGTAATAGATTTATGGAACTGTTTTTGATAACTTTGACAACGGTTGGCATAATGCTTGCCTACGCAATACCCGGCTTTGTTACAGTCAAGACGGGGATAATCAAACCTCAAGCCATTTCGGCGTTTGCGGTAATTTTGATGTACGTGTGCCAACCTTGTCTTACCATATATTCTTTGACAAGGGTGGAGTACAGCCCCGATGTCTTTGCAAGAATGATGATATTCCTTGCTCTGACTTTTGTTTTGCAAGCTGTCGTGCTGGGCGTGTACTATCTTATTTTTAGAAAAAAGCAAGACAATGTGGCTGTGAGAATATCCAACGTAGCCGTGGCTTTCGGTAACGTGGGCTTTTTGGGCGTGCCGCTCTTGGAGAGTATCTTCCCCGATAACCCCGAAGTGCTCGTGTATTCGACGGCTTTCTTGATAGGTATGAACTTGCTTGGTTGGACTTTTGCTTCGGCTATCATCACTCGTGACAAAAAGTACGTATCAATCAAAAAGGCGATTTTCAACCCCGCTACCGTGGGTTTGATAATAGGCTTGCCGTTATTCTTTACGGGTGCCAAGATGCCCGCACAGTTGGATTCTATGATTACTTTGCTTGGCAAGATGACGACTCCTCTATGTATGCTCATCATGGGTATGCGCCTTGCCGTCAACAGTCCGAGGTCGGTATTTTGTCGTCCTATGCAGTACGTTGTGGTGATATTTAAGCAAGTGGCGTTTGGACTTATCGCATTATTGCTCGTGTGGTTTTTGCCTTTGCCGACGTACTTCAAAGAGACGATGTTTATCCTTGCATGCACCCCCGTTGCCAGCGTAGTGCTCAATTTTGCCGAGATGCTCGGCGAAGGGCAAGAGACTGCCGCCAACCTCGTTTTGCTTGGCACTACGTCGTCGATAATCACCATTCCGATGATGACGCTAATCTTGACGGCGTTGCAGTAGAAAAATATAAAAAAGTCAATACTTATCGGCAAAAAATAAAAAAATCGCATCTATCCTAAGATGCGATTTTTGGTTGTTAGTTTTGATTAAAAGTTTTTTGCTCTAACTTGGAAGTAAGCTTGCGGATGAGCGCATACAGGGCAAACTTCGGGAGCGGTCTTGCCGTAATGAACGTGTCCGCAGTTAGCACAATGCCATTCTACTTCTTCGTCTTTGGCGAATACTTTGCCGTTTTGCAAGTTGTTGAGAAGAGCCATGTATCTTTCTTCGTGTTCTTTCTCTATTTTTGCTACGCCTTCGAACATTTTGGCAATTTCTTCAAAGCCTTCTTCTCTAGCTTCTTTGGCAAAGGTATCATACATGTCCGTCCATTCGTAGTTTTCGCCCTCGGCAGCCGCTTTGAGGTTGTCTGCGGTAGAGCCGATGCCGCCGTTGATGAGTTTGAACCACATTTTTGCGTGTTCTTTTTCGTTGTTGGCGGTCTCTTCAAAGAGAGAGGCTATTTGAACGTAGCCTTCCTTTTTTGCTTTGGAAGCAAAGTAGGTATATTTGTTGCGGGCTTGAGACTCGCCTGCAAAGGCGGTCATAAGATTTTGCATAGTTTTGCTATCTTTTAGTTGCATATTATATCTCCTTAATTGTTTTTTTTAATTTAGCACAGTACAAGTTTTTTGTCAATAACACTCAAAAAAATTTGACAAAATTTAGCAAAAAAAGCTATGAGAAAAAGATGCTTATAACAAGGTTATTTAGGTGCAAAGCCTTGCTATTTTTTTGGGACGGTGTTATAATAATTATAATATTATAATACTCGCACGCACGCGTGCGCATAAGGAGAAAGTATGGGCGAAGTAAAAAATAGTCGTTATACCCAAAACGATATTCAAGTGCTCGAGGGCTTGGAACCTGTCAGAAAGCGTCCCGGCATGTACATCGGCTCGACTGACGAGAGAGGCTTACATCACTTGGTTTACGAGGTCGTGGACAACGCCATAGACGAAGCTATGGCGGGCTTTTGTGACACGGTGGACATTGAGATTACGTCCGACGGTGCCGTATCGGTACAAGACAACGGACGTGGTATACCTACGGGTATCATCGAAAAGGAAGGCAAGAGCGCAGTAGAAGTCGTACTCACCAAGTTGCACGCAGGCGGTAAGTTTGGTGGCGGAGGATACAAATTTTCGGGCGGTTTGCACGGTGTAGGCGTGTCTTGCGTCAACGCTCTAAGCGAGTGGCTCGAAGTGGAGGTTGCTCAAAACGGCGGACTGTACAAGATGACTTTCAATAGAGGCGTGGCACAAAGACCGCTTGCAAGAGTAGGCGAAACGCAACGCCACGGTACCAAAGTAGTCTTCTATCCCGACGGCGAAATCTTCGAGACGTTGGATTTCCAATACGACACGCTCAAACATAGATTGCAAGAACTGGCATTCCTCAACAAAGGATTGCGTATCAACCTCAAGGACAGCAGACCGCTCAGAGAACAGTCGGAGTCTTTCTTCTACGAGGGAGGTATCGTAGAATACGTAGAGCAACTCAATAGCAAGGGCGGTTTGCTCGAGAAACCTCTATATATCCAATCTATCAGCGACGATTACCAAGTTGAGATTGCAATGCAATACAACAACGGCTATTCCGAAACAATATATAGTTACGCCAACAATATCAACACCCACGAGGGCGGTACGCACCTAGAGGGCTTCAAGACTACGCTCACCAAGCTCTTCAACGACTACGGTACGACTCTCAAGCTTCTCAAGAACGAAGAAAAACTCAGCGGCGAAGATTGCAGAGAAGGACTCGTGGCTGTCGTTAGCGTCAAGCTCGTTGATCCACAATTTGAGGGACAGACCAAAGGCAAACTAGGAAACAGCTTTATGCGTGGTGTTGTTGCCAAGGCTTTCGGTGAAAAATTCGGCGAATTTTTGGAAGAAAATCCAAAGGACGCAAGAGAGATTATATCCAAGGCTATCAACGCCAAAAAAGCACGTGATGCAGCCAGAAACGCAAGAGATTTGACTCGTAGAAAGTCGGTGCTCGAATCGACTACTCTCCCCGGAAAACTCGCCGACTGCTCCGACAAGGACCCACGCAAGTGCGAGATTTACCTCGTAGAGGGCGATAGCGCAGGCGGAACCGCCAAGACGGGTAGAGATAGAAGATTCCAAGCTATTTTGCCGCTCAGAGGTAAGATACTCAACGTGGAGAAGGCAAGACTGCATAGGGTTCTCGAGAGCGAAGAAATCAAAAATATGATTACCACCTTCGGTTGCGGTATCAACGAAGAATGCGACGTGTCCAAACTCAAATACGACCGTATAATTTGTATGACCGATGCCGACGTGGACGGAAGCCATATCAGAATATTGCTCCTCACCTTCTTCTTTAGATTTATGAAGCCGGTCATCGAGCAAGGTCACGTGTATATCGCTAAGCCACCTCTATACAAGATTACCCAGAAGGGCTCTAAGATAGAGAAATATTGCTACAGCGACCAAGAGAGAGACGAATACCTCGAATATCTCAAGAGTATTGACAAGAAGGGCGAAATTCAACGTTACAAAGGTCTTGGCGAGATGGACAAAGAACAGCTTTGGGAGACGACTATGGATCCGGAAACCCGAACTCTCATCAAGGTGACTATGGAAGACGCAGAGCGTGCAGACGACGTATTTTCGTTGCTTATGGGTGACGAACCCGAGAGGAGAAGAGCGTTTATCGAAGAAAACGCAAACCTTGTCGAAGAACTCGACGTGTAATGGAGGGATAAGTTATGGCTATCAAAAAAGATAACGAGAATATCGACAACAAAAAAGATATAATGGAGATGCTCGCCGGCACGACTATCGAACACGTCGAAGTCGAGAGCGAGATGAAGAAGTCCTTTATCGCCTACGCAATGGCGGTCAACGTGTCGAGAGCAATCCCCGACGTAAGAGACGGTCTGAAGCCCGTTCATAGAAGAATACTCTACGATATGAACGAACTCGGATTGACGGCGGATAAGCCTCACCGTAAGTGCGCCCTCATCGTCGGCGACGTGCTCGGTAAGTACCATCCACACGGTGACAGTTCGGTATACGACGCATTGGTAAGATTGGCGCAAGACTTCTCTATCAGATGTACCCTCGTTGACGGACACGGCAACTTCGGCTCGGTGGACGGCGATCCTGCCGCCGCATATAGATATACCGAGGCGAGAATGAGCAAAATCGCCAACGAAATGATTAGAGATATCGACAAAAAGACGGTTGACTTCTATCCTAACTTCGACGACACCAGAGAGCAACCTGTCGTGCTCCCTGCACGTTATCCTAACTTGCTCGTCAACGGTAGTGACGGTATTGCCGTTGGTATGGCGACCTCTATCCCACCTCACAACCTCGCCGAAGTCATCGACGGTACTATCGCATTGCTTGACGATCCTGACCTCGATATCGAGCAACTGATGGAATATATCCCTGCCCCTGACTATCCTACGGGTGCCTACATTATGGGCGGAAGCGGTATCAAAAAGGCTTATAGAACGGGTAAAGGTAACTGTATAATAAGAGCTAAGACGGAGATAGAAGAGCATTCTAACGGCAAGTCGAGCATTATCATTACCGAGATTCCTTACCAAGTCAACAAAGCCAAGCTCATCGAGAGCATAGCCGACCTAGTTAAGCAAAAGAGAGTGGAGGGTATCAGCGATATCCACGAGTTGTCGGACAGAGAGGGTATGCGTATCGTCATCGAAGTCAAGAAGGACGCCAACCCACAAGTCGTGCTCAATCTACTCTTCAAGCACACGCAACTGCAAGTGTCCAACTCTATGATTATGCTTGCACTCGTGGATGGCACGCCTAAGGTGCTCAACCTCAAGCAAATCCTCGAAGAGTATATCAAACACCAAAAGTCCGTCATCACTCGCCGTACCCAATACGACCTCGACAAGGCGCAAGAAAAGGAACATATCTTGTTGGGATTGGTCAAAGCGCTAGCCAATATCGACGAAGTTATCGCAACGATTAAGGCTTCCAATGACCGTAACGTGGCTATAAGCAACTTGTGCGACAAGTTCGAGCTCAGCGAGCGTCAAGCCGTGGCAATACTCGAGATGAGATTGCAGAGATTGACGGCACTCGAAGTAGACAAACTCAAGAGTGAACTCGAAGAATTGGAAAAGACTATCGCAGACCTCAAGGATATTTTGGCTAAAACTCAGAGAGTGGTGGATATCATCAAGACGGAAATGACGGAAATCAAAGAAAAGTATGCCGATCCTCGTAGATCGGAGATTACTTACGACTACTCCGACCTCGATATCGAAGACCTCATCGAAGAGGAAGACGTCATCATCACCGCCACCCACAACGGCTATATCAAGCGTATGCCTGTGGACGAGTACAAGGCTCAAAGAAGAGGCGGTGTGGGCGTGTCGGCACACAAGACCAAAGAAGAAGACTTCGTAGAGGACGTTATGGCAACCTCTACCCACGACAACATTCTCTTCTTTAGCAATACGGGCAGAGTATATCGTATCAAAGGCTACCAAATCCCTGAGGCAAGCAGAAACGCTAAGGGTAGAGCAATAGTCAACCTGCTCAATTTGGAGCCAGGAGAGCAAATCAACAAGGCTATCCCTGTGCCAAAGGGAAGCCAAGGCTATCTCATGATGGCTACCAAAAACGGACTTATCAAAAAGACCGACCTCGGTGAGTTCGATAGAATACAGTCCAACGGTAAAATTGCAATCAACCTCGTTGACGGCGACGAGCTCATCGGAGTACAACTCACGAGCGGAGAGGACGAAATCATTATGGCTTCCAGCAGCGGCAAGTGCATAAGATTTAGTGAAAAGGACGTAAGACCTACGGGTAGAACTAGCCAAGGCGTCAAGTCTATCAATATAGATAAAGCCAAGGGCGAACACGTGGTAGATATGACCAAGGTGATAGAAGGTAGCGAAGTGTTGACCATTACCTCCAACGGCTACGGCAAGAGAACGGATATATCCGAATATACCTTGCAAGGCAGAGCGGGTAAGGGTATCAAAGCGGGCGTGCTCAACGAAAAGACAGGCGATATCGTCAACCTAAAACTCGTCAATCCTGACACCGACGACGTGATGATTATAGCCGACAACGGCACTATAATTAGGGTAAGAGCCAACGAAATCTCCAAGATTGGTAGAAATACCCAAGGCGTCAAGGTTATGAGAATGAGAGATGAAGGCAACGTCGTATGCTTTACTATAGTGCCACACGCCGATGAAGAAGTCGAGGCAGAAGCAACCGAAACGCCACAAGGCGACACGGCGGACACTTCCGAAGCAACCGAGCAACCAACCGACCAAGAATAAATCAATAAAATACCGAACGATGAGTTCGGTATTTTTGTTGTCTTAAAACAATTGAATAATTGATAAAACGCCACTTTGATAGTGGCGTTTGTCGGTTTATAAATGAAATCTCTTTTTGAGTTCGTCAATCAATTCTTTTCTGCCGAACATAAAGCAAGATATGATTGCTAAGGTAGCTACGATAGACACGGCGAGCGACGGCCACAGGTGAGTGACGTTGCCCGTGAGGTACATTATGATAGGCGCATAGCCTAGTAGCATCATAAATACGCAGTCGACAATGAGTGACGGACGTCTTTTGGCAAAGATGCACACGAAAACTATCATTATGACAAGTCCCGTGCCGAGCACGATAGGCAAGGCGTATTCTAGTATCCAATACTTTGGATCGTGGTACAGGTTGAGCCCCTTGAATATATATAGCGAACTAATCAATACTGCCAAAATCATAATGATTTGGGTAAATATTTTGAGCCCTATAGACGAATTGGAGAGTATCGTGTTGCGTACGAAGAGATAACCGTACAATATCAGCAATATGGCGAGCCAATGCCATTGCAGAGTAGGCGTAACGGTTTTGCATACTGCAAGACAACATATCCATACCGCCAGCCCAATGCCCCAATA
The DNA here is from genome assembly GCA_051883415.1 of Christensenellales bacterium. Classification (GTDB taxonomy): domain Bacteria; phylum Bacillota; class Clostridia; order Christensenellales; family UBA3700; genus HGM11368. Next base: position 156,352 of record JBJETR010000072.1, on the reverse strand, counting down.
TAAGTTGTCAAAGGTAAAGTGAGTATGCTTTCTTTTGCGTCTTACGCTGTCCTTGGCGGGGTACATTGACGGAGCGTCGGGTGTGTAACCCTCGAGCTTTTCGTGGCAGATAGGGCAAATCTTGACGTTGTCATTGACTTCTACGCCGCAATACTTACAACGCATAATTCACCTCCCACATATTGCTATTGACGGATACGTCAATGCCGAGATTTTGTAGATGCTTGACGAAAGCTTGTTCTATTGCGGTATCGGTGATACATCTGGTAAACGTCAGGCACAGAGTGTCGTAGGTGGTGAGAGCCGTAAGGCTTATTGGCGTGGTTTGGTTGACGCTTATGCTCACCGAAGCCGACTCTACGTGGTTGCGTAAGCCGTCGGGTAGTTGCAAAATGCCCACGTTGGAGAAGGTCGCCGTCTTTTTGTTTTTGCCTATGAAAAGATTGCTTATCTTGAAAATAAACTGCTTGATAAATAGCGGCATTATGCGCATCAAGAAGAACTTTTCTCCCATCACGGTGGTGGAAATCTTACTGCTAAGCAGCTCTTTGTCGGTGTCACGTTGCAAGCAATCGTGCACTATGGATATGAGCGTATCTATATCCATGTCGGTGTGTGGGTTGGCGCTTATACGAGAGAAGAGCGAGAAGTTGAGTAGCGTATTGGAATTGAAAATCTTGCGAAGATTGATAGGACAAAATATCTGGATATTGCCAGCGTCGTCGTTTTTGCCCTCTATCTGCGCCTCGTATATCGAAAGGATAAATATTGCCGTCAACAATTCGGTGACGGTACACCCCTTTTCTTTGGCTTTGGATAGCAAATCGGCAATAGGGCAGTATACGTGGATTATGCCCGTGCCGTTGTCCTCGAACATTATGCCCTTGATGAGGTAGGCGTTCTTTTTGTCGCCTTTGAGAGACGATATGTTGAGGTCTTTGATTTTTACTTTTTTGTAATTGGCAAGGAAGCTGTCCTCAAGCTCCGATGGCTGAACAGGCGAGCCTATAGTCATAATTTTGCAGTCGGAGGCTACGTCGTAGCCTAAGAGATTGACGTAGGTATAGACGAGAGACTTCATAAAACAACTCGCTCCCACGCCGTCGCACAGCGCATGGAAAAAGTCGCCCGTAATCAACCTATTGTAATAACTAATCTTAAAGCAATAGCCGTTGTTCTTCTTGGCAACGACCTTGCGCAGAGGCGCCGGATCGAGAGGATATATTTTTGCGGGCATGTCGTTGGTGTCGAAATAGTACCAAAAAAATCCCTTTTTTAGTTTTACTTTGAAGGAAGGAAAACGTGTCAATGTCAGCTCTAGAGCCTTTTGGAGTACGTCGGGCGCAACGTCTTGTTTCATAACGAAAGTTATGCGAAAGAGATTGTGCTTATCCCTTTGCTCCATCATAGGATATATTTTGGCGGAGTTGTCCAGCCTATGCCACTTGGAAATCTTTTTGTTCATGACTATAATATTATAAATTAAAAATAGGTATTTTTCAATAGGTTAGCATAATTTTTACAATATTTGCTATTTTGACAATATAAATACAATATGACGGTTATAGAAAACGTGAGCGTATTTTTGGTGACGATAGCTATCAAATACCTAATTTGTTGGACGATAGGGACAAAGAAAAGGACCTTGTATGCCATAGCAATATTCGACGTAGCAACGTCAATCGTATGCCTGATAGAGTACGTTGTGTTGCAACAAATAAAAAAGTCCACTCTAATTTTGAGCGGACTTTTTGGAATTGTAGGTAATTTGTTGTCGCTGTGGCTCTAACTTGCCGCCGTATAGCCTATCGAGGCTAAAAAGTCGGCGAAGGCAGGTACCTTCTCGGCAATTAGGTCTATGAGTTTGCCAAGCAAATTGTTCTCTACCAAGAATGCACCGACAGGATCGGTGTTGGCGTTGTCAAGCAACTCTTGGAATATGGATTGGCTACTACTAAACAAATTCATCAAATATACGATAGTAATCACTACTAGTGCAGAGGCAGCCAAGCCGAATACCGCACCGAGCAGTCTGTTGATAGTGCCGAGCACGCCGTCCCCACTGAATATTTTGTTGATGATAGCAAATATGATTTTGAGTACAACGAATGCCAATATCCAACCCATAATAAAGGATATTACCGCTACTGCCTTGTTGAGAATTGTTCCATAAGTAGCGATCATCTCTTGAATCTTAGCTTGCCCCATCAAGAAGTTGCTGACATAAGGCATAATGAACGTAGCCGCAACGATAGAACCGGCAGTGGACAAAATAGAGAATAGCGCCTTGACTAAGCCTTGTTTTGCTCCGATGATTAGCCCAAGCAACAAAATAACCGCCGCACCTATCGTAACGTAGGATACGGGAATAGGAAGCTCGGGTAATGCTAAAATATAGTTGAACATATCTATCTCCTTACCAAACGAATACCCGTTCGGTATAAATATTATATTAGAGTTTTATCAAAATGTCAATATGCTTTTGTGTATTTCGAATTACAGACGGCGATTTAGCGAGCAATCGACGATGATATTATTGACCAAAAAAGTCAAATAAATCAATACAGGTATAATTTTTTTGACTTTGGCAAGACTTTTGAATATGAAAAAATTGGTATTTGTTTGTATAGGGACGACCAAGGTTGTCGGGGACAGTATAGGACCAAAAGTGGGTGATTTGCTCAAAGCCAGCGGTGTTGACGCATACGTGTACGGTTGCACGGGCAATCAAATAACTTCGCTTAACGTCGCGCAATATGCGCAAATGCTTAACAAACGTCACAAAAACGACGTGGTGGTCGTCATAGATTCTACCCTCGGCGAGAGCAAAGACATAGGGAAAATCAAACTCACTTCCAACGGTATTAAGCCGGGAGGTGCATTTTTTAGCAATCGTAAGCGTATAGGTGATATAGGGGTTATGGCGATTGTCGGCGACAGTAATTCAGATAGAATGACGGAGCTAAAGACTCGTGACGAGGGCTTTATAGATAGGATGTCTCGCAAGACCTTTGAATTGGTTACGCAGTATAGATTTTAGAAACATTTTACACTCCGCATAACTATATTTTTTGACAATACTTGACTTGATGAGGCAATTATATTATTATAAAGTAACGTTTAGACTAAGATTAGCAATGCGGAGGGGACTGTGAACAAAAAGACAGCCAACATAATTAGATTTTCAATAATTGCGCTTTGCACCGTTTTGATATTCGTTTTGATATGGACGATGCTGGGCGGAGCGAAACCAAAAGAACTCTCCTACGAAGGTGAGGAATCTTTGGTGCAAATGATAAGGGACAACAAGGTTGAAGGTATATATATCAGCGGTGGATATACCGCTTACGTGCTTGTAGAAGGTTCGACGACTACCAACGACGCTTTTTTCAAAAATCCAACCAAAAAGGCTACTTATTTTGTAAGAATTCCGTCCAGGACTGAGTTCGCTAGCAAGCTTGACAGTTTGGTTGAGGCAGGCGCCAACGTGCCTGTCGTCAAGTACGACGATCCTAATTCCGGCTCGACGTGGACATCGCTTCTTTTCCCTATAGGTTCGCTTCTTTTGATGGGAATAGTGGTCTTCTTCTTGTTTAGACAAGCGGGCGGAGCCAACAAGCAAGCCATGAACTTTGGCAAGACCAAAGCAAGACTCAACATGAACGTCAACGTCAAGTTTAGCGACGTAGCGGGTGCCGAAGAAGAAAAGCTTGAACTCGCCGAGATTGTAGAATTCCTCAAAAATCCGCAAAAGTTTACCGCACTCGGAGCAAGAATACCTAAGGGCGTGTTGCTCGTGGGCCCTCCGGGAACGGGTAAAACCTTGTTTGCCAAAGCAGTAGCGGGCGAGAGCAACGTGCCTTTCTTCTCTATCAGCGGTTCCGACTTCGTGGAGATGTTCGTAGGTACGGGTGCGGCAAGAGTGAGAGATTTGTTTGAGCAAGCCAAACGCAATATGCCTTGCATAATATTTATCGACGAAATCGACGCCGTAGGTAGACACCGTGGCGCTGGTCTTGGCGGCGGCAACGACGAGAGAGAACAGACGCTCAACCAATTGCTCGTGCAAATGGACGGCTTCGAAAAGAACGACGGCATCATCATTATGGCGGCTACCAACAGAGTGGATATCCTCGATCCCGCTCTTATGAGACCGGGCAGATTTGATAGACAAATATACGTCAATACCCCCGACGTCAAGGGTAGAGAGGCAATCTTCAAGGTGCACGCACGCAACAAGCCTCTTGCTAGCGAGATATCTTTCAAGGTGCTTGCTCGTATGACTAGCGGATTTAGCGGTGCAGATATAGAAAACTTGCTCAACGAAGCCTCTATTCTCGCAGCTCGAGCAGATAGAAAAGTCATTATTATGGAAGATATCCTCGAGGCAATCAACAAAGTCATTGCAGGACCTCAAAAGAAGAGTAGAATCATTACCGACAGCGACAAGCGTATTACGGCTTATCACGAGGCAGGGCATGCAATTATCGCCAAAGTTTTGCCACATTGTGACGAAGTGCAAGAAGTCAGCATAATTCCGAGAGGTATGGCTGCGGGATATACTTTGACCAGACCTGAGAGCGACGATAGCCACGTGTCTAAGAACAAGCTCACCGACCTCATCACTATGATGCTCGGCGGTAGAGCCGCTGAAGAAATCGTCATTCACGACGTGTCGACGGGTGCTTCCAACGATATCCAAAGAGCAACTTCTATCGCAAGGAGCATGGTGACGGAATGGGGTATGTCCGACAAGGTGGGCAACATCTTCCTCGGCGGAGAGAAGGAAGTATTCTTGGGCAAGGACTATGCAACCCAACACACCTATAGCGAAAAGATTGGCGATTTGATTGACAGCGAAATCAAAAAGATAATCGACGACTGCTACGACAGGGCAATCGAAGTGCTCAAGAGCAAGCGTGATATCCTAGACAATATGGTCAAAGTTTTGTACGAAAAAGAGACCATTTACACTAGCGAAGTTGAGATGCTCTTCGAGGGCAAAAGTGCCGAAGAGGTCATATCTAGTATCGATGTTCGTCAAGAGAAGAATGACAAATACAAAAAGACCTCTGCTCCAAAGGTAGAAATAGTGCCTGAACCAAACGACACGCAAGAAAAGCCGGGCGAGGACAAGGTAGAGGACGAGGTAGAACAAGACAAACCAACCGACGAGCCAAAGGACAATAATTAAAGCATAAGGACGCTGAGGCGTCCTTTTTGTTGGCGGTACGCTCCCTGCTTGTGCGGCGGGGCTAATACATTTCGGTATGACAACGACTACTACGCTCTATTAAAAATAGGTATTGAAAAAAGCAAATAATATTGTATAATATATCTATATCAATATAAGGACTATACGACTATGGAAATACACGGACTTAACAAATTGACCTTGGTGGATTATGATCGCAAGACGGCGTGTACGGTATTTACGGGCAGATGCAATATGCGTTGTCCGTTTTGTCACAACTCGACTTTGGTTTTGGATCCTTCTTCCCAACCATTGATTAGCAAAGAAGAGATATTCGATTATCTCGCCAAGCGACAAGGTTTACTTGACGGTGTGTGCATAACGGGCGGAGAGCCTACATTACAACCCGACCTTGCCGAGTTTATGCAAGAGATTAAGGCAAGAGGCTTTTTGGTCAAGCTCGATACCAACGGAAGCAACTACGAAACTCTCAAAAAGCTTATCGACAACAAGCTCGTCGATTACGTGGCTATGGATATCAAAAACAGTCCCGAGGCTTACCCTCGTACCGTCGGCATCAAAAACTTCGACCTGTCGGGCGTCAAAAAGAGCGTGGAATTGCTCCTTGAGGGAAGGGTGGATTACGAGTTCCGCACCACGGTAGTCAAACAGTTGCACACCGCAGAAGATATGTTGGCTATTGCAGATTGGATTAAGGGGACAAAGAAGTATTTTTTGCAAAAGTTCGTGGACTCGGGCAGTACTATTGCCAAAGGACTCGAGGCTTGTAGCGACGAAGAAATGAAAGAGTTTCAAGCATTGCTGATAGAGAGGTCAATACCTACCCACCTTAGAGGAGTATTTTAATCGTTAGGCGTGAGCCAAATAACAAAATAACAGAGAGGTATTATATTAATTACATACAATTAGGCACGCAGGGCGAATTTGGTCGAAATGCGTGCTTTTTGCTAAAAAACGTACTCTCGATAAGGTTATATGTAAAATCTCAAAATATACAAGATATTGTGTTTTTTGCTCTTGACAAGCCCAATATGTTGTTTTATAATGGTTGTACAGTGAAAAATTTAAGGGGAGTAAAATAAGATGTACCAAGTAGTAAAAAGAGATGGCGAAATAGTAGAATTCAGCCTTAGCAAAATAAGCAAAGCTATCGAAAGAGCCTTCGTTGCGCAAAACAGACAATACGTTCCAAGCATCATCGAGACGCTTGCTTTGAGAGTTACCGCGGACTTTGAACCAAAGATTAAGGACAACCAAATCTCCGTAGAAAGCATTCAAGACAGCGTAGAGGCAGTTTTGGAACAATCGGGTTATACCGACGTTGCAAGAGCGTATATTTTGTACCGCAAACAAAGAGAAAAAATCCGTAACATGAAGTCGACTATCCTCGACTATAAGGACCTTGTCAACAGCTACGTAAAACTCGAGGATTGGCGTGTAAAAGAGAACTCCACCGTCACCTATTCCGTCGGCGGACTTATCCTTTCCAACTCGGGCGCTATCACCGCCAACTACTGGCTCAGCGAAGTTTACGATGAAGAAATCGGCAACGCACACCGCAACGCCGACATTCATATCCACGACTTGTCGATGCTTACCGGCTACTGCGCAGGTTGGTCGCTTAGACAACTTATTCAAGAAGGTTTGGGCGGAATCAGAGGTAAGATTACCTCCGCACCTGCAGCTCACTTGTCTACGCTTTGCAACCAAATGGTCAACTTCCTCGGTATCATGCAAAACGAATGGGCAGGCGCGCAAGCCTTCTCCTCCTTCGACACCTACCTTGCTCCTTTCGTCAAGATAGACAACCTCTCCTACAAAGAGGTTAAGCAATGCTTGCAATCCTTTATCTACGGCGTCAACACCCCTAGCCGTTGGGGTACGCAAGCTCCGTTTACCAATATCACCCTTGACTGGACTGTCCCTGCCGACCTTGCAGAAAAGAACTGTATCGTTGGCGGAAAAGAAGTTGACTTCAAATACAAAGACTGCGTAGACGAGATGGCTATGGTCAACAAGGCGTTTATCGAAATCATGATTGAGGGCGATGCCAACGGAAGAGGTTTCCAATATCCTATCCCTACCTATTCTATCACCAAGGACTTCGATTGGTCGGACACCGAAAACAACAGACTTTTGTTTGAGATGACTGCCAAGTACGGCACCCCTTACTTCTCCAACTATATCAACAGCGATATGGAGCCAAGCGACGTAAGAAGTATGTGCTGCAGACTTAGACTCGACCTTAGAGAACTCAGAAAGAAATCGGGTGGTTTCTTCGGTAGTGGCGAGAGCACCGGCTCGGTGGGCGTAGTTACCATCAACCTTCCACGTATCGCATATTTGTCCAAGAACGAAGAAGAGTTCTACGCTCGTCTTGACAGAATGATGGATATTGCGGCTCGAAGCCTCAAAAACAAGAGAGATATCATCACCAAGTTGTTGGAAGAGGGACTCTATCCTTATACCAAGAGATACCTCGGCACCTTTAGCAACCACTTCTCAACCATAGGTCTTGTGGGTATGAACGAGGCTTGCCTCAACGCTAAGTGGATTGGTGAGGACTTGACCGAAAAAGTGTCGCAAGAGTTTGCAAAAGACGTGCTCAACCATATGCGCAACAGACTATCCGACTATCAAGAGAAGTATGGCGACCTCTACAACCTCGAGGCTACTCCTGCAGAGTCGACCTCTTATAGACTCGCTAAACACGACAAAAAGCGTTATCCCGATATCATCACCGCCAGCGACGCCGAGAACGGAACGCCTTACTACACCAACAGCTCTCACTTGCCTGTAGGCTATACTGCAGATATCTTCGAGGCTCTCGACGTGCAAGACGAGCTACAAACGCTATACACCTCGGGTACCGTATTCCACGCATTCCTCGGCGAGAAGCTTCCTGATTGGCAATCTACCGCCAACCTCGTTAGAAAGATTGCGGAGAACTACAAGTTGCCATATTACACTATGAGCCCTACCTATTCGATATGTGCCGACCACGGCTATATCATAGGCGAGCACTACAAGTGTCCTATCTGTGGCAAACCTGCGGAAGTCTATAGCAGAATTACGGGTTACTACAGACCTGTCCAAAACTGGAACGACGGTAAGCTGGCAGAGTTCAAGAATAGAAAGGTTTACGATATCGCCAACTCTAAGATGAGCGCAAAGCACTGCTGTACCGCTCAGCTCAAAGAAGAGCCTGTGGCACAAGTCGAAGAGCAAGACGGAGTATATCTCTTTACTACCACCAGATGCCCTAACTGCCCAATCGCCAAAGAAGAGTTGCAAGCGGCAGGCGTAAATTATAAGCCGGTCGACGCCGAAGCCAACGAAGATATGTCGATGAAATACGGAATAATGCAAGTGCCTACTTTGGTGGTTGTCAAGGACGGACAAATCAACAAATACGCAGGCGTTATGAAAATCAAAAAATACCTAGAAGCGTAAAAAACTCAATACAGGTCGACAAAAGTAAGTCTTAGCACTTACTTTTGTCTTATAGGAGAGATATGTACGATACAATAATTATAGGCGCAGGACCGGCAGGTCTTACCGCATCGATATACTTGCAAAGAGCGGGCAAAAAAGCTCTTGTGCTAGAAGCAATGGCGGTGGGCGGTCAAATCCGCAATACACCCGAGATAGAGAATTATCCCGCTATAGCCAAAATCAGCGGAATGCAATACTCCGACGATTTGGCTGAGCAAGCCAAGGCTTTGGGTGCGGAAATAAGGCGTGAAAACGTGAGGTCGGTGCAACTTGTCGGCGACGTCAAGACGGTAACAACTCGCAACGCTACCTATCAGGCAAAGAGCGTAATTATAGCAGTCGGCGCTAAGTCGAGAGAACTCGGCGTAAAAAAAGAAGAGGACTTGTTCGGCTGTGGCGTAAGCTATTGCGCTATATGCGACGGCGCCTTCTTTGCGGGCAAAGCCGTTGCCGTATCGGGTGGTGGCAATACCGCTATCGACGACGCACTCTTTTTGGCTGAGCGTTGCTCCAAAGTGTATTTGGTACATCGCAGGAACGAGTTTAGAGCCGAGCAAATCAAGGTGGAACAGCTTAGGAGCAAGGCTAACGTAGAATTTGTGCTCGGCTATACGGTAGATGCCTTGGAGGGCGAAGATTGCCTACAAGGCGTAATCGTCAAGGATAAGCAAGGTGGTAGCAGACGACTAGACGTGAGCGGACTATTCGTGGCTATTGGAAAGATACCTAATACCGATATGTTGCAAGGTCAAGTAGATATGGACGACCAAGGATATATATTAGCGGGCGAAGATTGCAAAACCAATCTGGACGGCGTATGGGTAGCGGGAGATTGCAGAGTCAAGCATATCCGTCAACTCACCACGGCAGTAGCCGACGGCACCGTTGCCGCACTCGGTGCAGTGGAGTACGTGAGGGGCTGATATGGATATTCGCAGTCAATTCAATATGATTGCCAAAGAATACGATGCCAAACGCAAGATTTTTATACCGTGCTTTCAAGATTTTTACGAAGGGGCAACCGACTTTATTATATCCAACTACGGCGAGCCCGAGAGAGTAGTCGACTTGGGTGCAGGTACGGGCTTGTTGACGAGCTTTTGGCAAGAAAAATGTAAGCATACGAGCTTTACTCTGGTTGACCTTGCGGAAGATATGTTGGACGTAGCACGCCTTAGGTTTGAGGGCGACGACAGAGTGCAATACCTAGTGGGCGACTATACGCAAGGCTTGCCGGATAGCGACTTTGACGTAATTATTTCGGCACTCTCCATACACCATTTGGAAGACCAACAAAAGAAAGAGTTGTTTGAGAAGATATACGATAGATTGCCAAAGGGCGGAATGCTAGTCAACTACGACCAATTCTCGGCAGGAGAAGCTACACTCAACGAGTGGTACGACGCCACTTGGATAACAAAGTTACAACAAAGCAATCTTACCGAGAGAGATATAGAGTTGTGGCGCCAAAGACGATTGCTAGATAAGGAATGCTCGGTAGAAACCGAGGTGAATATGCTGAAAAATAGTCAATTCGATATAGTCAAATGCGTGTATAGCAATCAAAAATTTGCAGTTATCGTTGCGATAAAATGAAAAAATAATAAAGACACCATAGTGAAAAGATAAGACTCTCCACACTCGGAGAGTCTTATTGCGTATTATCCCATAAGCTTGCCCTAGGGGCTTGTTTCAAAATAGATATTGCCATTTACATATTTTTATGTTAATATAATATTTAGAGTAAATAAGTGGAGGAAATTATGGCAAAAGACGCAAAAAAGCCTATGTGGCAGGACATTGACGTATTTGACGTCAATACCGAAAAGAGAAGCGGAGCAGGATTCCCTTACGACGTGGCAAGCGGAGAAAAAAAGACGGTTTGTCTTAACGGCGTGTGGAAATTCAAATTTTTGGAGACGGTCAACGACTTGACGGGCGAACTATGTAACTACAAAGACAATAGTTATGACGTCAGCGGATTTGACGACCTGGATGTGCCAAGCAATTGGCAAATAAAGGGTTACGGCACTCCTATCTATACCAACTTTACGTATCCTTACGCTATCAGCACCACCAAAATTCCTTATATCAAACCCGAGCTCAATCCTTGCGGACTTTACGTCAAAGAATTTGAACTCGGCGAGGTCAAAGATAACGTGTTTATACACTTCGGCGGTATCAACTCGTGTGGCGAAGTATTCGTCAACGGCAACTTCGTAGGCTATTCGCAAGACAGCTTTGATGAGACGGAATACGATATTACTAAGTACGTAGTAGAGGGTGTCAACAGACTAGCCGTGACGGTTAGACAATTCTGCGACGGTAGTTATCTCGAAGACCAGGACATGTGGCGTCTGAGCGGTATTTTTAGAGACGTCAATCTCGTCTTTAAGCCAAAGGCTTACGTACAAGACATGTACGTAAGGTCGAGTTTTGCGAGTGGTTACGACAAGGCAACCTTCCTTGCCGACGTCAACGTCGAGTGCAGAGGTCAGGCTTTGGCGGACGGTGCAGTTGAGTTGAAGCTGGTTGATGCAGAAGGTAAGACGTTTGCTAGCGAGACTCAAAAAATCGGTACACTTGCCGACGGCGAAAAAGCTATCGTAAAATACGAAATAAGCGTGGACGGCTTTGAACTTTGGAGCCACGAAAATCCATATCTCTATACCGTAGAAGTAACGTTGTTGGATGGTGATAAGGCTGTAGATCTTCGCAAACACAAATACGGATTTAGAGAAATAAAAATCGTCGGTCTTGACAGAGCGACGGGCAGAGGACCGTTCATTTTGCTCAACGGCGTGCCTCTCAAGATTTGTGGCGTCAACCGTCACGACTTCCATCCCGACTACGGACACGCGGTACCTGCAAGCGTTACCGAGAGCGACCTTAGACTGCTCAAAGAAAACAACGTCACCAACGTGCGTACCTGTCACTATCCTAACTCTCGTAGATTCTATGAGCTTTGCGACGAGATAGGAATTTTGGTTATGAGCGAAAACAACCTCGAGACTCACGGCTTGGCAATGTTCGTGCCAGCTAGCAACCCTAAGTGGTCGGCGCAATGTTGCTATCGTATGAGCAATATGGTCAATAGTTACAAAAACCACAGCTGTATTTTGTTCTGGTCGCTTGGCAACGAAGCGGGTAACGGCAAGAGCTTTGCGGATATGAAGGCAACGGCTTTGGCAATAGACAACACACGACCAATCCATTACGAACCCGATGCTCAACTGAATAACAGCGATTTGTTTAGTGAAATGTACACGCCACAAGAGGCTATGAAGAATATCGGAGAAAATAAGACCGTTATTCACTCGCCTGCACTTTGGAACTTACAAATGGGCAACTTGCTGTGTGGCAAGAAGTATACAGACAAGCCTTTTATCGAATGCGAATACGCACACGCAATGGGCAACAGTTTGGGCAACTTCGCCGACTATTGGGAAGACTTCAAGAAGTACGACAGACTGTCGGGCGGATATATTTGGGACTTTGCAGACCAATCTATACGTACCATGACGGAGGACGGTAAGTCTAAGTGGAACTACGGCGGTGACTTCGGCGACAAGCCTAACGCAGGCAACTTTGCATTCAACGGCATCGTGCAAGGCGACAGGAAGCCAAATCCTCACTTCTACGAAGTAGTCAAGGTATATCAACAAGTAGACTTCTCGCTTGACGGCGACGAGGTAACTTTACTCAATAGATTTATGTTTACCTCGCTATCCGACTTCAAACTCAAGATGGTGCTCAAAAACCAAGGCAAGGTAGAAGAGGAAGAAATTATCTCTCTCGGCGACTGCGGTTATATGCAGAAGCTCGTCGTCAAAGTGCCTTTTGATATCAAGACCAAGGGCGAAAAGACACTCGATTGCATACTTGTGCTCGACAAGGACGCTATGTCTTTGACTAAGGGGCATGTGATGGCAAGAGAGCAGTTTGTCTTGGGAGAGTACGACTTCAAACGCCACCTCGACAAGAAAGGCGACAAGATAGAATGTTCTTTTGACGTCAAGACCGACAAGTACCTATTCAAGGGCAACGGTTTCGAGATGACGCTCGACAAAAAGAGCGGAGAAATCTCCTCTTACAAAAAGGACGGTCAAGAATATCTCGTAGGCGGTATCAAACCAAACTTCGTAAGAGCCAACATAGACAACGAGAGATTGCCACAAGTGCCTATCAAACTCGTCAAGATGATACTCGGACTTACCGCTTACCATACAACCAACAGAACCCTCAAACCAAGAAAAATCGAGGTGGAGCAAGAGGGCGATGCAGTAAAAATCAAGATAAAATGGAGCGCAAGATACTTGGTAGGCGTCAAGACCAAATATATACTTTTCCCTGACGGCTCTATCAAGATGTCGCTCAAATGCACCAACGCTATGCCTTGGAGTTTGCCACGCTTCGGCTTTACTATGGAGCTTAGCGAGGGCAAGAGAGATATACAATACTACGGCAAAGGACCTCACGAAAACTATTGCGATAGAAAGACGGGCGCCTTTATCGACGTTTATAAATTCGACGACGTTGAGGACTTCATACACGACTACCTCTATCCGCAAGAAAACGCCAATCGTTGCGACGTAAGGTGGATGCAAGTGGGCGATAGAGTAAAAGTAGAAGCGGTGGACAAAGCTTTTGAAGCAAGCGTTCATCCTTACACTATGGCGATGCTTCACGATTGTACTCACGTGCACGAAATGGGTAGAAAGTCTACTTTGACGCTCAACGTAGACGGACGTCAACAAGGTGTAGGTGGAGATATCCCTGCTATGGCAAGCCTCAAAAAGCCTTACAAGATACCTTCGTACAAGGAACAAAAGTTCAAAGTATTGCTTAAATTCGGAGAATAATATGGACAAGAAAAAGCTAACTTTGCAGACGAGTATGGCTGTCATCTCGGTACTTCTCAATGTTTGGGGACTGCTATCGCTTCTGCATACGATACAAGTATTCAACGTACCATTTTTAGCCTACCTTGACAATTTGAGATTGCTCTTAAAATACGTGGTAATCGTCATCACTATGGCGTGTGGCATTATGCTCTTTGCTCGTTTTGCCACCACCTTCAAGGGCAAAGTAAAAAACACTCTTGCTATCATCAACTGTACTTATAGCACCATTCTTACCCTTCCGCTCTTTGGTACTTTCGTAGGGTGCTTTTGGGCGATGAAGGGCATCAACGTGCCTATGGTTAGCGATATCTGCAATGAGTTTATGGACATATTCAAGTCTGCAGGGCTTCAATACTTTATCTTTGTTGCGGGTACGATTATGGGCATAGCGTTTTTGGCTGTGCCAATATTGATGACGGTGCAGACCGTCAAAAAGGACTGACGTCAAAAGGTATTGACAACGAGAACAAAATCACAAAAGTAATCGTAAAACAAAAATGCGTATCTCACCGATACGCATTTTTACTATTCAAATTTAGTTTTATTTGTTTTCTTCTTCGCTCTTATCTTCTTCCAAAGCCTTGTTTGGTTGTTGATTGAACAGAGCGACTCTTGATTTGATAGGCATACCGAGCACCATAGCCATAATCATCTTGATTGCGTCGCCAACGATAAATGGCGTTACGCCTGCTGCGAGTGCTTTGGCGAAGGTGAGTTTTGCCGATACGCTCAACCAAGCCGTGCCTATTGCGTACACCACTATCGTACCCAATACCATGCCGACCAACTGCATAGGTTTGTTGTTGCGGAATTTGTCGGCAAAAAGACCTATTATCAAAGACATTGGTATGTAACCTATGAGGTAACCGCCCGTAGGTCCGACCAACTTGGCAAGTCCCGAACCGAAGTTGGAGAAGACAGGCACACCTACCATTCCCAAAAGAAGGTACATTATCGTGCACAAAACGCCCTTTTTCCAACCAAGTATATAGCATACTAAATATATACCGAAAGTGCCCAAGCTAATAGGTACGGGACCTATTGGAAGGGAGATAGGACCGAGCAAACACAAGACGGCGGTCATGAGTCCTATCGATGCAATATTTTTGGTAGTCATAGTTGTCACATTTGAGTTTCTCATATCACCGACATTATAACAAAGCCCAAAAATCAGGTCAAATATTTGAAAATAAGTTTTCAAAATTTTATAAAAAAATTCTCACCGTCAAAAGCGGTGAGAATAAAATGAACATATAATAACCAATAATCAATCTCTATCCTCGAGTTCAACGTATTCTCTTCTCGGAGATACGGCGATATAAGCAGGACGGATAATCTTGCCTTTATTGGAGAGCTCTTCAAGTCTATGTGCCGACCAGCCCACTATTCTCGATACGGCAAAGATTGGGGTGAATAGCACTTCAGGTATCTCAAGCAATCTATACACGTAGCCGGTGTAGAAGTCTATATTTACGCTTACACCCTTGTACATAACTCTGTTTTCGCTGATAACCTTAGGCGCAATTTTTTGGAGTCTAGTATAGAGTTGGTGGAACTTGTTGTGATATCTATTAGCCATATAGTTGTCAATATAGGCGTGCAAAATATTGGCTCTTGGATCGGAGATAGAATACACGGCGTGTCCAAGTCCATAGATTAGTCCCGAACCGTCGAATGCCTCTTTGTTGAGAATTTTACGCAGATAGTTGGCGATGCCTTCTTCGGTGATATCGTCTGCGTTTTTCATAATATCGTCGAGCATTTGGATAACCTTGAGGTTGGCGCCACCGTGACGAGGACCTTTGAGAGAAGCAAGCGAAGCAGCTACGCAAGAGTAGGTGTCGGTGCCCGAAGAAGTGACTACGTGTGTAGTAAAGGTGGAGTTGTTACCGCCACCATGCTCGGCTTGCAAAACCATACACATATCGAGCATTCTTGCTTCTTCTTGCGTAAAGCCCTTGCTACCTTTGAGCAAATATAAGATATTCTCCGCAGTAGAAAGGTTGTCTTTAGGGTAGCGGATATACAAATTTTTGCCAAGGTGATAGTGATTGTAGGCTTGGTAGCTGTACACGGCAAGCATAGGCATCAGCGCAATTAGCTGAATGGATTGACGAAAAACGTTTTTGATAGAAATATCGTCGGGGTTGCTGTCGTAAGAGTACAATGTCAGCACGCTTCTGGCAAGCGCATTCATCATATCCTTAGAAGGCGCTTTGAGAATTATGTCACGAACGAAGCTCTCGGGGAGTTTGCGATACATGCTCAATAATTTGGTAAAGTCTTCAAGTTGTTTTTGGGTAGGCAAAGAGCCGCACAAGAGTAGATACGCACATTCTTCATAGCCGTATCTCTTGCCGTTGAAGCCTTTGACGAGGTCGTAGATATTGATACCACGATAGAACATCTCGCCTTCGATAGGTACTCTTTCGCCCTTTTCGTTGACAGCAAAACCGTTCATCTCGGAGATCTCGGTCAAACCCGTAACTACGCCCACACCGTTTTTGTCTCTTAGACCTCTAAATACCTTGTATTGGTCGTAGAGCTCCGATTGAATTTGGTCGCACTTAAAGGCGAGGTCGCTGAGCTGAGAAATATATTCGTCTGATTTTTTTAGTACTTGTTTGAAGGTCATATCCGTCTCCCGTTTGCCGTTGCGTGAGTTTTTGAGCCAAAAACTCTAGCAAAACCTATGTTAGCAATTATTTTATATAATAACATAATGCAACCTATATAACAAACAAATTTTTCAAATTTTTTGTTTTTTGCCCAAAAACGGCAAGATTTCGCTATTTTTATAAAAAAAAGATATATTCAATTATGCTTTGAAACTCTCAAAATATTGACTTTTTTGCTTATAATGCGTATATTAATATCAGCAACTCAAATAAGGAGAGTATTATGAAAGTTATCGTTACCAAAAATTATACGGAAATGAGTGCCAAAGCCTACGAGGTCATCAAACAAGTTATGCAAGATACGTTCGGCAAGGCAATACTCGGATTGGCGACGGGCTCTACGCCTATCGGAATGTACAAAAACATGGTTGCCGATTACGAGGCGGGCAACGTTAGTTATAAGAATGCTCGTAGCGTCAATCTTGACGAATACGTAGGATTGCCAAAGACTCACGACCAAAGCTATTATTATTTTATGCACGACAATCTTTTCGACCATATCGATATTGAGGAAGAGAACGTCAATTTGCCCGACGGCAATACGGGCGATCCCGATAAGGCGTGTGCCGACTATACGGCACTGCTTGCAACCATGCAACAAGACGTGCAAGTGCTTGGTATAGGTAGCAACGGACATATCGGCTTCAACGAGCCTGGCACTCCGTTTGACAGTACCACTCATATTGTCAAGCTTCACGAAGGCACTCGCAGCGACAATGCAAGATTTTTTGATAGCATAGCAGACGTGCCAACTCATGCAATCACTATGGGTATCGCCAATATTATGAATGCTAAGAAGATTTTGGTGCTTGCCAGCGGACAAGGCAAAGCTAACGCCGTCAAAGCAATGGTGCAAGGTCAAGTCGATACGGCATGTCCTGCCAGCGTATTGCAAAATCATCCCGACGTGGTAGTAGTGGTAGACGAAGCGGCTGCTAGCCTTTTGAACTAATATAGCGATAGGCAACCAAATGCAACAACTTAGCTCACCGCATACCAAGTGCGGTGAGTTTTGCCAATAAAGCCAAACACTAGGCAGTTAGAAAAACCAAAAAAGTCGATACAGGTCGGCAAAAATCAAATAACCATGTAGCGTATTTGAATTTGCCGTATCGGAATGGCAGGTGATTTTTGTAAAAAGCTTGGCGAACCAAGGAGAGCATTTAGCAAGAATAGGGTGAGGACGATATGAAAGTACAACAGATAAAAATTGATTTTTTCGTAACGCAGGCTATCAAAAGATATGTTTTCGTTTATCTTTTGTCCGATGAAGATGGATGCTATTTGATAGATAGCGGGGTTGCGGGAAGTGAGAAGATTATAGAAGAAACTATACTCGAGAGCGGACGACAGCCATCGCAGTTGAAAGCTATCTTTTTAACTCATGCTCATCCCGACCATATCGGTACTGCCAATTATTTTAGGCAAAAATACGGTACGAAAATATATGCAAGCGAAGGGGAGCGTCCTTGGATAGAAGATATAGATTTACAATTTAAAGAGCGACCAATTCCCAACTTTTATAATTTGGCAGGGAAGTCTACCAAGGTGGACTGCGTTGTCAAGGACGGGGATACGATACCTCTATCCCCAAAAGATTGCGTTGAGGTTATCGGAACGGCGGGACATTCCGTCGACGGACTCTCTTATCGTATAGGGGACGTGATTTTTATAGGTGATACCGTGCCCGTGGCAGGAGATATTCCTATCTTTGTCAATCTAGAGCAAACGAGACGTGCACTTAATAGAATAGAAGAATTGTCCGACATTACTACCTTCTATCCTGCGTGGGATAAGATTTATTCTCAAAGCGAGATGAAGTCAAAGATTGCTAATGCGAGAGATTTGATAAATGAGTTGGAGAGCATCGTGGTTAGCATAGACTCGGGAATACAACTGTCCGAGGTAGTGGAAAGAGTTTGCGAGCGTTTGAACGCTCCTATGTGGAAGACCAATCCGTTGTTTGCAACGACGGTTGAGTGTTGTAGGAGGAAGTAATTATGGAATGCTATTTTGTCGTTGATACCTATATCGACGAGAAAGAAGGAAGATGTGCGTACGACGAGTATATACGAGAGGTAAAGCCTATCGTAGAGAGCTATGGCGGAGAATATCTTGTTAGAACGGATAAGGTAACTTCGCTTCATAGCGAGAGGAAGCCTCAACGTGTAATCATAATCAAATTCCCCTCTAGACAGGCGTTGGACGCATGCTTTGCCTCGGAGGAATATCTAGCAATTATGCACAAAAGAATAGATAGCGTAGACGCAAGGGCTGTTATCGTAGAATAGTTGTCGATATAGTCTTGCAAAATTTGAAAATACAACGCTTAAGAGGAGATTTGTCTTGAAAAAAATTATGTTTGTATGTCACGGCAATATATGCCGTTCGCCAATGGCGGAATTCGTGACCAAAAAGAAATTAGAAGAAAGAAATATAAAAGCTTTGGTCGAGTCTTCGGCTACGTCGAGAGAGGAGATAGGTAGCGGAGTGCATTACGGCACGAGAGCCATACTCGATAGACTTGGCATAGACTATTCGGGCAAGCGTGCAAGACAAATCACGAAACAAGACTATGACGAGTTTGACTATATAGTTGCAATGGACAGATACAACGTCACCAATCTCAATAGAATGTTGGGCGGTGATCCGCAAGGCAAGATAACCAAGCTGCTCGATTGGGCGGGAATTGACCGCGATGTAGCCGATCCTTGGTACACGGGCGATTTTGAAACAACGTATGAGGATATTGAGCTTGGCTGTAATGCTTTGATAGAGCAAATTTTTGCACGATAAATCAATACGTGTCAATAAAAATGCCGAATGATTAACATTCGGCATTTTGTTTTGATTGAGTTTAAAGTATTCTATTTTGACTGTTCCTGCTTGTCGTTGGTAAGTGTGGCTTGCTCAGTTGTAGTGTCTATTTGTTCGTTGACAATCAACGTCGTATCACTTGCAGTGGAGAGTTGTTCGGTTGCAGGATTTACGTGCACCAAGATATGTTTTATCTTAGGGAAGCTACGTTCGATATCGTCGTGCACCGTTTCGGCAATGCCGTGAGCCTGCTTCAAGGTATAAGAGCCATCCACTTGTATCTCCAAGTCAACGTAGATTTTGTTGCCGAATATGCGAGTGTGCAATAGGTCTATGCCTTTGACGTTTTGATTTTTGACAACACAATCGGCTATTTGCTTTTCCGTTTCTTCGTCGCAAGAGCGGTCTATCATTTTGTCCATAGCGTCTTTGAAAATATCGAAGGCGGCTTTGGCAATAAACAAGAAGATGACGAGGCTGGCGATTGAGTCCATGATAGGGAAACCTAGTCTTGCGCCCGCGATACCTATCAACGCACCTATAGACGAGAACATATCCGAACGGTGATGCCAAGCGTCCGCCATAAGCGCACTAGAATCAATCTTCTTGGCATAATGTCTGGTATACCAATACATCCCTTCCTTGCTGACGATTGACACGATTGCAGCAACGAGCGCCAAAACACCCGGAGTTTGCAAGTCGCCGTAGTTGCCACCGGCTATGTTTTTAATTGCTTCTATGCCTATTCCTAAGCCCGTTATAAAGAGCACTATAGCCAAGACTATTGCCGCTACGCATTCCATACGCTCGTGACCGTAAGGGTGCTCCTTATCAGGTTTTTTCGACGCTAATCTTATACCTATGATGACCACGAAAGTACTAAACACGTCGGATGCCGAATGCACGGCGTCACTTACCATAGCGCTAGAATGGGCAATAATACCGGCAATAAGTTTGAGTGCCGATAGCACCATATTACCGATAATTGTCACTAGCGACACTTTGCCGGCGATTTTTTGGAATTGAAGTTTGTCAATACCGTCGACGTTAGTAAGCTTTTTGTTTTTCCTCATATACGTTACCTCCAAATATAAGATAACTCTTATCACTTATTGAGGGTATTGGTTATAACTTCGAAAAAAGTATAAAAAAACACCCACGAATCAGTAATAGCAACTACTGTCCCGTGGATGATAATTCCACTGTCACTTACGTAACCCGACTCCATGATAATTCACGGTCTGCTCAGTTTGTACTGTAGATTGTATGCAGTGCAAAGAGTTTACTATATTATATGCTACGAGTTAGAGTTTGTCAAGTACCAAAAAACTTGTGCGGATATATAGGTTGGGTGCACTGCTTTGCTTGACAAAATATTTGGTATATAATATTATAGATTTATAAGAAAAAGGAGGAATTTGTCGAATACTTTTTGGTTTGACAAATTTTTTTATCTGTACCAAAGGAGCAGGATATGCAAAGAGAAGAAATTTGCAAAATAATCAGAGAAGACACGTGCAAGTGTATTGCTTCGATAGGCGTAGGACACATCGGCGGTTGTCTGTCTATTGTAGAAATTTTGGTCAGTTTGTACTACAAACACATGAATATCGATCCTACCAATCCTCACATGGCGGGTAGAGACAGACTTGTATGTTCTAAGGGGCACGCAGGTCCTGCGGTTTACGCAACTCTTGCCAACAAAGGTTATTTTGACAAGGCGGAGCTTCTTACTCTCAACCACTCGGGCACCAATCTTCCTAGCCACTGCGATATGAACAAGACCATTGGTATAGATATGACCACAGGCTCTTTGGGACAAGGCTTTAGCTGTGCAGTCGGCATTGCTTTGGCAAGCAAGCTCGATAAGGACGGCGCATATATCTACGCTATTATCGGCGACGGCGAGAGTCAAGAAGGACAGATTTGGGAGGCGGGTATGTTCGCCGCACAAGCCAAGCTCAACAATCTCATTGCCTTTACCGATTACAACAAGATGCAGATAGACGGCAACACCGACGACGTCAATTCTTTGGAGCCTCTCAACAAGAAGTGGGAGAGCTTTGGTTGGAACGTGGTCGTTATCGACGGACACGACTTTGACCAAATCGACGACGCTATCGCTAACGCTAAGGCTTGCCAAGATAGACCTACTATGATTATCGCCAACACTATCAAGGGCAAGGGCGTCAAATATATCGAAGACAAGGGCTACGGCAACCACAGTATGCCGATGCTTTGGGAAGACGTCGAAAAATATATAGAAGAAATTAGGAGAGCGTAATATGGCGGATATGGAAATGAGAGCCGTTTTGGCTCAGCAACTCAAAGAGATGATGGAAAAAGATCCAAAGGTCGTGGTTATCGATGCAGACCTTGCCAAAGCAAGCGGCACTTGGGGACTTAGAAAGGACTTCCCTGACAGAGCCATTGACGTAGGTATCGCAGAACAAAATATGGTGTCTATCGCTTCGGGTATGGCAAGTTACGGATACAAGCCGTTTATCACCTCGTTTACGCCTTTCGTTTCTCGTAGAGTATGTGACCAAATAACATTGTCTTCTTGCTACGCTAAGCAACCTATAACTATCGTAGGTACGGATCCCGGCATTTGTGCGGAAATCAACGGAGGAACGCACATGGGTATGGAAGATATCGGCGTACTCAGAAGCATATCGGGCATAGTAATCTTCGAGCCTGTCGACACCGTGCAACTCAAACAAGCATTGCCAATCATAGCAAATCTCGGCAAGACGGTATATATCAGACTTTTCCGCAAAAAGATTGACGACGTATTCGGCGACGACTACAAGTTCGATTTGTTCAAAGCCGATACTATCAAAGAGGGCAAGGACGTCACGATTTTCTGTACGGGAATAATGGTGCAAGAGACTGTCAAGGCAATGGATTTGTTGAAGGCAGAGGGCATCGACGCCGAGATTATCAACGTACATACCATCAAACCTATCGACAAGGATACAATCGTCAAGTCGGTAGCCAAGACGGGTTGTGCAGTCACTGCGGAGAACCACAATATCATCGGCGGACTTTTTAGTGCGGTATCCGAAGTGCTTGCTACGAGCATGCCTACTCCTGTGTTGCCAATAGGCGTGCCTGACACCTTCGGCGAAGTAGGCAAGTTGCCATATCTCAAACAAATATATAAGATGACTGCCGAGGACATCGTCGCTAAGGCAAAAGAAGTGATGAAACTCAAAAACAAGTAGGTCGTCTATCGAACTCGTAAGAAATAACAAAAAAGTAGGGTTGCCCTACTTTTTTTGATACCTTAGCAGTTGGAGGATATGGTTGTATCAAGTGATACGCTATCGGCTTGGGTAAGTCGTATTTTGTCGCAAAATTTGTGTTGACAACGAACGAAGTCGCATATTGACAACATATTATATTGTGCTATAATATAATCAATAAGATGATAGACAAACTTTTGCATCACGATCTTGGTGCTATAAGGGGAGTCGTTCAATAAAAACAGGGGGAGTTTTTATGAAAAAGTTTTTTATTTGCAAAAAGTGTGGCAATTTTGTTGGAATGATCAACAATTCCGGCGTAGTGATGCAATGTTGCGGAGAGCCTATGACTCAGCTCGTGGCAAGTAAGGAAGAGAGCGGAGCAGAGAAACATTTGCCCGACGTAACCATTGACGGCAATCTCGTCAAAGTCAACGTGGGCGTTGTGCCTCATCCTATGACACCAGAGCACTATATCCAATGGGTGTGCTTGGAGACGACCAAGGGCGCTCAACGAAAGAAATGCGGCGGATATCCGCAAGTTACCTTCTCTTTGGTGGACGAAAAGCCTATTGCGGTATACGCATATTGCAACTTGCACGGCTTGTGGATGACTAAACTACCTATGGCTTAAGGAGCATAATTGCAAATATTGCCGACACGTAGACTGCTACAGCGGTCGAGTTGGCTTGCTGTTACGTTGCACTTGAATATTATAGCAAGTGCAACTTTTTTGTTGGTGTAAGCGATAGCGTATATTAATAATAATACTAATAATTTTTCAAAAAACTATATTCATCAATTTGCCAAGAGGTAAGGATTTGTGGTATAAAATAAGTGTCGGTTGCAAGACCAAACAATCATAGCTTTAAGGAGAAAGAAATGAAAAAGATTTACACAGGTAAGACGAAAGACGTATTTGCTTTGGACAATGGCAATTATTTGCTCAAATTTAAAGACGATTGCACGGGAAAAGACGGTGTGTTCGATCCGGGTGAGAACACCGTTGGGCTTACTATCGAAGGCATTGGCAAAGCCAATCTCGAAGTGTCTATTATGTTCTTTGAAATTTTGAAAAAAGCAGGTATCAAGACTCACTACGTGAGTGCAGATATTGACAACGCCACTATGGAAGTGTTGCCTGCAACCGTGTTTGGCAAAGGACTCGAGGTTATTTGCAGACTCGTAGCAACGGGAAGTTTTGTACGTAGATACGGCGACTATATCGAGGACGGCACCAAGATTGAGGGTGGTTACGTAGAGACTACTTTCAAGAACGACGCTAAGGGTGATCCGCTCGTCACCAGCGAAGGCTTGGCAGTGCTTGGCATTATGGACCAAAAGATGTTCGACAGTATGAAAGAGCAAACTTTGGCTATCACCAAAATCGTAGCTGACGAGCTAGCCAAGAAGGGACTCGAGTTGTGGGATATCAAATTTGAGTTCGGTTACAACAACGACGAAGTTATCCTCATTGACGAAATCGCTTCGGGCAATATGAGAGTATACAAGGACGGCAAAATCGTTGATCCTGTGGACCTCACCGCAATGATTCTAGGCAAATAATAATATCACATAGCAATCAAAAGGCTCGCAATATATGCGAGCCTTTTTTGTCAAATTGTTGATAAGTATCGAGTTTTTGTCGATTTTGTCTAAGTTTAATTTTAGGTCTTGCCAACCAATACTACTATTTTGATACAAAAATGCACGCCGATTAGGCGTGCAATCTTTTGTTAGTAATTAGTCGTTAGCGTAGTTGGTGAAGTAGTTTTGGATAAGGATAATAGGAGTACCCTTGTCACCGCTTCCGCTAGTGAGGTCGCACAGACTGCCGAGCAAGTCGGTAAGGCGTCTTGGCGTAGTACCTTGCGAAGCCATATCTGCCGTGAGGTCTTCCTTTTTGGCTTTGATGAGGTCTTGCATTGCCTTCTTGGCGTCTTCACCCTTGAGGTCGCCGATTGCGTTGTCTGCAAGGTATTTGAGCTTGAGTTCGTTAGGTCTACCTATCAAACCTGCGGTGTGAGCAGGGGAAACGACAGGATCGGCAAGCTCCCAAATTCCGCCGATTGGATCTTTGAATGCACCGTCGCCGTAAATCATAACTTCGATATTTTTGCCTGTCTTTTCTTTGAAGATAGCGGCTACTTTGTCTACCAAAATTTGTCCGTCTCTTGGGAAGAGTTTGATTGAGTTGTCGGTAGCGAGGTTGCTTCCGTACAGACCGTAGTCTGCGTTGTAACCGCTTCCGTCCACACTCTCGGTCATAAAGTCGGCTAGGTTGAAGACCTTAGACGCACCTGCTTCTTTCAAGATGCGTTTGGTACGGTTGCGGGTATGAATGTCCGCGTTGATAACCACGTCGGTGTATTGCAAGATAGCCTTTGGATTGTTGGCAAGTATAATCTTACAATCGCAAAATTCGCCTGCCATATTTTTGTATAGTTCGATATAATCGAGTCCCGTAAACGGATGCAATATTTTGCCAAAGGTAGCGTAGTATTTTTCTTCGTCGAACACGTCGGTATATGGGTTGACGCCCTTTTCGTCGATGATATCCATTGGGATAAGTGGGTTGCCCACTTCGTCGGAAGGGTAGGACAATTGAATGATGAGTTTCTTGACGCCCATAGCGATGGCTTTGAGAATCATAGAAAATCTATTTCTCGACATGATAGGGAAGATAAGTCCTACGGTTTCGCCACCCGTCTTAGTCTTGACGTCTTTGGCGATTTGGTCAAGCGTAGCGTAGTTGCCTTGCGCTCTACCCACGATAGCCTCGGTCATAGCAACGACGTCTTTGTCTTGCAATTCAAACTTGCCTTCTTTGCTTGCGGCAAGCACCGAGTCAACTACGATAGTAGCCAAGTCATCGCCCGTCTTGATGATAGGGGCTTTGATACCTCTGGAAATTGTTCCGATAGTTTTCATTTTAGTTCCTCCATTGTGGAATTCTCACAGCAATTATTATAATACATAATAGGTATATATAGCAAGTATCATAAAAAATTTTTTTGTAAAGTATATTATTTTTTGCAATCAAATTACTCTAAGTCGAGCTTGATTGACAACTTACAAAATTATTGTCGGGTGTTACTTTGCAATATTTTGCGACTTTTTCGATATCTTAGAGCCGATAATTTGGCAGACGAACAAGGCTATAGGAAATATGGTCGAAATCAATATTCCCCCTCTAAGCCCCAAGCCTTCGATGCCGATGCCAAGGTCGATAGCGAGGGCTTGCATATCGGGGCTGTTGACGATAGCGTCGGCAATCATTCCCGACAGAGCGGGACCTATCGTGCAACCGAGGTCGCCCGCAAAGGCGAGTAGACCGAATAGCATGGTTCCGCCAAGCGGAAATCTCTCCGCAGTGTTGCTAAGCGTGCCCGGCCACAAGAGAGCCACCGTCAATCCCGTAAATCCGCAAGCAAGAAGCGATATTATCTGCAAAGGCACGAGCGCCGTCAGTAGATAGCAAATTATTGCGGAAAAAGAACTGATTTTTAGTAGTTTTTCGAGATTTATCCTGTTGCTGAATAGTCCGAAAAACACTCTGCCGAGAGCCATAAGCAATGCAAAGAAGCATGGACCGAGCAAATCTCCTACGAACTTGCTCACCCCAAGCCCCTTCTCGGCAAATAGTGACGACCATTGCGCTATTATCGCTTCGCTTGCACCGCTAAACACCATTGCGAGGAATGCAAGTATGAATAGTGGCGAGGCAACGAGCTTTCGCACGGGTGTACGCTCCTTAGAAGACACGGGGTTTACTAGCGGAACGAACAAAAACATAATTAGATTGGCTAGAGGAATAATCGCCCAAATATACGGCAATATATACCAATTGTCACCGCCGAACACCTTGATAAATAACGTAGAAAGTAATACTACGCCTAATTGTCCCCAACAGTAGAAGGAGTGCAAAAGTGCCATTGCACCGTGCTTTTCGCCAAGAGGAAGTGCGTCGGTGAGCGGACTGACGACGGCTTCTAGCAAACCACCGCCAATGGAATAAACGAACGTGGCTATGAATATCGCCAAAAACGAGTGCGTCATCACTCTAGGCAACGTGCCCAGCAAAATCAGCCCGATTATTGTCAAAGTTAGGGCAAATATCATAGTGCCTCTAAACTTGAGTACGTCGGTGATTTTGGCGGCAAACAGGTCTATTAGCAATTGAAAAGAAAAGTTGACTAGTACCAAAGCCGAAAGAAGAGATAGGCTTAACCCGTATCCGTCTTGAAAAATAGCAAACAAAATAGGTGCAAGGTTGACTATAGTCGCTTGCACTATATACGCTACGTAACAGCTATGGAGAGTAGATTTGTAAGTTAGATTTTTCATTTTTTCTTATTTGCCAAACAGTATCATACCAAAGTGGCGTATATAAGTCAAGTGAGAGGCTTTGTATAAGATTATTTTGGCACTATAGTCATCAAAAATGCGTTATTGAGGCAATATTATTTTACAATCTCAAAATAAAAGTATATAATATATAAAATATAAGGCAATCAACCTGTCAAAGGAGAACAATATGGCAGAAAAATTTTATATTACCACACCAATCTATTATCCAAGCGGCAAGTGGCATATCGGCACTTGCTATACGACAATCGTTTGCGACGCAATCGCTCGTTTCAAACGAATGCAAGGCGTGGACGTCTTTTATTTGACGGGTACCGACGAGCACGGACAAAAGATTCAGAAGGTAGCTCAAGCGGCGGGCGTCCCTGTAAAAGAATATATTGACAAAATCGTCGGAGAACTTAAGGACCTTTGGAAGCTCCTCGACATCTCTTACGACAAATTTATCCGCACCACCGACGAATACCACGAGAAGGCAGTGCAAAAGATTTTCAACAAGCTCTACGAGCAAGGCGACATCTACAAGAGCGAATACGAGGGTTGGTATTGCACCCCTTGCGAAGCCTTTTGGACCAAGTCGCAGCTCGTTGACGGCAAATGCCCCGACTGTGGCAGACCGGTTGAACTCATGAAAGAAGAGAGCTACTTCTTCAAGATGAGCAAATATCAAGATAGAATTATCAAACTCATAGAAGAAAATCCTGACTTTTTGCAACCCGTATCTCGTCAAAACGAGATGCTAAACAACTTCTTAAGACCGGGACTTCAAGATTTGTGCGTATCGAGGACGTCGTTCGATTGGGGTATCAAAGTACCTTTTGATCCAAAGCACGTAGTTTACGTATGGCTTGACGCTCTCACCAACTATATCACGGCACTCGGTTACGGCAGTGACGACACAACTTTGTTTGACAAATATTGGCCTGCCGATATCCACATGATGGGCAAAGAAATCATTAGATTCCACTCTATTATATGGCCTGCAATCTTGATGGCACTCGACATACCTCTTCCAAAGAAGGTATACGGACACGGTTGGCTCAAGTTTGGCACAGACAAGATGAGCAAGTCCAAAGGCAACGTGGTAGATCCGTTTATCTTGTGCGACAGATACGGAGTAGATGCTCTCAGATATTATATGCTTAGAGAAGTGCAGTTTGGACAAGACGGCAGTTATACCAATGAGAGCTTTATCAAGCGTATCAATAGCGACTTGACCAACGAGCTCGGCAATCTCGTATCGAGAGTTACGGCAATGGTGACGCAGTACTTTGGCGGGCAAATTCCTAGTCCTAACGAACAACAACCTATTGATGTCGAGCTCAAAGAGCTATGCGAAGGCTTGTACGGCAAATTGTGCAAAGACGTCGATGAGCTTGCCGTGCCTCAAGCACTAGAGCATATATGGGAAGTAATCCAAAGAGCCAACAAATATATCGACGAAACCACGCCTTGGATACTTGCCAAGAGCGAGGAAGGTAAGGTAAGGCTTGCTACGGTTATGTACAATTTGTGCGAGGCGATAAGATATGTGGCAACCACGCTTAGACCTTTCCTCACCAAGACGCCCGACAAGATTTTTGCTAAGCTAGGTATCGAGGACGAGGCGCTCAAGAGTTTTGATTCGCTATCAACCTTTGGTGCAACCAAAGTCGGCACTACGGTGGACAAGGGCGAAGCGCTCTTCGTGAGATACGATCTCAACAAAGAGCTGGCGTATATGGACGGCTTAATAGAAGAACAAATGAAACAAGCTAAAGCAAAGGAAGAGAAACAAGTGGAAAACGCAGTTACTATTCAACAAATCGGTATCGAAGAATTCGAAAAGGTACAACTCAAAGTCGGTACGATTGTAGAGTGCGAAAAGGTGCCTAAGGCGGACAAGTTACTTTGTAGCAAGGTCGACCTCGGCGAGGGAAGTTTGCGCACTATTGTCAGCGGAATTGCCAAGTATTACACCCCTGAAGAAATGGTGGACAAACAAGTGGTGGTAGTCACCAACCTCAAGTCTGTCAAGCTCCGTGGCATAGAGTCGCAAGGCATGGTGCTTTGCGCAAGCGACGACGAGGGCAACCTCACCCTCATATCACCTGCTACCAAGATGAAGTCGGGTAGCGAAATAAGATGATAATAGACTCACACGCTCACGTCAACGACAGCGCACTAGACGAGTTGCGCTCGCAAATATTGCAAGATACGTTGGATATTCCTATGAAGTTTTGCGAGGTGGGGTTCGATTGCGACAGTTCGCTAAGAGCCGTAAACCTAGCCGAGAACAACTCAGGCGTCTACGCAATAATAGGCACCCACCCTCAAGAGGCGGAAAAGTTGACTGACGAGCATCTCGAAATCTATCGAAGACTATCCACTCACCCCAAGGTGGTGGCACTAGGCGAGATAGGGCTGGACTATCACTATCCCGATCCGCCTAGAGAGAGTCAGCTCGTAGCATTCGAAAGACAGCTCCGACTTGCGACCACTCTCGACTTGCCGGTGGTATTGCACGTAAGGGAGAGTTATAAGGACACCTTCGACCTATTGTCGCAATATGCAAGCGGTATAAAGAGAGGAATACTTTTGCATTGTTACAGTGGCTCGGTAGAGAGCGTAAAACTTTTTGATAAGCTAGACTGTTATTACGCTTTGGGCGGAGCGATAACTTTCAAAAACGCAAAAAAAGAAGAAGTCATCAAAGCAATTAGCCCCGATAGGCTCTTGTTGGAAACCGACTGTCCTTACATGACGCCCGTACCGTTTAGAGGTACGCCTAATATGCCTAAGTACGTTAGCCTCGTTGCGCAAAAGGTGGCGGAAGTGCTTGGCGAGGACGTGGAGAGCGTAATAGAAAGAACAAACGCCAACACCAAGAGATTATTCTACAAAATAGCAGATTGACGGAGGAAGTATGGGACAAAAATACGTCTACACCGTGGACAACAATTTATATATCAATCTCACCAATCGTTGCAGCAACAGGTGCGAGTTTTGCGTGAGGTATTACGACAAACCTATCTACGGCGACCTATGGATAAAGGATGAACCGACAGCCGAGCAAGTCATAGATATACTTGAGAGCGACTTCGATATATCCAAATACGGCGAGGTGGTATTTTGCGGATACGGAGAGCCGACCTACAAGTTCGACGAGATAGTCAAGATATGTGATTACGTTCATTCTAAGGGTGGCAAGACTCGTATCAACACCAACGGACAAGGCAGCCAAATCAACGGTAGAGATATATCTAGCGAGATGAGTAAAATAATGGATACAATCAACATCTCGCTCAATGCTACCGACAAGGTCAAGTACGATGCTATTTGTCACAGCGATTACGGCTTAGATGCGTTTGATATTATGCTCGATTTTGCAAGAAGTTGCGTCAAAGCGGGTGGCAACGTCGTGCTTAGCGTAGTGGATTGTATAGGACAAGAGGAGATAGACAAAGCGGGCAATATTGCTAAAGAAATAGGCGCAAAGCTTAGAGTGAGAGAGCTATTATGAATATAAGCGAGTTGCTAAGAGACAACAACTTTAGATTCAACAAGCAGTTTGGACAAAACTTTATCACCGACGTCAATCTTCTCGGAGCTATGGTTGCGGACAGCGGAATTACCTCCGATGACGTAGTAGTTGAGATTGGTGCGGGTGCAGGCACGTTGACAAGACAGCTTGCAAGCGTTGCAAAAAAGGTGTATGCCTTTGAGATAGACCGCAATCTCGTACCTATTTTGTCTCAGTCGCTACAAGGCTTGGACGACAAGGTTGAGGTGATTTTCAAGGACTTCCAAAAGGTAAGTGAAGACGAACTAATTGCAATGACGGGCAGTAAGTACAAGGTAGTTGCCAATCTTCCTTACTACATCACCACTCCTCTCATAATGCGATTTTTGGAGAGCGAGCGCAAGCCCGACAGCGTGACGGTGATGATTCAAAAAGAAGTAGGTGAGCGTATAGTCAGCAAGGAAGGGAGCGGTGACTACGGCGTGATAACTCTTGCCATTGCCTTGGAGGGCGAGGCAAAGATTACTCGCAGCGTGCCTAAGACTCTCTTTGTGCCACAACCCAAAGTTGACAGTTGTATCGTACGTATCGACTTGGACGACAAGTACGAGGGCGTGGACAAGGCTAAGGTTAAGAAGGTGATTAGGGCGGGCTTTGCTATGAGAAGGAAGACGCTCGTCAACAATCTTATGCAGTTGGGCGTAGAGAGGAGTGTTGCGGAAAAGGCTCTCACCGATATGGGCTTGGACGTTAGAGTTAGGGGCGAGAACTTGTCCTTACAGCAGTACGTGGAGCTCTCGGACAAACTGTCAATATAATACGTTGATAACAATATCGATAAATATTATAATATATAAGCGGACTTAGACGTCCGTTTTTTGTTGTCATTATTCTACAAAATATCGTCTTATCGTATAGATAAGAAGTAATAATACAATTCTCTTAGGCATAGTCTATTGTGATAGGAGGGGCTATGTTTATCAATAAAAAACTTATCGTACTTAGCGGAGATACGACGGGGTACGTCAAAATAGAGAAGTTGAGTGACAAGTGCATTGCCAAAGTAAAAATCAACGAGGCAAAGGATGCACTAATCGGAATATTCGAAGGGGATAGATTGGCATATCTCGGTGATTGCGACAGCGTGGCTAATATAGACGACGTTGACGTGAACGCTACGATTACGGTGGTAGCAATGGAGGGAGACCGAATAATAGCCAAGGGTAGCGTCAACGGCTCTTCTCTCGGTCAATCGTATATTCTCAGAGAGATATTCAACAGGGCGAGCAAGTACGATAATAGCCAAAAAGTCGATACGTATCCCCAAAAATCTCATCAACGACAATCTATCGTAGAGCAAAATAGAGACGTTACTATAGCTCGAGAGCAAGTGAAAAATGATGAGCAAAAATCTTCTATCAGTCGTCAAGACCGAGAAATAATCCACCAAGAGACTCACCG
Organism: Christensenellales bacterium; assembly: GCA_051883415.1. GTDB lineage: Bacteria > Bacillota > Clostridia > Christensenellales > UBA3700 > HGM11368. The sequence continues at coordinate 124,664 of JBJETR010000072.1, read as the reverse complement.
CTTAGAAGAAAGGATAGAGTCTCACGACGAGAGGGAGGAGTGCAACGAAGCCTCAACGAGTGAGCAAGAGGTTGTGCAAGAGACACAACCTACCATGCAAGCGAGTGAAAATAAGTTCGAACGGATAGAGAGGACAAAAGAAGATATGCCAAACGACGTGAGCGAAAATGCGGGCGAGGAGCAGAAGCCTTCTACGGACTTTTATAACTCTATCAAAGACGAACTCGACAAATTATTCGAGACTTATCAAGCCGACGAAGAGTTAGAAAGACTAATCGAAAACAGTAAGTGGGTGAGAGTGCCTACGGGAGAAGAGGGCTATTACGTTACAGGAATAATTTATTACGACGGCGTGCCGCAAATTATATGCTACGGCGTGCCCGACAAGGACGACTCCAATCCGCCGCCTTGCAACTCGACTTGCAGACAATGGCTGCCAATCGTAGAGAATGGTAGAGGATATTGGATGATGTATCAGTCGGCTGTCGACGGAGAGTTCGTAGAGGAAACTTGAGAGTTAATCGAATAGCAAAAACGACGCCTATCCGACATCTAAATACTAATGAATTGATAAAATAAAAAAATTATAAAAAAAATAAAAATATTATTGTCTAACAGCATTATTTGGTGTAAAATAATTGTAAAAGAAAATTTACAAAGGGGAAAACTTATGAAAAAAGGTTTTATTACACCAAGAGAAGCCGTCTTAAGCTTCCAACACGTTTTCGCAATGCTCGGCGCAACCATTCTCGTACCGATTCTTGCCAATATGAGTATCTCAATCGCTCTTATCTCGGCAGGTATAGGTACGATTATTTTTTACTTCATCACCAAGCGTAAGGTACCTGTATTCTTAGGTTCAAGCTTTGCGTTTTTGTCTGCATTGCAGATGCAAATGGGCAATGCTGGAGAGATAGGTTCGGAAACTTGGAATTACGCTATGGCGCAACTCAGTATCGCAGTACTTTGCACAGGTCTTGTTTACGTAATCTTGTCGCTGATTATCAAGCTTGTCGGCACCAACTTTATACGTAAACTTTTCCCACCTATCGTAGTAGGTCCGGTAATCATCGTTATCGGTATGTGCCTTGCACCTGTTGCAATCAACAACTTCGTTGCACCAGCCGACGCAACCTCTACGCAAACTATCGGCTACGTAGTTGCAGGTATTGCAACGGCGGCAACCATCATCGGATTTTCGGTATTTGCCAAGGGCTTCTTCAAGATTATCCCCGTATTGCTCGGTATCGTAGTAGGCTATATCGTTGCGCTTTGCTTCGGTATCGTCAGCTTTGACACCGTAATCAATAGCGGCTGGATTTTGTTCCAACCAAGCGAGTTTACTAAGGCATTCGGCTGGTACGGCTCTCTCGGCAAGATTTGGAATGCAGACCTAGCCAAAGTTATATTGATGTTTGCACCAATCGCTATCGTTACCTTTATGGAACACCTCGGCGACGTCAATGCAAGTTCTATCGTTTGCGGCAAGGACTTCATCACCGATCCGGGCGTACATCGCACCTTGCTCGGCGACGGCGTAGCAACCATGGCTGCAGGTCTTATCGGCGGTCCTTGCAACACCACTTACGGCGAGAATACCGCAGTTCTTTCCCTCACCAAAAACTACAATCCTAACGTATTGTTCGTTGCGGGTATCTTTGCTGTGGTACTCGGTATTTTCAGCAAGTTCGGCGCAGTGCTCGGCACAATCCCTGCTCCTGTAATCGGCGGTGCTTCGCTCATCCTTTACGGTATGATTGCAGCCAACGGACTTAAGACCATAGTAGAAGCAAAGGTTGACTTCTCCGATAGTAAGAATATGATTGTATGTTCCGTAATCCTCGTTATCGGTATTGGTATGAGTGCGGCAGGCAAAACTCTCAACATCGGTATACTCAGCTTCTCGGCACTCGCAGTAGCTACCTTCATCGGTATCATTCTCAACGCAATCTTTATGATTGGCAGAGGCAAGAATAAGCAAGAGTCTATCGTTGGTAGTGCTTACGGCGGAGAACTCGTCAAGAGCGAAGAAGCAACCGAAGAAGCCGTAGCAGAAGAAACCGTTGCTACCGAAAGCGTGGACAACAACTAAAATAATAGGAGAAAATTATGAAAGATTATCCAAACGTAATGGTGTTCGACCACCCTCTCATCAAGCACAAAATCGCACATTTGAGAGACAAAAATACGGGAATGAAAGAGTTTAGAGAGCTCGTAGAAGAGATTACTTCCATTATGGCTTTCGAGGCACTCAAGGATATCCCTACCAAAGAAGTGGAGATAGAGACTCCGCTTGAGGTTTGCACCCAAACTATGATAGTGGAGAAGTCGGTAGCTATCGTGCCTATCCTTAGAGCAGGTCTTGGAATGGTCAACGGTATACATACCCTTTTGCCAACCGCCAAAGTGGGGCATATCGGCATGTATCGTGACGAAGAAACTATGGAGCCACAAGCATACTACTGCAAGTTACCTCAAGGCATCGAAAATATGAAGGTATTTTTGCTCGATCCAATGCTAGCCACGGGCGGTAGTGCTAGTGAAGCAATCGGCTTCCTCAAAAAGCAAGGCGTCAAGGATATCACCATGATGAGCATCATCGCTGCGCCTGCAGGATTGAAGAGAGTAGCCGGCGACCACCCCGACGTCAAGGTTTACGTGTCCACTTTGGATAGAGAGCTCAACGAGCATTGCTATATCCTCCCGGGACTCGGCGATGCGGGCGACAGACTCTTCGGTACGAAATAATTATACAAAAATCATCAAAAACAGACGGCTTTTTGCCGTCTGTTTTGTCTTTGATATCGAGAAATAAGTAGAAAAATAGAACGAGAAAAAAGATAATAGAAAATAATTGTTATTTTTGTCACAAACTTTGGACTATTGTGTTGTCTTTATATATATTATTTGATATAATGGTGGCAGTTACTTAGACGGAGGAAGTTATGAATATAGAAGATTGCACTGTCATTGACGAGATTTTGCAAGCCAACGACAACAGTGCCACCAATCTCATCAGCATTTTGCAACAAATTCAGGGCAAGTATAGATATTTGTCCCAGGAAGTTATGGAATACGTTGCTAAGAAATTGCAAATCAGTCCTGCCAAAATTTACAGTGTAGCGACTTTTTACGAAAACTTTTCGCTTGAGCCAAAGGGAAAATACGTATTTAGAGTATGCGACGGCACGGCTTGCCACGTGCGTAAGTCCACCGCCGTTATCAACGCTTTGCGCGGAGAACTCGGACTTATCAATCAAGACACGACCGACGACCTTATGTTTACGATAGAGACGGTGTCTTGCCTCGGTGCGTGCGGACTTGCACCCGTGTTGACTCTCAACGACGTGGTTTATCCTGCAATGACGCCTGACAAAGTCAAGGCACTCATCAAAGAGATTAAGGAGAAAGAAAATGGAAAAGTTTAAGAGCGACGTCGAACTCAAAGTTTTTAGAGAAACGTGCAAAGAAAGCCTAGAGAGCCAAAAGAAAAAGGTCTTGGTTTGTGCCGGTACGGGTTGTCTTGCAGGCGGTTCCGACAAGATTTATCATCGCATAATCGAATTGTGCCAAGCCAAAGGTATTGACGTTCAAGTATCGCTGGAGAGTCACGTCGACCACAGCGGAATTGGCGTCAAAAAGAGCGGTTGTAACGGCTTTTGCGAGCTTGGTCCGTTGCTTAGAATAGATCCGATGGGCTGGCTATACACCAAAGTAAAACTCGAAGATTGCGAGGAGATAGTAGACAAATCTATTGCGGGCGATGAACTTATCACCAGACTTATCTACGAAAACAATGTGGCTTTTGCCAAGCAAGACGACATTCCTTTCTATGCTAAGCAAACTCGTACCGTACTTGCCAACTGCGGACACATTGACGCAGAGGACATAGGCGAGTACATCGCCAAGGGCGGATATAGTGCGTTGGAAAAGGCGCTTTTCCACATGACTTCGCAAGAGATTTGCGACACTATGGTTACTTCCAACCTCAGAGGTAGAGGCGGTGGCGGATATCCTACGGGACGCAAGTGGGCGCAAGTAGCCAGACAAAAGCAACAACAAAAGTACATAGTCTGCAACGGCGACGAGGGTGATCCTGGTGCGTTCATGGACCGTAGTATTATGGAAGGCAATCCGCATTCCGTACTAGAGGGTATGATGATAGCAGGTATCGCCACGGGTGCCGATACGGGCTATATCTACGTAAGAGCAGAATATCCTTTGGCAGTATCTCGTCTGCACAAGGCGGTAGAACAAGCCAAAGAAGTCGGACTTTTGGGCAAAAATATACTTGGTAGCGGATTTAGTTTCGACATTCACATCAACCAAGGCGCGGGCGCATTCGTCTGCGGTGAAGGTAGCGCAATGACGGCGTCTATCGAAGGTAATAGAGGTATGCCTAGAGTCAAGCCGCCTCGTACCGTAGAAGCAGGTCTGTTTGGCAAGCCTACCGTGCTCAACAACGTTGAGACCTTCTCGACAGTACCGCTCATCATAGTCAACGGCGCAGAGTGGTTTTTGGGTATAGGTCCTGCCAACAGTCCGGGAACTAAAGCCTTTGCACTTACCGGCAACGTGCGCAATACGGGACTTATCGAAGTACCAATGGGTACGACTTTGAGAGAAGTCGTGTTCGATATCGGTGGCGGTATCAAAAACGACAAAAAGTTTAAAGCAGTGCAGATAGGCGGACCGTCGGGCGGTTGTTTGACTGAAGAGCATCTCGACCTTCCTCTCGACTTCGACTCACTCAAAAAGGTGGGTGCGATGATAGGTAGCGGTGGACTCGTAGTTATGGACGAGGACACTTGTATGGTAGAAGTTGCACGCTTCTTCATGAACTTTACTCAAAACGAGTCTTGTGGCAAGTGCGTGCCATGTAGAGAAGGCACCAAGAGAATGAAAGAAATTCTCGAAAGAATAGTAGCGGGACAAGGACAGCTCGAGGACCTCGATATGTTGATGGAGCTTGCCGAAACTATCAGCGCAACGGCTCTGTGCGGACTAGGTAAGACGGCTGCGGGACCTGTTATCAGCACTCTCAAATACTTTAGAGACGAGTACGTGGCTCACGTGGTTGACAAGAAGTGCCCTACCCACGTATGTAGCAAGCTTAAGACAATCTACATCGATCCTGAGGTATGTAGAGGCTGTAGCAAGTGTGCAAGACAATGCCCTGTTATGGCTATAAGCGGCGAAATCAAAAAGCCGTTCAAGATAGATCCTAACAAGTGTATCAAGTGCGGTGCGTGCGAGACGGCTTGTCCGTTTAAGGCAATAAAGGAGGACTAAGCAATGGGAATAATGATTATCGACGGACATAGAGTAGAGTTTACCGACGAGCAAAACATACTCGCAGTCATCAGAAAAGCAGGCATCGAATTGCCAACCTTCTGCTACAACTCCGACTTGTCCATATATGGTGCGTGCCGTATGTGCGTGGTAGAAGACGATAGAGGAAGCATTCATGCTTCTTGCTCCACTCCGCCTAAGGACGGCATGGTTATCAAGACCAACACCGAGAGGTTGCACAAACATCGTAAGATGATTCTGGAGCTTTTGCTTGCCAGCCACTGCAAAGATTGCACCACTTGCGAGAGAAACGGCAACTGCCGTCTGCAAGAATTGGCAGCCAAGTTCGGCATCAAAAAGATAAGGTTTGAGGACACTCGTCCAAAAGCAGAGATAGACAAGAGCGCCAAGGGTATCGTCAGAGATCCTAACAAATGTATCTTGTGCGGCGACTGCGTGCGTATGTGCAGCGAAGTGCAAGGTATCGGTGCTATCGACTTTGCGCATAGAGGTAGTGAGGTCAGAGTGACTCCTGCCTTCAATCGTCCACTTGCAGAGAGCAACTGTGTCAACTGCGGTCAATGTGCGGCGGTATGCCCTACGGGTGCTATCGTCATCAACAACCAGACCGACAAGTTGTGGCATTTGCTTGGCAACAAAGAGGGCAAGCGTATAGTGGCGCAGATTGCTCCTGCCGTAAGAGTGGCAATAGGCGAAGAGTTTGGTTTCGAGGCGGGTAGGAACGGACTCGGTAAGACTGTGGCGGCACTTCATAAACTCGGCTTTGACGAGGTCTACGACACTTCTTTGAGTGCCGACTTGACGGTTATCGAAGAGTCCAACGAATTCTTGGATAGACTCAACAACAACGGCGTGTTCCCAATGTTTACCTCTTGCTGTCCGGGTTGGATACAGTACGTAGAAAAGATGCACCCCGAGCTTAAGCCTAACGTATCCACTTGTCGTAGTCCAATGAGTATGTTTAGTAGTGTAATCAAAGACTACTACAATAAGAAAGACGACGGCAAAGAGACTTACGTCGTAGCAATTATGCCTTGTACGGCTAAGAAGTACGAAGCCGACAGACCTGAGTTTACCGCAGCAGACGGCAGACAAGAGACCGACCTCGTCATCACTACGAGAGAACTCGTCAAGATGATTAAGCGTGCGGGTATTTTGTTCAACGAGCTAGAGGGCGAAGCTCCCGATATGCCGTTCGGACTATTCAGTGGCGCAGGCGTTATATTCGGCGTAACGGGTGGCGTTACAGAAGCCGTTATTCGTAGATGTAGCACCGACAAGAGCAAAGAGGCACTTGACAAAATCGCAATTATCGGCGTAAGAGGTAGAGAGGCTCTCAAAACCACGAGTGTCATGATTGGAGATAGAGAGGTCAAAATCGCTATCGTCTACGGACTAAAAGCCGCAGGCGAGCTCATCAAAGACTTGCAGTCGGGCAAAGCATACTACGACTTCATCGAAGTAATGGCTTGTCCAGAGGGCTGTATCGCCGGAGGCGGACAACCTTGCACTAAGTATAAGGATAGGGAGCATAGAGCGAGAGGCTTGTATCACGTAGATAGAAAATTGCAAATCAAGTCGTCCGACCAAAACCCTGCCGTTACTCAAATCTACGACTACATCATAGGCAAGAGAAGACACGAACTGTTGCATATCGATTACGTCAAAGACGGCAAGCACGAAGAGTAACGAAACATTATCAAAGACAAGAATTACGGCATTGAAGGATGCCGTAATTTTATGTTTTCGCAACGAGGCGACGACTAAATAATTGTATTGTCAAAAGGCAAAATTGTCGATAAGTATCGAGTTTTTTGAGATTTAACAACTAATTTATACGGCAATTAGCTCGTTGTTTTATTAGCCCGTTTCTCAAATAAATATAGCCTCAAATACGGATATTTGACGATACTATAATATTTAGTAATAGCAAAAAATTTTTTATTGACACGCTCTCATTATTGTTTTATAATAAAAAAGTATTAAAAATAAGGAGACCACCACGATGGCAAAACAAAAAAAGACAATGAAGATGAAGAAAATTTACATCGTATCAATGCTCGTAATATTGCTAGTTGCAATTTCGGCATTCTCTTTCGCAGGCTGCGAAAAAGCTGACTACACGGTAGGCGTAATTCAATTATTGCCTCACGTTGCGCTCGATAAAGCCTACGACGGCTTTAAGACCGAACTTACCGCTCTTATGGATGAAGTAGGCAAGACGGTAAAATTCGAGTACACCAACTCCAACGGTGAAGCAAACAACAACTCTACCAACGCAAGTACGTTGGTCAACAAAAATGTGGACCTCATTTATACAATCGCTACGTCTCCGTCTGTGGCTGCCGCCAACGCTACCAAGACTATTCCTATAGTATTTAGCGCCGTGACCGATCCTGTAGCTGAAAAATTAGTTGCTTCCAAGGAAAGACCTGGCTCTAACGTTACGGGCTGTAGTGATATGAACCCAATCGAGCAACAAGCTGAGTTGATGAAACTCGTAGTAAGCGATCCAGCTACCGCTAAATACGGCGTGTTGTATTCTGCAAAAGAAAACAACTCCAAGATTCAAGCGGATATGCTTATCGATTATCTCGGAGAAGATAGAGTTACTCGTATTACCATCAACGACGCAACGGAAATCCAAAGCGCAATGGGAAGAGCGGCTGCTGCAGGAGTAGAGTGTCTATATATTCCTACCGACAATATTCTTGCTACCGCTGCCGCATCGGTACATTCTGCAAACACGGCGGGCAATTACAATATCCCTATCGTATGCGGAGAGGGCGGCATGAATGATGCTTGCGGAGTCGTTACTTACAGTATTGATTATTATGAACTCGGCAAAGTTGCCGCAAAAATGGCGTTTGATATTTTGGTCAACGGCAAAAACCCTGCCGAAATGCCAGTAGGATACCAAACCGAAGGTTTCGCATTGTCCATCAACGAGACTATTGCCGAGCAAATCGGCTACACAATCCCTGACTCTATCTTGGCTTTGCAATAATCATAGGCGGACGACAATACAATGGGATTTTTAATGACAATATTAGGCGGTGCGGGCGAAGGCGTGCTTTGGGGTATAATGGCTTTTGGCGTTTATATCACCTATAGGCTGCTGGACGTTGCGGATTTGACGGTAGAAGGTAGTTTTGCTACGGGTAGCGCTATCGTCGCATTGCTCATCAACAACAACTGCGACCCACTACTGGCAAGCCTCGTTGCTTTGCTGGTAGGCGGTGTAGCGGGTATGGTTACGGGGTTACTCATCACCAAGTTCAAGATTGCACCTATTTTGGCGGGAATTTTGACTATGACGGCTTTGTATTCCGTCAACCTCATCATTATGGGTATGCCAACGCTATCTTTGCCTATCGGTGTCAATATGTTTGCGATTGTCAGTGCGTGGTTTAACGACGCAGTGGCAAAAAACCTCATAATCCTCATTATAGGCTTGATAGTTTCCGCAATAATCATAGGTGCAAGTTATTGGTTTTTCGGTACCGAAGTCGGTAGTGCGATTCGTGCTACGGGCTCCAACGAAAAGATGTGCCGTGCGCAAGGTATCAACACCGACAATACCAAGATAATAGGACTTATGATTTCCAATGCGCTTGTAGCGTTTTCGGGCTCTTTGGTTGCACAACAATTCGGTTACGGAGATATAAGTTTCGGAGTAGGCTCGATAGTAATCGGGCTTGCATCGGTCATCATCGGAGAAGCGATAATCAGTGCAAAACACAACTTTTTGTGGAGAATAATAAGCGTATTTATCGGTAGTATAATTTATAGAGAAATTATCACGATTATCATATTTGCGGGTCTTCCTACCGATTATATCAAGCTCCTCACGGCAGTGCTCGTAGTTATCGCACTATCCCTGCCTAATATCAAGGGCAGCTTCAAGCGTAACTCCAAGTTCAACAACTCTAAGCGTGTCAAAGAGGCGGTGGGCAATCCTACCGACGTGATTATGAACGACGAGGTTGCCAATCAAATAGTAGAGAACGCCGAAAAGGAGGGTGGTGAAAATGCTTAAACTTACCAATATTCACAAGACCTTCAATATAGGCACTATCAACGAAAAGAAGGCACTCAACGGACTCAACCTAGAGATGGCAGAGGGGGATTTCGTTACCGTAATAGGCGGCAACGGTGCGGGCAAGTCCACTATGCTCAACATTATCTCGGGCGTATTCCTTCCCGAAGAAGGTAGCGTTGAAATCAACGGCAAGGACATCACCAGATATCCCGAATACAAAAGGGCGTCTATGCTCGGCAGAGTATTCCAAGATCCTATGGTGGGCACGGCTGCCAATATGAGTATTATCGAAAACCTTGCTCTCGCTAACCGCAGAGGCAAAAAGAGAGGCTTGGGTTGGGGCGTGACCAAAGCGGAACATGCAATTTATAGAGAAAAGCTTGCAATGCTCGGACTAAACCTCGAAGACAGACTGACTTCTAAGGTAGGTTTGCTCTCGGGTGGACAACGTCAAGCGCTCACTTTGCTTATGGCTACTCTCAAAAAACCCGATTTGCTTCTTTTGGACGAACACACGGCTGCACTTGATCCAAAGACTGCCGCCAAAGTGTTGGAATTGACCGAAGAGATTACTACCAAGGACAACCTCACCACCATAATGATTACGCACAATATGAAGGACGCAATCAGATACGGCAACAGATTGGTTATGATGCACAACGGCGCAATCATCTACGACGTCAAAGGTGAAGAAAAGAAAAATCTTACCGTTGCCGACTTGCTCAAAAAGTTTGAGGAAGTGGCAGGCACGCAGATGGCAAACGACAGAATGTTGATGAACTAATCGTATAACAACAACTCTAAAAGGACGGATTTTACCGTCCTTTTTTTGTCAAAAAAATCCGATATGTATTGAAAATAGAAAATTTATATATTATAATATATTTATGAGTGAACAATTTTCTAGGACGGCTATGCTGTTGGGAGATAGTGCCGTGGACAAGTTGGGTAAGTCTTGCGTGGCTATCTTTGGCGTAGGCGGAGTAGGCGGATACGTGGTAGAGGGCTTGGCGAGGAGCGGAGTCGGCAACTTTGTCTTGATAGACCACGACGTCGTGTCGCTTAGCAATCTCAATAGACAAATTATCGCTCTACACAGCACTATCGGCAAAAGGAAGGTAGACGTTGCCAAGGAAAGGATACTAGATATCAATCCTATGGCAAATGTCAAGATTTACGACAAGTTTTATATGCCGGGTGACAATGAAGTAAGTTTTGACGGCGTGGATTATATCGTCGACGCCGTGGATACGGTGAGTGCAAAGATAGAAATAATTATGCAAGCGGACAAGCTTGGCATACCCGTCATTAGCAGTATGGGTACGGGCAACAAAACAGATCCGACGGCTTTTGAAATCAAGGATGTCTTTGATACCAACAATTGCGCCCTTGCCAAGGTTATGCGTAGAGAACTCAAAAAGCGTGGAATCAACAGCCTTAGTACGGTATGCTCTCATCAACTGCCAATCAAGAGGCAGGCAAGAGAAGGCGAGCGTAAGCCTACGCCCGCATCGGTGGCATGGTGCCCGTCGGTAGCGGGGTTGATAATAGCAAGCAAAGTAGTCAGTGACTTGACTAACGTTAATAAATAAAATACAAAAATTATAAGGAGAATAAGCAATGAGACCAACGATAGGTATTCGCCCTATCATCGACGGAAGATGTATGGGTGTAAGAGAGAGCCTCGAAGAGCAAACGATGAATCTTGCTTTGTCGGCAAAAAAATTGATTGAAGACAACGTTTTTTATACCGATGGCACACCTGCAAGAGTTATTATCGCCGACGGCACGATAGCGGGCGGTAAAGAAGCGGCAGACTGCGCCGAGAAGTTTGAGGCTAACAACGTAGTGGCAACCTTGTCGGTTACGCCATGTTGGTGCTACGGTAGCGAAACAATCGACGTCAATCCGCACACTATCAAAGCAGTATGGGGCTTCAACGGTACGGAAAGACCGGGTGCCGTTTATCTAGCCGCAGCAATGGCGGTACATGCACAGAGAGGCTTGCCTGCGTTTAGCATCTACGGCAAGGACGTGCAAGATATGGGCGACACGAGCATTCCTCAAGACGTGCAAGAGAAGATTTTGCGTTTTGCTCGTTGTGCATTGGCAGTGGGTGAAATGAGAAACAAAGCCTACGTCGGACTCGGCTCGGTATCTATGGGTATCGGTGGCTCTTACGTTGACGCCAACTTCTTGCAAAAGTATCTCGGCATCAGAGCGGAATGGGTTGATATGTCCGAGATCAATCGCCGTGTTACGCTTGGAATTTACGACCACGACGAATATGCCAAAGAGCTGGCTTGGATTAAGAAAAACTGCAAAGAAGGCATTGATATCAACGCAGAGCAAAGAACTAGAGAAGACAAGGACGCTCAATGGGAGTTCATCGCCAAGATGACGCTCGTCATCAAGGATATTATGCTTGGCAATCCAAAGCTCAAAGAGATGGGATATCCGGAAGAATCTTTGGGTAGAAATGCTATTGCGGGCGGTTTCCAAGGTCAAAGAATGTGGACGGATTGGTTGCCAAACGGTGACTTTACCGAGGCCATTCTCAACTCGACTTTTGATTGGAACGGCAAGAAAGAACCTTTTATCCTCGCTACCGAAAACGACTGTCTCAACGGCTTGGCAATGTTGTTTAGCAAATTGCTCAATCAAAGAGCCAGCGTCTTTGCCGACGTAAGAACTTTCTGGTCGCCTCAATCGGTAGAGAGAGTGACGGGTTGGAAGCCAACGGGCAAAGCGTCGGGCGGATTTATCCACCTCATCAACTCGGGAGCAGCCGCACTTGACGGCAGTGCAATGTCTAAGGAGAACGGCGAAGCTGTGATGAAACAATGGTGGAATATGAAGGAAGAGGATATCAACGCTTGCATGGGCGCTACCCAGTGGACTCAAGCCAACTTGCAATACTTCAGAGGCGGCGGATTTAGTTCTCAATTCCGTACTGCTGCCGAGATGCCTGTCACTATGGTGAGAATAAACCTCATCGACGGACTCGGTCCCGTTATGCAGATTGCCGAGGGTTGGACCGTGGTATTGCCTGACGAAGTTGACTCTAAGCTTTGGAAGAGAACCGATCCGACTTGGCCAAGCACTTGGTTCGCTCCAAGACTCAGCGACAAGAAGTCGGCTTTCAAGGACGTATATTCGGTAATGGCAAATTGGGGTGCCAACCACGGTGCGTTTACATACGGACATATAGGCAAAGACCTCATCACTTTGGCAAGTATGCTACGCATTCCTGTCAACATGCACAACGTTGACGACGACGAGCTCTTTAGACCACATTGCTGGACTGCATTCGGCACGGGCGACAAGGAGAGCGTGGACTACAGAGCGTGCAAAAACTACGGACCACTTTACAAATAATTATGGATATGAAACAAAAAGTATTAGATACCATGAATAGGGTATACCATAGTTCCCTTACCTCCACCAGCGGTGGCAATATCTCGACGATTGACCAAGACGGACACATCTTCATCACGCCGAGCAGTAAGGACAAAGGGACTTTGGCGGTAGACGATATAGCAGAAGTATTGCCCGACGGAACTCGCATCGGGCAGTACCCTCCGTCTATGGAACTTCCTTTCCATAGCAATATATACAAGATGAGGAGCGACCTTAGGGCAGTCGTGCATGCTCATGCACCTGCCGTAGTGGCTTATGCAACCGCACGCAAAGTTCCCGATTCTTCGGTGGCAAGAGTTTACGAAGACGTTTTGGGTGAAGTGGTTGGCTCGTGCTACGACCTTCCGGGAAGCTTAAAGCTCGGCAATATCGTCAAGTCGGAGTTCGAGAAGGGATACAACGCCGTAATGATGGACAACCATGGAGCTACCGTTGCCGACAGCGATTTGGATAAAGCTTTTATGCGTTACGAAACGCTGGATTTTTTATGCCAGACGCTCATCAATGCAAGTATGCTCGGCGGTGTCATCAAGCCTAAGAGAGTAGAATTGCAAAAGGCTGATTATTGCGTAATAGAAGACAAGAGTGATGCTTTTGCAACGCAAAAGAGAGAGATTTGTGACTTTTGCTTAAGAAGCTATAACAACAAGCTTATGGCATCGACCTTCGGTACTATCGCAGTTAGGGCGGGCGAAGGATTTTTGTTCAATCCCGACAGCGTTGATAGAAAGAAGCTTCAACCTGACGACGTCGTATATTGTGTAGGTGGCAAATTGTCTTCCTCTGAAAGTACCAAATATCTTGCTTATATTCAAGAGATTTTTGATACCAAGCCCGAGGTCAACTGCGTGATGATATCTATGCCGAGTGCAACGATGGGATTTGCCGTATCCAACCGACAACTCAACGCTCGTCTTATCCCCGAGAGTTACATAATGCTCAAGGACGTAATGCGTGCAGAGTATGACGTTGTTACTAGCGCCAAGAAGGTTGCGGGTTTACTGTCGACCACTGCTCCCGCACTCATTATCGACAACGAGGGCGTTATTACCATAGGCAAAAACGTTACTAAGGCATTCGATAGATTGGAAGTGCTAGACTATAGTGCACGCTCTATTATATCGGCGCTTGCCATTGCCGACATAGTGCCAATCAACGATGAGCAAGTCAAAGAAATCGACGATACTTTCAACGGGTGGTAAGATGAAAAGAGTTTTGGCGATAGACCTAGGCGCAAGTAGCGGTAGAGGAATAGTCTTCGAGTGTGACGGTGGCAAAATGAACTATCAAGAGGTTCATAGATTTGACAACAACGCCGTCAAAGTGGGAGATACTTTGCGTTGGGACGTTGATATGCTTTTGGAAGAAATCACGACATGTATCGAGTTATCGACTGCTAACGGACAAGTAATCGACTCTATCGGTATAGATACTTGGGGCGTTGACTACGGCGTGATTGACAGTGGCGGCAATATCAAGGAGATGCCGTATCACTATCGTGACTCTCGCACGGCGGGGTGCATTGACAAGCAAGAATTGCTTACCAAGAGAGAGACCTTTGACATGGCAGGCATATCTCTCAACGAGTTCAACACCTTATACCAGCTTATCGCCCAACAAAAGAGCAACAAGGTCGTCGAGGGCGATACTATACTCTATATGCCGTATTTGCTAGGCTATATGCTCACGGGCAAGATGTCTTGCGACGCCACTATTGCGACGACTAGCGGATTTTATCTAGACGGATACAACCAAGACTTTCTTGACAAGTTGGGATTGCAAGCTGACAACTTTGCACCCGTCCACCCCGTAGGAAGCGTGCTAGGCAATCTCAAAGAGGAAATCAAAGCCAAACTCAATCTAACTTACGATATCCCCGTTATACTCACGTGCGGACACGACACGGCTTGTGCCATTATGACGGTTATGCAAGAGGGCAAACAGCCTCTATACGTCAGCAGTGGTACTTGGTCGCTATTCGGCACGTTGTCGGACGAGCCAATCGTCAACGACGTTACTTATACGGAGGGTTACACCAACGAGATAGGATTTGGCGATAAGATATGTTTGCTCAAAAATATTATGGGCATGTGGATTATCCAGGAGTGTAGGCGCGAGTGGATAAAAGAGCAACCGATCACTTGGTCTCAGATAGTTGAGCAGTGCAAAAAAGTCGACGAATTTAAGGGCTATATCAACGTAGCCGACAATATCTTTTCCCCGCCATTCGGCATGGATGAGAGAATAGTCAAATACGTGAAAGACACCCAGGGGATAGAGCTGTCGGGTATAGGCGAGATAGCTCGCTGCGTGTACAATTCTTTGGCTATGGAGTATCGCTACGCCTTAGAGGGCTTGCAAGCCATAACGGGCGAGAGCTACGACACCTTGCATATCATAGGCGGAGGGACCAACAACCACCTGCTCAACCAAATGGTTGCCGACTGTCTCGGTATCAATGTCATAGGCGGCTGCGTCGAAGCCACGGCTATAGGCAATGCCCTCGGTCAATTATTCGGTCTAGGCGTAGTCAAGGACATGAGCGAAGCTTATGCTCTGGCACAGACCACTTTCGAGCCTATCGAGTTTGTTCCTAGCCCCGATAGAGAGAAATGGAATAGACAATATAGTCAATATCTCCAACTAAAAAAGTGAGTGGCTGCCAATTCAACTAATTAGTTTTAGTCACTATAAAACAATTCTCCAACGCTATCCAAAAAGGGTAGCGTTTTGTCATTTTCATAAGTCAGTCGTTTGACAGTCGGTATTTACGCCGTTATAATAGATTTATACAACCCGTTTACATAAGTTTTAAAAAGGTGAAGTATGTACAAATTGCAAAGATACGCTCAAACCGTTGCACAAATTCCAAGTCTTGGCGACGTGGTAGATTATCTCAAAAAAAATCAAAAATGCACCATTGCCGATATCGTCGAGGCAACGGGCTTATCTCATCCTACGGTGGCGCATGCGTTGCGTCTTGCTCAAGATGCCGACGTCGCAATCAAGAGGGAGATAGCAGGCTCGTCGGGTGGAAGGAGGGCACAGATATATGCGCTCAATCCCGACTTTATTCACTTTGCGTTGATAGTCGTAAGAGAGGATGGAGTTATCTATCAAATTAGAGATTTTGAGGGCAAAGTATTGTCCAATACTCAAAAGAAATGCGACAAAAACGACTTTATCGTAGCTCTTACGAGAATAGTCGAGGGCATTACGATAGAGGATAATCTGGTAGAGCTGTGTGCGATATCTCTACCGTGCGTAGTCAACGGACCTATGATTGAAGAATGGGCTCGGCTAGGGCTTAGGAAGGTCAATATCGTCGAACAAATCGAAACCAAGACGGGCGTCAGTGTTCGTATCGAAAACGATATGAAGCTCTTTTCGTTGGCAGGTTGCCACGACAATGAGCAAGAGAGGGAAATACACGTATCCTTGTACGTCGACAAAAATTCCGTAGGCATAGGCGTAAGTATAGACGGCAAAGTTTTTAAGGGTGCAAGCGGCTATGCGGGGGAAATCAAATATTGTCCTAATATGGGCGGTTTGATGGGTGACAAGGCGGTTAGAGCGGCGCTCAACGCCATTGCGATGTACAATCCTCACTCTATGACGGTTTTTGCTCAAGACTCAGCTAAAGCGTCGGCGTACGTCAATGCGATATCCAAGAGATTGCCGGAATATCTCATTCCGCGCTTCGTCATTTATGACGATTACGTCGTTGCGCAAACTCAAGCGTTGTGGGAATTGGTACGAGGCACGTTATGAAGTTCGATAGATTTTTGTGTCCGTTGTGCGGTAGTCAACTCGTCTTAGAAGGAAGGACGTGTAAATGTAGCAACGGACATTGCTTTGACGTAGCTAGAGAAAATTACATCAACCTCAATATCAGCCAAAAGTCGGGAGAAAGGATTGGCGACAACAAGGATATGATAGAGGCAAGACGTCGTTTTTTGGAGTTAGGACACTACCTGCCGCTTGCAGACAAGCTTGCCGACCTTGTAGGTCATTATTGTCCCAAGGGTGGAAGCGTCCTTGACCTTGGTTGCGGATACGGATATTATATCGGTTATATTGCAAAAAGATATGGAGATAGCTACCGTTATCTTGCCACGGACATATCCAAAGAAGGCGTCAAAATAGGCGGAAAACTCGATACGTGTATTGATTTTTGCGTTGCCAACTCATTCAACCTGCCACTTGCGGACAGCAGTATTGACGTGATAATTTGTGTCTTTGCACCATACGCAATCGACGAGATTAGTAGGGTACTTAAGGAGGGCGGAAGAGCAATATTCGTCAGCCCCGCACCATATCATCTATGGGAACTAAAACAAGCAATATACGGTGACAAGGCATATCCCAAGAGTTTTTCGGTAGACTTCGAGCCGCTAATAAGTGTGCAAAGGCAAGAGCTTGATTATACTTTTGAGTTGAGTGAGCGGCAACAAATAGACAGTCTTTTGGCAATGACTCCCTATTACTACAAGACGCCCAAAGACTTGCTAGAGCACCTAAAAAACATAGATAAAATACAAATTAGAGCTAATTTTGATATATCGGTAGTCAAAAAGTTGACAAACTGACATAAAATATTATAATTATTGTCAGTTAGATAATAATTTGGAGGTACAAAAATGGAAGATAAAGTTTGTTGCGTAACTTTTTACGTAGATAACAAGACCGATAAGGACGTTGATTGCGTATACATTTGTGGCAATCACCCAAAGCTTGGCAATTGGAATCCTGCTAAAGCGCTCAAAGTAAAAAAGGACAACGGCATATTTAGAATCGTTAGAAGATTTGACGAAGGAGATACGTTGGAATACAAAGTGCTTTGCAAGCCTAATTGGGAAGGCGTGGACAAAGGAATGTGGGGAGAAGAAATCGTCAACCACACCGTAGTCGTTGAGAGTGCAACCAAGAGTCATGTAGCCGTTTATAATTGGCGTCAAAACTAATCGGTGGTCAAACCATTCGACAAGCGATACGTCTCGTCAATCGACGAGGTGTATTTTTTTGCGATAAAAACTCCCAAATGCGCCCAAATAGGGTATTGTCAACTATTTTTATTTATGTTATAATAATTAAAATATAGAATGAGGAGAGAGTTATGCTCGAGAACTATTATTTACATATCCGATACAAGGACGGACGCGAAGTCAAAACCGCTACGTCGGGTTGCGACGATTTTACGCTCAATTACACCAAAAACAACGCCTGTCTTACCTTGGATATCAAGGTAAACATTCCTATCGAGATTGAGAAAGTATGGCTTGAGATGGAATATGATTTTGCACCGGGCGACAAGTTTTTTGCCAACGGCTATCAGTCGTGGACTGACAGCAGAGAGTTTACTTGCGACGAAAGAATGGCTGACCAAGGCTTGCTTAACAAGACGCCAATCGGCAAGACGTTAGGTATGATCAATTACGGCGACTATACGTGGGTAGACCAACCTAAGAAGAAAGGACAATTCCACTCTCACGGATACGCATACGTTCGCAGAGGCGATGAGATAGATTTCGTGGGCTCGCTCAGCGACAAGGACGGCTATACTATTATTCAAACCGACATGAATGCCAATCGCATACGCATCTACAAGGACGTAGAGGGCGTATTGATTGACAACACCTACACGCTATTTAGGCTCATCTCCCTCAAGGGCGAGTACAACGAAGTCTTTGACAAATACTTCGCAATGATGGGTATACCGAGACCAAACTATCCCGTTGTCAAGGGCTATACTACTTGGTACAATTATTACCAAAATATCAGCGAGAGTATCGTACTCAACGACCTTGAAAGCATTGCTTCGACGGGGCTAATCAACACCTTCCAAATCGACGACGGCTACCAGACCAAGGTGGGCGAATGGAAGAGCATTGATTCCGCCAAATTTCCTAACGGACTTGACGGTATAGTCAAGGCGATACACTCCAAGGGCTTGCAAGCGGGCTTGTGGATGGCACCGTTCGGCGTTCAAAAAACTTCTGTTCTTGTCAAAGAGCACCCCGATTGGTTTATCAAAGACAACAACGGCAAAATGATAAACTGTGGCACCAATTGGGGCGGATTTTACGCTTTGGATATATACAACAAAGAGGTTAGAGCTTATATCAAAGATTGTTTTGCTTATTACCGTAATATGGGCTTCGACTTGTTTAAGCTTGACTTTTTGTACTGTGCGGCTATGGTGCCTAATTACAACAAATCGAGAGCAACCATTATGTACGATGCGATATCTTTGATTAGAGAATGCGTTGGCGATAGAAAGGTCCTCGGCTGTGGCACTCCGCTTATGCCGTGCTTCGGTAGAGTGGAATATATGAGAATAGGCGCCGATATGGGGCTAAGTTGGAAGGAGGGCTTAATCCAGAAGATTTCTCACCGTGAGGACGTGTCGAGCCAAGGAGCGGTTTACAATATCTTGTATCGCAGACACCTCAACAAGAGGGCGTTTATGTGCGATCCCGACGTCTTTACCATTAGAGATTACAACGTCAAGTTTACCCCTTCGCAACAGCAACTTCTTGCCACTATCATCAAGATATTCGGCTCGGTTTTGTTTACTAGCGACGACACGGGTAGATACAACGATGCGCAAAAGAAACTCTTTGCCGAGGTGATGAGCGAGTGCGAGATATGGGTAGAAGACGTCACTCAAACAGGTACCGAAGTCACCGTCAAATATAGCGTAGACGGCGACGATAGAGTGCTCAAATTTGATATGAAAAACTGCCAAAAATTGTCCTAAGCAACAACTACAATAACTGCACCGCCAGGAGGCGGTGCAAAAGACTTATTTACAGCTATGAATTGTACACAATCTATCAACAATCAACGTATTAGTGGCATATTGATGCCAATTTCGGCTTTGCCGTCGCCTTACGCAATAGGCACTTTTGGCGAGTCTGCATACCGATTTATAGATTTTTTAGCAGACGCAGGTCAAAGCGTCTGGCAAGTTTTACCACTCGTACCGACGGGTATGGGGGGTTCTCCTTACCAATCAATCAGTGCGCAAGCTATCGACGTCAACTACATTGACCTCGTGGCTTTGCAAAAGCAAGGTTTGCTGACCTCCAAACAACTGCAAGAGCTACGGGCTATTGACGGCGACAGGGTGGATTACGATAGGCTTACCCCAATCAAGCTTCGACTTTTACGTATAGCATACGACCAATATCGACCAACCCAAGACTATCTCGATTGGCTTGATGGCAAGAGCTTCTTGAACTACGCCGTATTTATGGCACTCAAAGATCAAGACAACGGACCTTGGTACGAGTGGCAACGATATCGCATTTTTGACAGTGCAGAGGTCGAGCGTTACGCCGAGCAAAACTCTTACGAGGTAGGGTTTTATCTTTGGACGCAATGGGTAGCTCGTACCCAATGGCTCGAGTTGAAAAGGTACGCTAATTCCAAGGGCGTCAAGATAATGGGAGACATGCCTATTTACGTTGCTTTGGACAGCGTAGAAGTATGGAGTCAACCGCACAACTTCCAATTGGACGACAATTTCGTTCCCAAAGCCGTAGCAGGCGTTCCACCCGATTATTTTTGTGAAGAAGGGCAATTGTGGGGCAATCCTCTATATGATTGGGACAAGATGAAAGAGGACGGCTATGCTTGGTGGAACGAGCGTATTGCCCAAGCCTTTGAGCTATACGACGTGGTGCGAATCGACCATTTTAGAGCTATGGATAGATACTATAGCGTGCCTTACGGTGCCAAAAACGCCATTGACGGCGAGTGGAAACAAGGCGTAGGCTTCGATTTGTTTGCCGATAAGCTTAATCTTGACATAGTGGCAGAAGACTTAGGACTTATCGACGATGGCGTCAGACAACTTTTGTCCAAGACGGGTTATTGTGGAATGAGAGTCATTCAGTTTGGCATGGACGGCGACGTGGACAGCGACAATAGACCAAGCAACTATCCTCGCAAGAGCATAGCTTATACGGGTACGCACGACAACGCAACCTTGATGCAGTTTATTAGTCTGAGCGACGAGGTACGCTTATCGCAACTTAAGCGTAGCATCAAGGACGAGTGTTGTTTGTTGGACGTGCCGTACCAATGCGATAGTGCCAAGGATATTGCCGACACTCTCATAAGATTGATTATGGCAAGCAAGTCCAATGTGGCTATCGTGCCTTTTGCCGATTGGCTATATCTCGGCGATGAGGGCAGAGTCAACACTCCCGGCACGGTATCCAACCTCAATTGGAGTTGTCGAATAGACTTCCCTAGCGACAAAGAACTAGACAAAATTGCCAAACGTATCAAGAAGATTGCTCGCCTTTTTGATAGAACGGGCAAGGTAGATAGACCACCAAAGACCAAGTTTGATTTGGGGGTAGACGTTAGTAAAAAGACCACAACTTTTGCCGTTTGGTCGCCGCCTACCAACTACGCCAAAGTGGAGATTTTTGACAAAGCTTTTGACACAACTCCTATTGCAACCTACGATATGACCAAGGACAAAGACGTCTTCCGTTGCACGGTAGCTCAAGATTTGACGGGCAAATTTTATGCCTACGAGATAGACGGCAAGGAGTGTATAGATCCTTACGCGCGAGCAGTCGGCGTCAACGGTTGTCGAGCAATGATCGTTGACTTGGCAAGTACCGATCCCGACGGGTGGGATAGGGATATATATCACGGCAACGCAACTCCGATAATATGGGAAGTGCATATCCGAGATTTTAGCATAAGTATGCCCGATACCTTCGAAGTTAGGGGCAAATACGGCGGTTTTGTTACGGGATACAAGACTATTTGTGGCAAGGCGTGTCTTGTTGATTATCTCAAGCAGTTAGGGGTGACCTACGTTCAGCTTTTGCCTATCGCCGACTTTGAGAGTGTGGACGAGAGGGAGTTTTGGCAACGCAATTGGGGCTACGATCCTTGCAACTTCAACGTGCCGGAAGGCTCGTATAGCCTCAATCCTTACGCCCCTGAGGCAAGGATACGAGAACTCAAACAACTAATCTTGACTTTGCACGACAACGGCATAGGAGTAATTGCCGACGTGGTGTACAACCATACCTATCGCACCGAGGACTCCAACCTTGAAAGAGTAGCTAAAGATTGCTATTATCGCAAGTTTTCCGACGGCAAATTCTACAACGGCTCGGGGTGTGGCAACGAGCTTGCCACCGACAAGCCTATGGTACGTCAGTTTATCATAGATTCGCTCACCTATTGGGTAGAAGAATACCATATCGACGGCTTTAGATTTGACCTTATGGGATTGTACGATATCGACACCGTTGTTGCGATAAGAGATAGACTTGACCAATTGGAGAGCAAACTAGGCAAGACTTTGTTGTCGTACGGTGAGCCTTGGTGGGCTCTGCCACCTGCACCTTGGATAGTGCCTGCCGACATGTCCAACCTTGAGTTGTTGCCCGACAAGGTAGGGGTATTCAATTCTTCGTATCGTGACGGGCTGAGGGGCGACAATCATTTATCTCGAGGCTTTTTGCAAGGAATGGCTGTTTCTTTGAGTGCCGTTATGAGCGGAATAGAAGGGGCGAGCGATAAGCGTGACGGAGTGGTTTTCAAGCTCAATAGCCCAAGCCAAAACGTATGCTATATGTCGGCGCACGACAACTATGCATTGTACGACCAACTCAAAGCCACTATGCCAAACGAGAGAGAAATCAAGATAGCTACCAAGTTCGGTGCATTCTTCGTGATGAGTTCTTTGGGAATTGCCTTTATGCAGGCGGGCGAAGAGTTTTGTCGCACCAAGCAAATGAACGACAACAGCTACAATGCGGGCGACGATATCAATGCTTTGGATTGGAATAGAAAAGATGCTTATTTTGATATATCCGACTACTACCAAGGACTTATACGTATTCGCAAGCATAACTCGGTATTTAGAAATCTATCTACGGCGAAAGAGCAATTCGAGTGGCTTGCCGTGCGTTCGGCGTGGGGTGCACTAGCCTATCGCATAGGCGACTATATCTATATTGCCAATCCTACCGACGGAGACGCTTACGTAGACTTGAGTAGATTTGGACAGTTAGAAAGACTTGCAGATATAGACACTGCCAATCTCTATTGCATAGACAAGCTTAGCGGTGATATCAAAATCCCTGCCAAAAACCTAGCTATTTTGCGCAAGATAAACTAAATAAGTCGATACTTGTCGCACAAAATATATTTTTTGTCAACAAAAAGCCCTGCCATGCGACAGGGCTGATTTTGTAGTTATCGGATTATGCGATAGTGGATTTGATTACGTCTTGGTCGATAGTGTATTGAGACTCATCGTATGTCAATACGCTCTTGCAAGTTTGCTCGCACTTTAGTAGAGCTAGTCCTAAAGCTTTGCCTTGATACTTTTCGTGGCGTAACCAAGAAGTAATCTTTAGCACGCCGTCTATCTCTTTGACGGTAAAGTCAATAGTCGTATCCATATTCATCTCAAAGCTATCTTCACTGCACGTTGTGCGGTCGATAAATTCTTGTTTAGCGGCGATTTGTTGGTTGGCAAGTATTTCGGTGGAACAGTTGAGTGCTATGGTAAAGTAATAAGTACCTTCGCCGTCCGTATACACGTTGTCGTTGTGGTACTGAGATAGCAGACTGCGGTCGTTCATAATATACGTAGTCAAGTGAGATGTATCGTCTAGCATTCTGGCATTGCAAGCATCGATATCGGAATCGGCGTTGATAGTACCGTAGCTCTTGACGTTGAAGTCTTCCATGGTACCTTTAAGAGTTCTTTTCTTTTCTACTATGCTCTTATTTTTGACGTAATTGTTGGAGTAAAAATTAGTGCCGTCAAAATACAATGTCTTTAAGTCATAGGCTTCACCGGGACCTATTCCGTAACCAACCTTGACGTCTCTTGACAAAAATTTGTCACCGTCCCTATATACAACGAAGTGTGAGCGTTGTTCGATGCCACTCGTTTTGAAGTGGAACAGCTCGTCACGATAGTAGCCCGTGTCGTTTTTGTATGTTTCGTATACTTGTTGATATAGGTCGAACGCCGATGTGGACGCAACCTTGGTCAGCGTAGTATAATCTACGCCCTCGTAAGAGCCTTTGATAGCGTCTTGGGGTAGTTCTTCTTCCTCCTTGTTGCAAGCTACAAGACCTATACAACCTAACACGATTATCAAAATGATAGCAATAGCAATAAATTTAGTTTTCATAACTTCCTCCAATAATATTAAAGCATATTATTGTGCTAAGGTCAAGAGGGGAAAGCAACGCTATTTTTGTACAAAACGCACCGTTTTGTATAGGTAAATATTGAGTAAAAAAAGATTGGGGAGAGGAATTTTTAATAAATTTTTAAGGCAATATTGATAGCATAAAGTCAGTAAAATCGAGAAAATACTCAAAAATTCTATAAAGATAATTGCAAAAAGAGGTGATTTATATGTCGAAAAAGTGGAAAATTGCCGTGATAGTTTTGATTATAATTGCGTTGTTTTCGTTGTGCGCTTGCCAAGAAGGCGGCTTGTCTGCTTACGAGATTGCCGTGCAAAACGGGTTTGAGGGTACTGAGGCCGAGTGGCTTGAGAGTCTCAAAGGTGCGGACGGAGCCGACGGCGTAGACGGAAGTAACGGGTTAAACGGAGCGGACGGACAAAGTATAACGCTAGACGACTTGAGAGATTTGTACGACCAAGAGGTGCAAGAAAGCGGATATACGGGTACGTTCTACGAGTTTTTGCAAGACAAGTTGGGACTGACTATCAATTTTTCGACAGACGACAGTGCCGTGATAGAGGATTGTTTGTTGTCGAGTGTCAGCGTTAGGGCGTCCAACAATAGCGGTAGTGGCTCTGCGGGAGCAGGCGTGATATATCAACTTGACCAAGAGGCGGGCGATGCAATAATCATCACCAACTATCACGTTGTATATGACGGTTCAGACGACGGCGTGTACGACGATATCAAAGTATACCTCTATGGCGGCGAAAGCACAAGCGGTGCGATATCGACCACTTACGTTGGGGGTTCGATGAACTACGATTTGGCGGTGCTAAGAGTCGAGTCTAATGACGTAATCAAAAACAGCTTTGCTAGGCAAGCGACTTTTGCAGACGGATACCAAGTGGGGGAGAGAGCGATTGCTATCGGCAATCCGCAAGACAAGGGAATAGCCGCTACGTCGGGCATAGTCAGCCTCGAAAGCGAATATATCAATATTGCTGCGGTAGACAATAGTGGATATGTGAAGATTCGTGTAATGCGTGTAGATACGGCGATCAACAGCGGTAACAGCGGTGGAGGCTTGTTCAACGCCGAGGGCAAGCTCATCGGCATTGTCAATGCTAAGCACAACGAGACGTCAATCGACAACGTTGGCTATGCAATTCCCGTGGATATAGTCAAGAAGGTCGTTGACAACGTGCTTGCAAGCAGTGACGGCGTAGTGAGAAAACTTGTTATCGGTGTAACCGTTACCGCACAGGACAGCACTCTTGCCTACGACTCCGTGGAGGACAAGTATTATATCAAAGAAAAGTGTGTAATAACCGAAGTGGAGGCAAACAGCATTGTGAGAGAAAGTATACAACTCAACGACGTATTGAAGAGTATATCTATCAACGGCAATAGTAGCGATATCAATAGATTTTTCTACGTGTCCGACCTAATGCTTACAGTCAAAGCAGGAGATGAAGTTGTACTAACCGTAATAAGAGAGGGCGTTGACGTAGATATTGCCGTTAGCGTGACCAATCAAAATCTGGTAGTGGTCAAATAGCTTTGCGGTAATTACGTGATACGGCAGATTTTGTATTAACTATACTATCATCGGGTGTTGCACTTGATAGCTTAATTCACTTAATAATCAAATAGTCCAAGTATTAGAAAAGTCCGAGTATTAGCTCGGACTTTTATTTAGCCAAGAGGCGTTTTATAGTAGCGTAGTTTTGTCTTCGGCAATGCCTATCAATTGCGACAGTTCATACTTTGTGTCGTCATCATCTCTGACGTAGCCCGACACCACGCCGAAAGGCAAGTAGTATTCCACCTTTGCCACGCCGACGTTGGGAGTCATAGCGTATGTATTTTGAATTTCGAAAGTTATATTGACTCTATCGTGTTGGTCGTACACTCGCCATACTTTTTCGGTTTTTTCGAAGGTTACGGGTGGAAGAATGATTTGTCTGTCTTGTAACCAAACGAGGTTTTCATTGTAGTCGTGTTGGTTGATTGATTGGTTGAGAGTAAGGTTGAATGCGATAAATATATCTTTGCCCTCGTGCTTAATTTTACCCATAGTTGTCAGCCAATCGTAGTGCGCGCGTCTAGGGTAATAGCCCTTATGGTCGTCAATGACGGCAACGGCGTCCTTCAAGTCAATTTTCTTGCCGTTCTTTTCGATATAGCCTTGCGCGCTAAAGAAGTCTTTTTGGGTATATAACGGCATATTGTCGCCAAATGGTATAGACACCACGCTTGGCGGAGAGAGTCTGGTTAGGTCTACGCAATAATCTAGCTTTCCCTTTTTGTTAGATATTGTGCAAGTTGTAGAGGCTTTGCCCTTGTCCATATCATTTTTGACCACGATATTCATGGCTTTTGTTTTTATAGAGCTTGTCGAATCGATTAAGTTGGGTGCAACCTTCAAAGAGCGAGAGGTAGCAGGCTTTAGCCAAAAGTCGACGTCGTGGGTTAATCGGTCGAAGACCACTACTATTCCAAATCCAACTTTACCCATAGAATAAATAGCCGACACTATTGCAAGCTCGTCGGTAACGATTTCTGTAGCCTCCCATTCCGTCAATTTAAAGTCTTGTATAGGGCGAGTCATTCTTTTGCCGTAAGGTCGATAGCAATCCATCAAATTGAGATTTTTTATCTCTTTGTCGAAGGTGCCGAATATCGCTTGCCCGCTCTCATCTACTATTCTTTCCGGTGGCGAGGTGGGTTGTCTGAGTTTAGAAATGAACTCTTGCATATAATATCCCCCTTATAACCTTAGTTTACCAACTAAAACGCATACTGTCAATACGCAACCCAAAATAAAGATGCTAACCTTTGTCGAAAAAGTTGCGTATAATGTCAAGGGGGCAAATATGCAAGACACAAAACGCAAAATCGACAAACTAAAAGCCTTGATAATCAAAGAGCAAAGACTGTTGCTCGACGTTATCGCCACTACTGCAAGAGCCGACCAAAAGGGCGTGACTCTAACGGCAGACAGTCCCGATTTTTGGGGCTACAACACGTTGCTTGCCGAGCAGTTGCAGCTGCTATCCCGTCTTATGAACAAACAAACGAAAAAGCAAAACATAATTGCGACTTGTCAAGAAGAAAATGCCAAAAACTCGATACATATCGACAATTTGGAGGTTAAGCAAGACTATCTGCAAGACGAGTTGTTTCGGCATAATCAACCTACTCTTGACGACAGCGTTGACGAGCACGAAGTGGGGCTTGAGGATGAGAACAGAACTCAATCGGATAGCAACGTAGGGCAAGCACAATCCCTTGAGCAATCTCAGCCAAATATACGATAGCCCCTATTCCGATTGGAGAATAGGGGCGGTGGCGATAGTATTATTGATGCTTACCAAAGGCAAATAAAGTTGTCAAGCAAGACGACGACAGACAACGCTATTAGATATATTCCGAAATATCTCAATTTGCATTTTTGCACCAGACCTAGCATTACTTTGATAGACAAATATCCGCTGACGATTGCGGCAAGCATTCCAAGAGCGGTAGCCAAAGGCGGTAAGGATAGAGAGCACTCTCCCTTGAATATTTTTAGTGCCTGGAGCAGTAGAGAAGCCAAAATTATAGGTATGCTCATCAAGAAGGAAAAGTCAGTCACGTCCCGTCTTTGTCCCTTAGTTGCTATGCCGCCCACGATAGTGCTACCGCTTCTGCTTATTCCTGGGAAGATTGCAATCGCTTGCATCAAGCCCATAGCCAAAGCTTGTTTGATGCCGATAGAATTGAATGACCAACTATCGTTTTGCCTAGTCGACTTGTTGGGGAAAAAGTCGCTTGCAATCAAAAGAACTGCCGAAATCAAAAAGAATATCCATAGATACTTACTCGTACTAAACAGCGATTCTATCTTGTCGCTCAGCGCTAGCCCGGCTATGCCTGCGGGGATGCTCGCCAATACCAGCAGCAATAGAGGCTTGGCGGGCTGTTCGACAATGGCAAGTAATTGCTTGCGTAGAGCAACGCACACCGCTACCAGCGTAGATAGATGCAGGAGCGTATCGAATAGCAAGATATTGTCGCTCGCAATGCCAAGTACGTCCTGTACTAGTACCAAATGTCCACTGCTCGATATAGGCAAAAACTCCGTAAATCCTTGCACCAATCCCAACAATATCGCTTCCCAAATTTCCATAAGTCCCTCATTGCAGTCTATTCTCAACAAGGCATAATAATAACGTCCCGAGTCAATTTAGTTGGCTTAAGTGCAAAAGTATCAACCAATGCGACAAACCAAACAAAAACCCCGCTTTCGTTATGCGGGATTTTCAACGGATATTATCTATCAATATATGTCATTTTACTTTTTTGAACCCACGCCCCAATACCTCACGAGTATTGATTGCAAAGGCAAATGCGTGAGGATCGATTCTTTTGAGCAGTCTTTTGAAAGAAGAAATTTGAGAGCGGGAAACCACACAGATGAGTACGTTGTTGTTGGCTTGGCTATAACCGCCGTGGGAGTTCATAATAGTCACGCTACGCCCTATCTCGCTCAATATGGAGGCTGTCAATTCTTGAGTTTTTTCCGTCACTACCTCAAACTTGACTGCCTGTCTACCGCCGTTGAGCACGATATCCATACTCTTAGAGTTGAAGAAAATTTGCACCAAAGAGCATATTGCAATGGTGATAATTTCCGTAGTCTGCATTTTGCCGGCAAACTTGTACAAGATACAACCGAGTGATACTACTACGCAGTTGATTGTGAGTATTATGTATGACATTGACACGGAATTGTATTTCTTTTGCAACAAAACGCCCGCAATTTCCGTCCCTCCGGGGCAAAAGTCGCAGCTCACCAACAGCCCTATTCCCGCACCCGAAATAATACCGCCTGCAATGGCACAAAGCAATGGTTGCGACGGGTTATAATAGGTAAAAAATCCAACGTACGACCATAGCCTTAGCATGCCTGCCATTAGCACCGTTCCCACCAACGATTTGAGTGCAAAGCTCTTGTTTTTGATAAAGAATGCCAACGCAATCAACGGTAGGTTGATAATCAGAACGGTATAACTCGCCTCAAAGCCTGTCAAAATCTGTATCATGGAAGCAATACCCGACACGCCTCCCGGGAAAAACTTGGCAGGTATGGTAAAGGAATGTATAGATATCGACATCAACAAAGCCCCGAGTGTTACTTTGACAGCCGTCAACAGGTTACTAATAATTTTGTTATTCATACGCCCTCATTATATGATTATGCTAACTTGTAATGTCAATCTTGTCAATACCCAACTGAGTATATTGTAATAAAATAATCATAATTTAAGATTAGATTAAGCAACAATAATTTTTGATTATATATTAACAATATTTTAACGCAAAAAATACAACTAAAAAGTCGTATGGTATGGAATTTTTTTAATAATTATTGTATAATTGAATTACAATGCTTATCAATAAGCTTTTGAGGAGGAATTATGAAGAAAATTGCTTTCATTGCGGTACTCGTAGTATTGTTTACGCTCCTGACTTTCACTTTCATCGGTTGTGCAAAAGAAAGTGAACCAATGGAAATCGATACCGAAAACCTTAGTGTTTGGATGGACGACGAATATTATATTGGCACCAAGACGTATACGACGGGTGTCAACACCGACAACAAGTTTGACTTATCCAAAGTATTTGGCAACGACGTCAACTTCAGATTGTGGAACAATAATACGGCGTCTTTGACGGGTAGCGTTATCACCGTCAACGGAGTTGGAACGGCAAAACTCGACGTTACCGATGCCGATAACAATAAGGTTACCAAGAAGATTACTTTTGTCGACGGTATCAACGCCTATACTTATCCGGAATTTATATATGCGGTAGTCAGCAAAGAACCTGTTATTGTACACGACGACTTTGAGATGATACCTGCCAGAGACATTCCTAATCCTATCATTACAGTGCCTGAGCACGGATATATCGACGTTCAAAAGTCTATTTACGGCAACGGATACGCTTTTGACGCATATAAGATAGCAGGATACGGTGAAGGACTCCCCGGCTCCAGCGTGCTTG
Organism: Christensenellales bacterium; assembly: GCA_051883415.1. Taxonomy (GTDB): domain Bacteria; phylum Bacillota; class Clostridia; order Christensenellales; family UBA3700; genus HGM11368. The sequence continues at coordinate 94,642 of JBJETR010000072.1, read as the reverse complement.
ATTGCAGCAGAGCCAACGATATAGTGCTTCAAGATTTCAAGATTACCGGTAGAGTGCTCGAAGAGGACGAGACTCTCGACCTTACCAGCCTTGAGAGATACGGTATGCTCATCTGCGTTGACGGAGACGGAGATACTTTTAGACCAAAGGTTACTATGAAGAACTTGATTGTGGAGAACAGCCACAAGAATATTTACCTCAACAACTGTGACGTTACTATGCAAGGCTGTATAGTTCAGAACGCTTCCGACTCCACTATATCTATCGAGACCAACAATGAGAAGGGTACCAAGATTGTTATGAGAAACAACGTTATCGCCAACTCTATGACGGCAGGTATCGTATTGTGGGGCTGGACAGATGCAGGTAATTCTCAAGAGAATTATGTCGACCTCACTGTAGAAGGCTTCCTCGATATATACAATTGGAAGGATTCTAAGAATGCTAAACTTATGCCTAACACCGAATCTACGGCAGGCTTAGTCAACGATCTTGTAGCGAAGGAGATGGACAAGTCAAAATACGATAGCTTCTTCTACAAGTACAACGACCAAAAGTGGGTTCAGACGGGTATGATTATCCTTGCGACTAGCGGTCTTAAAGAGAATAAGGCACAGTTCCACGGACTTGAAGCCATTGGCTTTGAAATTAGAGAATTCCCGCTTCCTCCTGCGGCAAAAATGTTCTGTAACACTTGTAAAGTAGTTGGCTACGGCACCGATGGTAATAAAGTCGGAGTTCAACCTGACGCTAATATGAGTGATAACAAATATCTTATGACGGAACTCAGATACGGCAGACAATAAGCCTAACTAACTATATCAACCAATCGCTCACCTGACGGTGGGCGATTTTTTGTAAAAATGGGTATTGAAATTTGACTTACATAATGCTATAATAATTATAATAAATATATAGGGAGAGATTATGTTCGAGATACAAGGCAACGATTTTTTGCTTGACGGCAAAAAGTACAACGTTTATTCGGGAGCAATGCACTACTTCCGCATTCCGCATGAGTATTGGGAAGATAGACTTACCAAGCTAAAACTTGCGGGTTTCAACACGGTAGAGACCTACGTGTGTTGGAATTTGCACGAACCTAAGAAGGGAGAATTTTGCTTTGAAGGTGACCTCGATATAGCCGAGTACATAGCCATAGCAGGCAAGCTCGGTCTCAACGTCATTGTCAGACCGGGACCATATATATGTGCCGAGTGGGAGGCAGGCGGTTTTCCTGCTTGGCTCTTCAAGGACAAAAATATCGATTTGAGATGCTTCTGTCCCGAGTACCTTGCCCATGTCAAGGATTTCTATACCAAGCTTATGAGCATTCTCGTGCCTTTGCAATGCACCAAAGGCGGCAATATCATCGCTATGCAGATTGAGAATGAGTATGGCAGTTTCGGCAACGACAAGCGCTACCTCGCCTATATGCGAGATATGATGCAAGAGCTGGGCGTAGAGGTGTTGACCTTTACTTCCGACGGCGATTGGTGCAATATGCTCTCTTCGGGCACGTTGGAAGGTACGTTCAAGACTCTCAACTTCGGTAGCAACGTCAGCGGAAGAATGAAAGCACTTGACAGATATCCCGGCAACGGACCTAAGATGTGTATGGAATTTTGGTGCGGTTGGTTTGACCATTGGGGAGAGAAACATCATACCCGTAGTCACAAGTCTATCATCAAAGAATTAGGCACTTTCTTCGATATTGACGCTTCTTTCAACTTTTATATGTTCCATGGCGGTACCAATTTTGGCTTCAATGCGGGTGCCAACCATTTCAGCACGTACCAACCTACCGTGACTAGCTACGACTATTGCGCACTACTCAACGAATACGGTGATTATACGCCTGCTTACCATGCGGTGAGAGAATTGTTGTGCACAAGACAGGGCATACCGATGCAAGAGCTACCGCCTAAGGTTCAACTTCAAAGCATCGGAGAGGTCAAACTTACCGAGTGTACGGGCTTGTTCGAGAACTTTGACAATATCGGCACCAAGCACCATAGCGGTGCAGCAAAACACATGGAGTATTACGACCAAAATTACGGACTTATCTATTACAAGACCGTGATGAAGGGCAAGTATACTATGGGCATTTTGTCTATAGACGGATTGCACGACAGAGCGCACGTCTATATAGACGGACAACTCAAAGGCATATGCGACGTGACGGGCAAAGCACCTCGCAAACACAGACGCAATTCATTTATGGTATCGGGATTTGACGGCGAGAGAGAGATAGGCGTTTTGGTCGAGGCAATGGGCAGAGTCAATTACGGCAACCATATCAACGACCGCAAGGGCATATCGGGACTTTTGCTCGGACCGCATAATATTTTCGATTACGAAGTGACAACGCTTCCGCTTGACAATATTGACCAGCTGGATTGGAATCTCGGCGCAGAGAAGTATCCGAAATTCTTCAAAGCCACTTTTGACACGACAAGCAAAGCAGATTGCTTTGTCGATATGAAGGGCTTTAGTAAGGGCTACGTTTGGGTTAACGGACACAATCTCGGCAGATATTGGAATATCGGACCGCAAAGGTCTTTGTACTTGCCGGGCGTATGGCTACAAGAAAAGGACAATGAGATAGTCGTTCTCGAACTTGACGGCAATAAGACAGACAGCGTGGTTATCAGCGATCAACATCATATCTGATAATGGTGTAGGTTAGTTATCTACTTTGGCAATGCGTTGCCAAGATATATAGGCATTCGCCGATTATTCGGCTAAGATAAAACAAATAGGAGGCATATTATGGCAAATAGAATAGTTCTCAACGAACAATCATACCACGGCGCAGGCTCAAGAGCAGAACTTGCGTCCATAGTCAAGAGCAAGGGCTTTACTAAGGCTTTCGTTTGCTCCGACAAAGCGACCTTCAACGTGGGCGTTACTTCCAAAGTAACCGAAGTTTTGGACAAGGCAGGACTTGCTTATACGGTACATACAGATATTGTTCCTAACCCACCAATCGAGAACGTACTAGACGGTGTCAAGGCGTTCAAAGAGAGCGGTGCGGACTACCTACTTGCGGTAGGAGGCGGCTCGTCTATCGACACTGCCAAGGCTATAGGTATCATCGTAGCCAATCCGGAGTTTGGCGACGTTAGAAGTTTGGAAGGCGTAGCACCTACCAAAAATCCAAGCGTGCCTATCATTGCGGTTCCTACCACGGCAGGTACCGCTGCAGAAGTTACTATCAACTACGTAATCACCGACAGACAAAAACAACGCAAATTCGTATGCGTAGACGTACACGATATCCCTGTCGTTGCAATCATCGACTCCGAGCTTATGTCCACCATGCCTAAGGGCTTGACGGCTGCTACGGGTATGGATGCCTTGACTCATGCAATCGAGGGTTACACCACCAAGGGTGCTTGGGAAATGACGGATATGTTCCACCTCAAAGCTATCGAAATCATCTCTCGTTCTCTACGTGGCGCAGTAGCAGGCACCAAGGAAGGCAGAGAGGGTATGGCTCTCGGTCAATACGTTGCAGGTATGGGCTTTAGCAACGTAGGACTCGGTATCGTCCACTCTATGGCTCACGCATTGGGTGCGGTTTACGACACTCCACACGGCGTTGGCAATGCAATTTTGTTGCCAACCGTTATGGCTTACAATGCCGAGGCTACGGGCGAGAAGTATAGAGAAATCGCACGTGCTATGGGCGTTGAGGGCGTAGACGACATGACTCAAGAAGAATATCGTAAGGCAGCTGTAGACGCAGTTAGACAACTCTCCATCGACGTTGGCATACCTCAAGACCTCAAAGCAATCGTCAAAGAAGAGGACATCGACTTCCTTGCACAATCGGCTATGGACGACGCTTGCAGACCTGGCAATCCTAAAGATCCGACCAAGGAAGACATCATTGCACTCTACAAGAGTTTGCTATAATTATCCAATAGGATACGCCAAGGCGTAATCAGACGTACTGCGATAGCCAGAGTATATTAACTATCAAGGTTTAGCAATAATTACAAAGGCGGGCAGATACTATTAGGTATCTGCCCGTACTATTTTTAAGGCGATATATCGCTACGCAATGCGATATATACTTCGCTTCGCTCCATGAATTGAATTGCTCCATAATGCACCGTTGGTGCAATTCATGCCGTTAGGCAATTCATGCAACTTGTTGCAATTCATGCTTCGAAGGAGCAATTCATTCTCTCGTCAAATTGACGACATGTATCGACTTTTTATTGTATTTTGCGATATTCTAGCATATTTACGCATTCGAGTTTGTCCCCTATCATCAGGTCGTAGGGGAGCAAAAATACGCTGATATCGAGCAGGTCGCCGTTTTCGGCTCGGAGCACTGCATAGTCACCGCAAATTTCTTTGACAACATATATTTCTTTATTTTCCATACAATTATTATATAGTAAGCCTATCGCTAGGTCAAGCAAGCGAGAGGCTAACAATTTTGCCATTTATTATTGACTTTGCCTAATAATATTGCTATTATTAAGGTACAACTTAATTGTATAGGGAGTAGCTGGCATAGAAATATGCGGTTGAGCCAACAACCTGGAAGTAATCTTTCTGGTTCAATCACAATTAGCAAGACTATATTTTGCAGTGGCAAAGTATGGTCTTTTTTATTTATAATATAAGGAGAAATTACATGGACTTTTTGATTGAGGGTATCTCGGCAATAACGTGGCAACAAGTGGTAATGATAATTATCGGCTTGGTGCTTATTGTGCTCGCCATAGTCAAAGAGATGGAGCCTGCCTTGTTGTTGCCAATGGGATTCGGTGCAATAATGGTCAATCTTCCTCTATCGACTTTGGCAGATAGCAACGGCATTATAGGTTGGCTGTTCAACATTGGTATAGACGGTGCGGAGGCATTCCCGCTCTTGCTCTTTATCGGTATAGGCGCGATGATAGACTTTGGACCTTTGCTTTCCAATCCCAAGCTATTCATATTCGGTGCCGGGGCACAGTTCGGTATATTTGCCACGATAGTGCTTGCGACGTTACTAGGATTTAACATTGCCGACGCCGCTTCGATAGGTATCATAGGCGCAGCCGACGGACCTACTTCGATATTCGTTGCCAACGCTTTGGGAAGCAATTATCTCGGTGCAATTACGGTAGTTGCCTACTCGTACATGGCACTCGTGCCTATCATTCAACCTACCGTCATCAAACTTGTCACTACGGAGAAAGAACGCAAAATCCGTATGGAATACAATCCAAAGAAGGTAAGTAAACTCACCAAAATTCTTTTCCCTATCGTGGTGACGATTATAGCAGGCATAATTGCTCCGATGTCCATATCGCTTGTCGGCTGTCTTATGTTCGGTAACCTCATCAGAGAGTGCGGAGTGCTCGACAACTTATCCGAGACGGCTCAAAAGGTACTCGCCAACCTCATCACTCTGCTACTCGGCTTGACGATAGCCTCGCAGATGAAGGCGGAGTACTTCCTCAGAGTGCAGACCTTGATGATTATGGGACTTGGACTTTGCGCATTCGTATTCGATACCGTTGCAGGCGTCATGCTCGCTAAGATTATGAACTTGTTTAGCAAAAAGAAAATCAACCCGATGATAGGTGCTGCGGGCATATCGGCATTCCCTATGTCGGCTCGTATCGTGCATAAGATGGGATTGGAAGCCGATCCGCAAAATCACCTATTGATGCACTCGATAGGTTGCAACGTGTCGGGACAAATTGCCTCTGCAATAGCAGGCGGTGTAGTGCTAAGCATTTTGCTGTAAGGAGGGGCGTATGAACAAAGAAGTTATTTTGCAAGGACTTGACGTATTTTGGAAGGGCATGCTCGCAATCTTCATCGCTATCATTATAATAATGCTTGCGGTGTATTTGTTGCAAAAGGTGTCGGAAGCTACCGACAACGTCATCGCCAATCGTGCCGCTACGGCAGACGAGAGAGAGGCGAAGAAACAAGCCAAGAAGGCGGAGAGAGAAGAGAGGAAGCTCGCTAGACAAGCGGCAAAGCAAGCCAAAGAGGTCCAAACTCCACCCGATGATACCACGAACGCATAAATATAGTTGCGTAGAAAAAATAATTCACTAGGTGCAGATAGATTTGTTATCAACCATACTATTTATCGGGTGTCGCACTTGATAGTATTATTCACCCAAAAAAATAGGCTAAACGAATTTCGTTTAGCCTATTTGATTTGTAGATTTTATATTGCCCACAAGATATTTTTCGTCCTTATCACGTGGTCCTTGACTTTGTCGTTGACGGCGTAGGCGTGTTTTTCGAGGTCGTTGCCGACTTCTCCACTCAAGCCTTGTTTCGTCAGCTCTTTGGCGATATCGTCGCATATCTTTTCTATCATATCGACCTTGTTCTTTACGTTTTGCTCATCGTTAGGACTAGATAGCAGATACTCTATCTCCTTTGACAAGCCAGGCAGTATAGGCAGTTCTCGCATAGCTCTAAACGACCACTTGTAGTACGGCATATACTTTTTGTTTAGCAAAAATACCGTTTGCATAATGCTCTTGACGCACTCGCCCACGGCAAGCTGTGCGGCACCCGTTTCGCCTCTTTTTACACAGCGAGGGTAGTTGTATTGTCCCGATTGGTTGATAAGCAACAAGTTGCCCGCAAGTTTTTTCATTCTCACGTCGTCGGGGTAGTAGGCAAGCTTTTTTCTTATATCGCTCATAAGTCCCGAGTTGTCCTCAAACAACTCTCCGTTGATAGTCTCCGCCAAAGAATACTCGGGAATATAGAACCATTGTTCTAAAGAGATATCTACACTGTCAAAACCTATTTTTTGTGTCAAGAAGTCGGATATTTTGATTACCCCTTGTCTATTACCGCCCACGGGGCATACGATATTGCGCTTATATCCCTCCCATTCTCTAGGCAGAGAGCAGTACGTTCGCTCCAATTCAAATACTTGCTTAGGAGTCAATTCGTCGGGCACGAATACGCAAAATCCCAGCCCAAAGTCGTGGTCTTGCGAGAGAGCGTCGTCGTAGCCGAAGCATTCCGAGCCACTACCCACTAGACCAAAGCAAAGTTTGTCGTATATTTCGCCAAGGGCAGAGAAAGTAGGCTTGCCGTATTTATAAAAAAATTCTTTGGATAGTTCAATCCCTTTCATATATTGCGGTGTACCTTTTGATAAGTTGTTTTTCGTATATCACCCAGCCGTAATAGCCAAAGACTGTGGCGCACTTTTCGCACACGAAGGCGTAGTAGCCGTCGGTGTCGTCCTTGTGTTTATCGAGTAGCTGAGAGGCTTTTTCAAGACACTCGTTGATATATTCTTCGCCTTGCGATAGACCGTATTGCACCTCGTGCATAGTTGCGAGATTTAGATAGCTTATGGCTTGCTCGAGAGCCCCTCTAGGTGCGTCATTGAGTATATCTATGGCTTTTTCGTAGAGTTTTTTTGCTTGGTCAAATTCTTTTAGGTCTACAAGGGCAAGTGCGGTATTGTTGTATAGTCCCGCAATTCTGGAGTCGGTGGACGGCAAGTTCTTTTCGTAGATAATTCTTGCCTTTTCAAAGAGCGGAATGGACAGCTCAGCCATACCGAAAGCCTTGTAAGCCGTTGCGGCATTGACGTATGTCGTTGCTCCGTCAATCATTTGCTCTTTTCCGTATTGCTCCACCATATTCAGGGCGATATCCACTTGTTCCAAGGCTTGTTGTTTTTTGCCTGTTTTGCGATATAGACCTATCAATTCGTTGTGCAGACATAGCACGTCCATCTCGCCGTCTTTTGCTTCTTGCACCCAATACAATAGGTGCTTTTCGGCGCCCTCATAGTCGTTTTTGCTCAAATAATCGTCGAGCTTAGTCAATATTCTTTGTATAGGTAAACTCATATTTCTATCCTAATAGTGTGTCGGCAACCAGCATTATGGCAAAGCCGATTAGCAGTGCGTAAGTAGCGCCTCTCTCGTGTCCGTGAGAGTGCGTCTCGGGTATCATTTCGTCGCTCACTACGTACAACATAGTTCCACCTGCAAATGCAAGTGCAAAAGGCAAAACGGCGGTGGCGATAGATACGGCAAAGTAACCTATCAGAGTGCCGATTATCTCTACAACGCCTGTAAGAAAGGCATACAAAAAGGCATTCTTTTTGCTTATTCCGCACGCTAGCATAGGACCTATGACAATCATACCCTCGGGGATGTTTTGCAGAGCAATTCCTCCCGCAATCATCAATGCTTGCGTATGGTCGCCCGTGCCGAAGCCAACGCCGGCTGCGATACCCTCGGGCAGGTTGTGTATGGCAATGGCTAGCACGAATAGCATGACTTTACGGCGAGTAGCTTGTTCGTGGTCGGCGTCCAACTCGGCGTTGTGCATATGCGGGATAAACTTGTCCATAAGGTTAAGACATATAGCTCCCGCAAATATTCCGCCGAGGGTAATTAGTATGCCGTATTTCCCGCCGTGTTCCAAAGACGGCAATATGAGCCCAAGCACGGCAGCCGCGAGCATAACGCCGGAAGCAAAAGCCAGCACGATGTCGGAGAATTTGTGCGATATGTTTTTGAATATCAGTCCTAATAAGGCGCCTATTATAGTAGCCCCGCCAACGCCTAGTGCGGTTAGCCAAACTATCGTCATTTATTACAGTACCAAAGAAGGTGCGGAGTAGACTCTGGTTGCCAATTCGCTGTTGAGCATATACAAGCTCTTAGGATCTGAGCCGAAGAGCTCCATCTTAGAGATGAGGTCGCTGGCATTGGTTTCTTCCTCGCCTTGTTCTTTGACGAACCAATCCAAGAATTGCATAGTTCTAAAGTCCTTGACCTCGTAAGCAGCTGCGTATATGTCGTTGATGAGGGAGGTTACGTACAACTCGTGATTTAGACCTGCTTTGAGTACGGTCATATCGCTGTCGAGCACCACGTCGGGCTTAGCGATAGCGTCTAGGGTAACCGACTCGTTGTTGTTGTGCAGATATTGATAGAAGAGCATAGCGTGATCTCTTTCTTCCTGCGCTTGAATTTTGTACCAATTGGCAAATCCGTCAAGACCTCTGGCTTCAAAATAATTGGAGAAGTCGAGGTATAGATAAGCAGAGTAGAACTCTTTGTTGATTTGTTGATTAAGCAAATCTTTTACTTTTTTGTTTAGCATGTAATTGCCTCCATATAAGATTACAATAATTATAGTATAGTTGCATTCCAAATGCAATATTTGACGATATTTTTCTTGGGCTTTTCCAAAATTTTTCGACCTTTTGCACCAAAAGTATTTTTTTGTTGTTACCTGCGAAAAATACAAGTCAACAGACGTAGCGTCGAAGGGTATTTCAACCGACTAACCGCATTTATAGTAATCATTAGAGCTAAGAAAAACAAAATAATTATGCAAAAAGTCAATACAGGTCGTGTATTTTTAGTTTTTCGTTGCGTTTGTTTGGTTTATCGTTTTGATATCAAGTTTGACAGTACTAAGTCAATGTGTTACAATCAAACGAGAGTAAAACTCATAAGGTGAGGGGTAGAGTATGTCGGACGAAACAAAGATTATTTACGCCAAAGATTACGGAATATTAGCGGGGCAAGAGGTCGCCAAAGCACTCAACGATTTATTGGTACAACTATCTTATGATACACAGCCCAAAACTCTCGTCTTAGAACGGGGAGAGTATTTTCTTGACGTTGCGGGCGTGCCTAAACCGACGCTGTATATCACCAATACGATAGGCGATAGCGAGTGGAAAGAAGGCGAAGAAAAACACCGCAACGCCGTGGGACTATACTTTGACGGGATAGACAATCTTACTTTGGACGGCAACGGCTCGACCTTTATCGCTATTGGGCAGATGACCAACGTCGCTATGTGTGGTTGCAATAATCTCACAATCAAAAACGTGACCTTTACGGCAAAAAATCCCGACATGCATTGTCTTACTGTCGTCAAAAAGGGTATAGGGTATATTGATTTTGCATTGGACAAAGACAGCCTGTACGATTGTTTGGACGGCGAGTATCGCTTTGTCGGCAATGGTTATTCCACACCATTTTTTGCCCATAGGAATACTGCGTGGTGGATAGGCAAAATCCCGACGGGGCAACCCGACGTTATTTTTAGGACCTTTCACCCTTTGCGAGGAGCGTACAGCTTGAGAGAAATTACACCATACGTCTTTAGAGCAAAATATCTCGTACCGATTTTTTGCAGAGTAGGCGATAGGTTTCACCTCTACGACGTAAGGAGAAAGTATCAAGGAATTTTTGCGGACAATTGCCACAATATCGTTTTGGACGGCGTAAGACAAAGCTTCAATTACGGTTTGGCTACGGTTTTTCAACAATGCGAAAACTTGACGATTACCAACTGTGTATTTGCTCCCGACAAGGAGAGTGGCAAAAAGATGGCGTCGGTAGCGGATTTTATTCAAGTGTGCTCTTGCAGAGGCAAGGTGGAGATTGTAGGCAACGAGTTTTGCGGAGCGGGAGACGATTGTCTCAACGTGCACGGCGTTCACTTTAAGATTGCCCAAGTAGACGGACAAGAAATACTCGTCAAATTCATGCATTCCCAAACGCTCGGCTATTGTCCCTTCGAAGAGGGGGACAGACTACGTTTTGTCAGCCCCAAGACGCTACTTGTAATGGGTGAAAACCGTGTGGCACAAGCAAGCCTAATTGACAACTATACTATCAAGATTACTTTATCGTCGCCTATAGATAGGGCGGTCAAAGGGTTGGTGGTGGAGAATGCCGACGCATGTCCCGACGTACTCTTCAAGGGCAACTCTCTTACGAGGATTATCACACGAGGACTGCTTTTGACCAGCGCGGGCAAGATTGTAGTTGAGGACAACGATTTTTACAACACGTCGATGAATGCTATTCTCATCTCCGACGACGCCAAGAGTTGGTACGAGAGCGGAATGGTGAGGGACGTCACCATCGAGGGCAATAGGTTTTTCGGCAATAGAGGCTATTACGTGTGCGTCAAACCCGAGAACGTAGCGCACGACGGTTTCGTTCATAGTGGCATCACAATCAAATCCAATTTGTTCGCTTCACGCCATAGCAAGGGGCTGTATTTCAAATCGGCAAAATGCCTCGTCGAGAACAACACCTTTGAGTATGGCAAAGCAATCAAACGTATCGATTCCGACGTAACGATTGTGGACAACGAATAATTCAAAACCCTGCCAATCTTTGTCTATATTCTAAATCAAAGTGTACATAACAAAATTTTCAAAAAATTTTTATAGTTGACACACATTGTCAGTTATCGTGTAATACAATAAGGTTGCAAATGAACAAATAGTTGTCACGTTCATATGTTTTACCTCCTTCATTATGGCAACGGCTAGCCGAATATCGCTACGTAGGTTTTGTTTCATTTTTCCTATAGCATAGTTAGCTAGCACGAAGCCAAAAGAGCCTCCGACTTGGAGGCTTTTTTATATTATCAAAGACGTTCGTAGAGGCGTTTTGACTAAAATCAGTTTAGTACAAAAGATAAATGTGCTTAAAAACTTGACACCGTCCGCTGGTTTGTAAATATTGACTTTTACTAGATTTTTTGATATAATTAATAAATCAATTAGCATATTCGGTGAACATTTCAATTAAGAGAATGTACATAAAATAAAATCCGATATGCATGATGTCGGAGGTTTTATGAACTTACTGTCATTGTTTTCAGGTTGTGGCGGAATGGATATAGGTTTTGAGGGCGATTTTATTTGTTTGAAAAAGTCAATCAATACGCTTATTCATCCCGATTGGATAGAATCTGAAAACGGGAATTGGGTAAAGGTCAAAAAAACCATTTTTGATACAGTATTCGCAAATGACATTAGAAAAGATGCAAAAGCGGCATGGGTTTCATATTTTGGCAAGAAAAAGAATAATGCAAATGAACTCTACCACATTGATAGCATTGTAGATTTAGTAAAACGAGCAAAAAACGGAGAAAAGGTTTTCCCCGAAAAAATTGATATAGTTACGGGTGGTTTCCCTTGTCAAGATTTTTCTATTGCAGGCAAACGACTTGGTTTTAATTCACAAAAAAGTCATTTGGGAACTGCATTGTCTAACGATGAACCGTCTGTAGAAAGCCGCGGGCAGTTGTATATGTGGATGCGAGATGTTGTTTCAATAACAAAGCCTGCATTGTTTATTGCCGAAAACGTAAAAGGACTTACTAAATTAAGCGATGTTAAAGAAGTCATTGAACACGATTTTTCAAATGCTTGTAATGGAGGATATTTGGTTGTGCCTGCACGAGTTTTGTATGCTCCCGATTTCGGTGTTCCACAATCAAGAGAAAGAGTTATTTTCTTTGGATTTAAGAAAAACTTGTTAAGAGAAAAAGCACTAGAAGCATTAACATCAGAGAGTATTTCCGAAGAATACAGTCCATATCCGATACCCACGCACGGAAACAATCTATTGCCATATGTCACTTGTGCCGATGTATTGGTTGACTTAGAAGAACCGGAAAAATCAAGCGACTTGGCTCAGCAGAAATATTCCAAAGGCAAATATATGGGGAGACATTGTCAAGGTCAAACCGAAATTAAACTCAATTCCGTCGGACCTACGATAAGGTCGGAACATCACGGAAATATCGAGTATAGAAGATTGTCCGTAGAACATGGCGGTACGCACATTAAAGAATTGGCGTTAGGATTACAAGAACGCAGATTGACTGTTAGAGAATGTGCAAGGATTCAAACATTTCCAGACGATTATCAATTTATATTGAAAGCATCTGACGAAAATGTTGCGGTGTCCGCAAGCGATGCTTACAAAATAATCGGCAATGCTGTTCCGTGTGTACTGGCTTACAATATTGCAAAAAATATCGAGAAAAAATGGAATTTATATTTTAGGGAGAAATGACGATGATTATATCTGACAACGCAAAATTAGAAAAGATAAAATTTCAATCGCTAATATCTCGAATGGATAAACTTTTGAATGACGATGTCGCTGCTCACGAAGATTATTATATAAAACGTGGCGGCAAACTTTTAGAACAAGATGTTTTCGGTGCAATCCAAGAATGTGCAAAAGGAACGGAATTCCAAGGAAGTATTCAATTAGTATCAGGCGCAAGCTTTCCCGATATTGTCGCAAACAATTATTTCGGAATTGAAGTTAAAAGTACTGAAAAAATCATTGGACATCAATCGGCAGTAGTATTTTGGAGTCCACGAGAATTCAAAACGTCGAAAAAATATATTTGACGTTCGGTAAGCTTGGTAAGCCTGTTCAATTTATCTCGCGTCCGTATGAAGAATGTCTATCGGGCATAGCAGTTACGCATTATCCGAGATATCAAATAGATATGAAATTACATTCTGGCGAAACAATTTTCGATAAAATGGGGATTTCTTACGATGATTTGCGAACCATGGATAATCCGGTTGCGCCTGTTTCAAGGTATTATAAAAGCAAATTGAAGCCTGGTGAAAGTCTTTGGTGGGCAAACGACGATGCAGAATCCTTTGCACCGCCTACTGTAAGGTTGTGGAGCTCTCTTTCACAAGAAATAAAAGAATACTATGCTATTCAAGGTTATGCATTATTCCCGGAAATATTAAGCAACAGTAGCACGAAATATAATCGGTATGCTTTGTGGCTCGCAACGCAACAAGGTATTGTCAATACAAATATTCGTGATAGTTTTTCTGCTGGCGGACAAATATCAATGCCGTTAAGTAGCGGTGTTTTTGTAAAGATGCCCGCTGCGTTCGGGAGAATAAAAAAATATCGCTATGAAATCATTAAAACCATTGACAGTATCGATGACGATATTTTGAAAAACTATTGGAATGTAAAGTCTATTGCTCCGAGTAAAATTCATCAATGGATTCAACTTGTCGCAACTTCTGCCGAATCTACTGTCGGATACGGAGTGGCATATGATGTGTTGAAAACAATTTTTGAATAACAGAATTATTGCCGTTGACTTGCGCTTTTCACTGTGATACAAACAGCAAACGAAAGGCAATAAATCGGATAGCATCATTGAAAAATTGAAAGTGTCCAAAAAATATGTAAAAAAACGTAAGTCGCACCATTTCGGTTCAACTTACGTTATTAGTGGTGCAGATGAAGGGACTTGAACCCATATGAAAATAAGCTTTCACTAGAACCTGAATCTAGCGCGTCTGCCAATTCCGCCACATCTGCATAGGTTTTTAATAAAACAGGGAAGTACAATAGCCTTGTGCTTCCCTGCTGTGGTGCCGAAGGCGGGACTTGAACCCGCACGATGTCGCCATCACCGGATTTTGAGTCCGGCGCGTCTGCCAATTCCACCACTTCGGCATATTTGCATAACAATATTAACACAATGGTAGGGCAAAATCAATTATTTGTAGCCAATTTTTTGATTATTTTTTTTGGATATTGTCGTTTTTGTTGCTCAAAGTATAGATTTATTTTGGAAAATATTGTATAATCAATACAAATGGAGGTATTTTATGAACGTTTGGCATGATATTAGGGCAGAGAGAGTAACGCCCGACGACTTTTTGTGTTGCATTGAGATTGAGAAGGGTGGCAAAAACAAATACGAGGTAGACAAAGAGACGGGCATGTTGATTTTGGATAGAGTATTGTATACTTCTACGCACTATCCTGCCAACTACGGCTTTATTCCACGCACCTATGCCGATGACGGCGATCCTTTGGACGTATTGGTGCTTTGCTCTGAGAAGATTGCGCCGCTATCTTTGGTTAGATGCTATCCTATAGGACACATATCCATGATAGACGAGGGGCAAGAGGACATCAAAATCATAGCCGTACCGTTCAAAGAACCTACTTGGAACTGTTACAAGGACATATCCGAGTTGCCGCCACATATCGTCAGCGAAATCAAGCACTTCTTCGGCGTATACAAACAGCTGGAAGGCAAGACGATGACGGTCTTGGAGATGTACAACAAGGACGAAGCGAGAAAGGTTATCATCAACTCTATCGAAGAATATAACAAAAAATTTAGCAAATAGTTTTTACTTTTACCAATGAAAAAATTCTTCAACGTGCGGCCGCTTCCCACGATAGGCGTAGCGGTCGTAGTAGGGATATTAGTTGTCGGATTTGGCGGAAAAATTGCAACGGCGGTACTTGCCGTCTTGGCAGTTATGGCGCTAGGTCTGGCAATTTTTTATACTCGTTTCAAGCGACGTGCGCTACTCGCAGTCGTTGCTATCGTCGGTTGTTTGGCTATCACGACTACTTGGTTTAGTATCAATTCAGAGACTACAATTCAAGGCGAAAACCTACAAGTCAGCGGTAGGGTATGCTCGGACAACACCTTTGCAGCCGACGGCACAATCGCAACGGACAAATTACAGCTTATTCTTGATGACTTGGTAGTAGAAGGCAAAGAGCGTGGCGGCAAAATGATACTGAGGATAGACGCCTTGCCGACCAGCTCTATTCGCTTAGGCGACGTGCTCACCTTTCGAGCAGACGTTTATCCCTTTAGAGCAGTGCTTACCGACTCTTATAGCATGTCTTACTACAATGACGACGTGCGTTACAAGGCATATCTTACCGACGGCTTTTACGGATACGCAGTCGTATCGGACAATTATCTCAAGACTTTCGAAAAGGTTCAATTGCGCTCTAAGTCAGTTTTGTACGGTGCGTGCAACGCCGACACCGCCGAGTTTATCTTCGCCATGACTTTTGGCAATGCCAGCAATCTTGACTCCCTGATAGTAGACTCGTTTCGGGCTACAGGCACGGCGCATTTGTTTGCCGTATCGGGATTACACGTAGCCATGATTGCTACGGCAATAATGCTTATACTTTCACGCATTCCTATCCCTAAATGGCTAAAATCCTTGATATGTATCGGCTTTTTGACGTTTTACTGTTATCTTACGGGTTGGTCGCCGTCCACTTTGAGAGCGACTATAATGATAGCGGTAAGCCTAATTGCACTTTCGCTGGGCTACCGCAACGACCTACTTTCTACCGTCAGCTTAGCGGCGATAATATTACTGCTTGTCCGTCCGCTTTGGCTATTCGATTTAGGATTTTTGATGAGCTTCGGGGCAGTGTTTGGCATAATAACGCTAAGTGCTCCTTTGACTAGAGCTCTTAGCAAATTGGGCAAGAGGTTGGGTGGTTCGCTTGCCGTCATATTTTCCGTCAACCTAGGGTTATTGCCCATTATGTTTGCATACTTTGGTGAAATTTCTCTTATCGGAGTGCTCGCCAATCTCATCGTCTTGCCAATTATCTCTATGGCTTTTCCGATAGCGATTTTGCTAATGTTGCTTGCGATGTTGGTGACGCCTATGCAACTGTTGTTGTCTATGGTTGCGGTAGTTTTCAACGGTATAATATCTTTCGTGACTTTGTGCGCCGAAGCCAATATTATGGTTGTTGATATGTCTTCGGCGTGGTACGTCTTTTTGCCTTACTTTGCCTTTTTGTTCTTTGTGTCCGACTATTGCCTTGCGGAGAGCAAACCTAAGATTATACTAGTGTGTACTTTGGCGGCTACCTGTTTAGTCAACAGCGTGGTCAACCTTTGCGACTCCAAAATCTATCAGCCACCATCGACGTTTTCGGCGACCAATACAATTCTATGGTGCTAGTGAGTGACAATCAAGGTACGACGGTATTGCTTATCGAGGGCAGGATGAACAAGGATTGTCGAGAACTTGTCGACAGGTACTTGGATTGTAGAAGATTGCACGACATTGACGTCGTGGCTATAGCCAACGTAGGAGAGTTTTCAGCCGTGTCGGCAGATTATCTTGTACGTTGTATGCAAAGTTGGCAGTGCGATACGTTGTGCCTATATGGGGCGGTGAACTTTTTCGGTTATGATGTGTCCGAGAGTGACACTCGGCAGTTTGGCTCCATATTCGTAGACGTTTCTCAGCCCCAATTCGTTGAGGCGACCGTAGACGGTGTCAAAATATCTCTTTCCAACACCAATACGGTCAACAAAGAAGCGGACATTGTCGTAGATCCGCCTACAGGTTACGCCTTTGCACAAGGCAAATACGGTGTTAGCGACGAAGGATATGTAAAAGGTATGAAAAATTATCTTCCTTCCCAATTTACATTTAGAATAAAAAATGCTAATATAATAAAAGATTACACTTGGGGCTTTATAGGTTAATGAGAGCGTTTGAAATCAATGACACACTAAAACACGGCGTAGGAGCGATATATTTCTTGGACGGAGATGATTACGGACTTGAGTTTTTCGTTATCCAAACAATCAAAAGAGCCCTATACGGCGGAGAAGGTTCGCTAGAAGTTTTCAATTACGATTCGAGCGTTGTGATGGAAGAAGTCATATCCAACGCCAACAGTTTCAGTCTATTTGGTTCTAAGAAACTTATAGTATATAGTATGAACAAGGGCAATAACGGCAACAAATTGTCGGACGGTGTCGATAAACTTTTTATAGATTATGCGCAAAACCCCAACGAAGACTGCGTATTGATATTCAGAGATTGTGGCAAGGCTCTGGACTGCATCAAAGATTATGCCATTTCTATAGACTGTAACAAGGCGGGTTGGGAAGAATTGGCAAGATACGTCAGCCAAACTCTTGCGGTTAGGGGCTACAGCGTCGAAAAGCGTGCAGTCAAGTATTTTGTAGAATGTTGCGGGCTCGATATGGGCAAAATTATCAGCGAACTAAATAAGCTGATGCTATACTGCGCAGAAGACAAAACAATATCGCAGGCAGACGTCGAAGAGATAACCACGGTTGACGTAGAAAACAAGATATACGACCTCAGCAACGCAATTCGGCGAGGCGACAATCAAAGAGCATTGGAATTATATGATACTATGGTCAAAAGAGGAGAGAAACCGTCGGCATTGCTCTCGTCAATCACCTCAAATTTTCTAAGAGCTTTTCTCATAGCCAATACCAACGCTACCGACGAGGTAATCGGCAAGACGCTGGGGCTGAGTGCAAAGGCGGTAAAGACCAACAAAAATATTGTATCCGAGAGCAAGTCGAAGATTCGCGGATACGTTCCAAGTCTCAAAAAAATTCTAGATGAATTGTCGGAGTTAGAATATCAATTCAAGACCGGTGCCATCGAGGAGGAGTCTGCATTGGCGCAGGCAATGACGAAACTATTATCCAAGAAGGAGAGCGTATGAAGGCTGACAAAAACAAAATTATCAATCTTTCACTCAAAATTGCGTTGGCTCTTTCTTTGGTGTTTTCGGCGTGGTGGAGCGTGCGTTCTTTTAGCAATATTATGCCGTATATGGCAGAGGGGCAACAGCTTCTCAGCCTAGTATCTCCGTCTTACGTAACAATGATGTTTTCGGTAGTAATGCCGATACTGACGGCGATGATAATATACGCAGTATATATGTTTTTGGAGCGTTACGTCATGCGTGCTTTGGGACGCAACATGGATTTTTTCGGACAAGACTTCGATAGCGATTGGCACGTAAGACTGTTTGAGGCGTGTGCAATTATTATGGCTTTGACTAGCGGCGTTGCGGAGATTATTTGGAACTTTTATCCGCTTGCGGCAGGGCTTGGTAGACCTATTGCCAATTTTAGCGTCAAGATTATCGTTTTGGGCGCTATGTATTGGCTTTTGTATCGCCGACACGGCAAAGAGATGATGCCGTTCGTGTTCAGTGCAACGTTATTCCCGACGATATTGGTCGTGATTTTTGCATAGGGTGGCTTATGAAAAAGAAACTTTTGTTGACGATAATATCTATAGTAGTCGCCTTGGTTGCAATTAGTGCCACGGGTTGCACTCACGCTCAATTTGACCTCAAGGAGCAAGGAAAGGTAGGAGTGGGAGAAGAAGCCTACCAATACCTCACGCTCTTTGCGACTCCCGAGTATGCCGACAGGTCGGCTGATACGGGCAAGGACCTTGCATTTTGCAAGTATCTTGCCGACAAACTCACGAGTTGGGGATATATTCCCAAGGCAGTCGAGAGTGACGGGGTTGCAGGTATAGAGAAATTCAACTATTATTACGATGACGGCGAAAAGGTATATTCCGGCAGCAGTTACAACGTTGAGTTTACCAAGGCTGCAAGCACGCAGTCTAGAGGCAGAATAATACTCACGGCGCAGTACGACAATAGATATTCTTATTCCGGCATTGCCACGGAAGCCGACGGCTCCTACGAGAGTGGTGCAAGCGTGGCGGCATTGCTCACGATAAGCAGGCTACTTAGTGACAAAGATTTGGATTTTGATATTACGATTGCATTCCTCGGGTGCTCTACTATCAGCTACAACGGCGCAGAGCATATGCTCAAGAACATGAGTGACGTGCAAAAGCAAGAGGTGTTGCT
Source organism: Christensenellales bacterium (assembly GCA_051883415.1). Classification (GTDB taxonomy): domain Bacteria; phylum Bacillota; class Clostridia; order Christensenellales; family UBA3700; genus HGM11368. The sequence continues at coordinate 75,347 of JBJETR010000072.1, read as the reverse complement.
CGCAATAGATATCTCCAATATCATCGGTGGAGATTACACCTATCTATATACGATAGACAAGAGCACGGACTACGGCGACTTTTTCGACCAACTTGCTACCGTCAACAGTCTGAATTTTGCCTCCGTGCCTAAGGACAAGAAGGTCGGTTCGGCACGTCTTATCGACAACGGACTATACAATTATTTTCACGTCGGTATGTTTAGCAATAACATGTATTTTATGAACGAAGGCATACCTACGCTGACGATATCGTCTTTCAATTGGGACAAGTCGGGCAGTAGCGGAAGAGTGGAGTTTGACGGCAAGGAGAGTTTGTTACAGACGCCTGCCGACAGCTTTGACAACATGGTTGCAAGAGTGGGCGAAGAGGAAATCAAAGCACGCTTTGACGATATAGTGAGCGTTGTATATCTTGCGATAGCTCAAGAGGGCGAAGCCCTTGCGAGTGCGCTGACGTCTTCTCGTGACCAGATGCCGTCCAGACTAGCTCAATCGGCTGTAGCCAACAGCGTATTGACGGTTGCGCCTAAGATTATCGTCATCACGGCATTGATATTGATAATGTTCCAAGTACGTAAGAGAGTCAACGACAATAGAGAAAAATATCTTGCCATCAGGCACGCCAACGCCAAGTCACAGCCAATCGACGTCTTTGGCTTTGACGACGAAGAGGGTAAAGATAATTCCAACGACTCGTCCGACGGCGGAGTGTTCGACGGATTTTAACAATTAGTATTTTGTATACAGTACACGACATAGGGAGGAATTATGGCAGAGTTATTTCAAAAATTTAATTGGTGGTCGCTTCTCGACATCATATCGTTTTTGCTTGTATCGGTGTTTCTTATAGTTTTTTTCCATAAGAGAAACAGCATCAAAATGGCAATATTGTGGGCTTTTCACATGTTGATATATTTTGGTGTAGGCATTGCGTCCTATTTGGTCGGCAACGGATTTTTGGGTATGACGCTCAAGATACTCGACTATTGGACGATATTCCTTATAGTAACCTTTGTCGTAGTATATCAATCCGACTTCAAGGTCATCATCAGCAGACTTGCACACGGCAGGTTTGACAATAAGCTAGAGTACAATCTCAGCGAAGAGAGCCTGGTTCAATCGGCGGGCGAAATAGTCAAGGCTTGTCAAAATATGGCTAAGAACGACATAGGCGCTTTGATAATCATTGTCAAGAATTCTATTCCGTCTCACTTGTTAGACACGGGCACGGCTTTGGGAGCCAACGTATCGGCGGGGCTTATCGAGAGTATCTTTAGCACCAAAGGACCGCTTCACGACGGAGCAGTAATTATCAAAGGTGACAAGATATTGTCGGCTGCTTGCTTTTTGCCTTTGTCGCAAGAAGTCGACATTGCCAAAGACCTCGGCACCAGACACAGAGCGGCAATCGGTGTAACGGAGGAGACTGACGTATTTTCGATAGTAGTCAGTGAAGAGACGGGCATCATCAGTACCGTCAAGGCGGGACAAATCAAGAGATATATGACTCCCGAGAAGTTGCTTGAAGAAATCAAAATGGCTTACGGTATAATGTCGCAACCATCTAGAGAAAAGAAGAGAGAGAGGAAATTTTTATGACGGTCAAGATACCCAAGATACTATTGCCAAGCAAAGATATAGACCTTTCCAAGTGGGCGGTCATAGCTTGCGACCAATTTACTTCCCAGCCCGACTATTGGGGGCGTCTAGACGACTTTGTAGGCGAGGCTAAGAGCACGCTCAGACTCATATATCCCGAGGCATATCTAGAACGTGACGACAAAGAAGCACGCACCCAAGCCATCAACGACACCATGCAAGAGTACCTAGCTCAAGGAGTGTTTAACGAGGTGGAGGACTTTGTCTTAGTAGACAGACAAATCGCCGACGGCAGACGTCGCATAGGACTTATGATTGCGATAGACCTGGACGATTATGAGTACACTCCTTTCAATACCGCACTCATCAAAGCAACGGAAAAGACGGTTGTCGAAAGATTGCCGGCTCGTATCGCCGTACGCAAGGGCGCTAGCATAGAGCTTCCTCACATTATGCTGCTTATGGATGACGACAAGGATATCTTGGGGCAGTTGTATGACCAAAGAGATAGTATGGACAAGCTCTACGAATTTAACCTTAATATGGGAGGCGGAAGACTTAGCGGATATAGAGTAAAGGACAGCGAAAAGGTCAGAGCTCGTTTAGAAGAGCTTGCTAATGTGGAAGTGTCTAAGAGCAAGTACGGAGTCGAGCAAAGCATCATGTTCGTGGTTGGCGACGGCAACCATTCCTTGGCTACTGCCAAAGAGTGTTGGGAGAATATTAAGAAGACGCTAACGCCCGAGCAAGCACTCACTCACCCTGCAAAATACGCATTGTGCGAACTAGTCAATCTTCACGAATCGTCGTTGGAATTTAGCCCTATCCACAGAGTTATGTTCAACGTGGGTGAAGAGTTTATATCATATCTCCAAGACCGTCTTGTCGGTGACGATACAACGACGGCTACCTACAAGGACAAGCAATATATATTGCATATCAACTCCTCTCCAAGCGACGCCATAGCAGACATTCAACAAGCAATCGACGACTATTTGGCTACGCATAGCAACGCTTACGTCGACTACGTGCACGGCGAAGAATATACGTTGGACGTTGCTCGCAGCAACAACGCCGTCGCAATATATATGCCAACCATATCCAAGCAGAGTTTGTTTGGATACGTGGCACGCAGAGGAGTACTGCCACGCAAGTCCTTCTCAATGGGGCACGCTGAAGACAAACGCTATTATATGGAAGCCAAACTCATCAAGTAGGCTTGGCATAGGCGGGCTTGCAATAAGGCAACGCAATTTGCTCATCGACATATTATAATGTATAAGGACGGATAGCAATATCCGTTCTTTGATTTTGTGACGTAGCTAAGCAAAAGATAGTTATAAAAATAATTATTTAATTTGCTTGCCAATTAGGTCGTCACAATGTAAAATAGGTGAGTAAACATTGCGAGATTGCAATAGCAACCTTATATCGGGAGAAAAAAATGAAAGTAAAAGTAGTAAAATTCGGCGGAACGTCCATGGCAGACGCCAAGGCTATTACCCAATCGGCAAAGATTGTATTGTCGGATGAGAGCCGTAGATACGTAGTCGTTTCTGCACCTGGAAAAAGAAATTCTCAAGACCACAAAGTGACCGACTTGCTATACGCATGCTATCACGATATCGAAATCAACGGAGAATGCAAAGCCACTTTTGACAAAATCAGAGTAAGATTTAGAGAAATCGTTCAAGATTTGGGGCTTGATTTTGACGTTGAGCCGTATCTTGACAAGGCGGAAGAAGAGATGCTCAAATATCGCAGTTCGGAGTTTTGCGCTTCTCGCGGAGAGTATCTCAGCGCAGTAATTTTTGCCAAGAAGCTGGGATACCAATTCGTCGATGCCAAGGATATATTCGTATTTTCCGACAGAGGCGAGTTTGACGCCGAGGCTACCAACGCCAAGGTTGGAGAAACCCTCAAAACTATCGAGAGAGCAGTAATCCCGGGCTTCTTCGGCGCTGACGAAAACGGCAACGTGCATACTTTCAGCCGTGGCGGTAGCGACGTGAGCGGAGCGGTAATCGCTCGCGCCGTAAGTGCAAGCATTTACGAAAACTGGACTGACGTCAGCGGATTTTTGACTTCCGATCCAAGAATAGTAGAAAACCCTGCTCCGATCGAGATGCTTTCTTACAGAGAGCTTAGAGAACTCTCGTACATGGGTGCCAACGTATTGCATCCCGAGTCCATTTTCCCTGTTAGAATAAGCAATATTCCTATCAACATTCGCAACACCTTTATGCCGGAAGCTAAGGGAACTATGATTGTGTCCCAAGTGCCTCAAGAGAGAATCAAGGAGTCAAGCATCACGGGTATTGCGGGCAAGAAGGGTTATAGTATAGTATTCATAGAGAAGTCTATGATGAATTCGGAGCTAGGCTTTGCAAGAAGAGTGTTGTCGGTATTCGAGTACTACAACGTTTCTTTCGAGCATATGCCAAGCGGAATCGACACCTTGTCCATAGTCGTAGCGGATAGCGAAATTGCAGGCAAAGAGGACGTTATCATTGATAGAATTCAAAAGACCGTCAGCCCTGACCATATAGAGATTAAGACGGGCGTCAGCCTCATAGCAACCGTTGGACACGGTATGTCATACAATCCCGGCATGGCGGCAAGACTTTGTACCGCACTTGCTAGGTCCAATATCAACATCAAGATGATTGACCAAGGAAGTAGCGAGCTCAACATCATCGTAGCTGTTGCGACGGGCGATTACGAAAACGCAATCAACGCAATCTACAACGAGTTCAAAAATCGCTAAAACTCAATACAGGTTGCCAAAAATCAAATTTACAATATCCAACGATGCACCAATCACGGTGCATCGTTTTTATCAAAATTGCATTATAGACGCTTTTGGAGCATATCGTGATATATGGACTTCAATATTGATAGACTCAAGCGTCAAGAGTGCATTATTGCTCAGAATCAAAAAAATATGTCGGCGTTCAAGTCGGGAGGCAGAATAGAAAACGTCATCTATCCCACCTCGATTAGAGGGCTTGTGGGCGCCTTGGACTATCTCTATCTTTGTGGCAAAGATTGGGTAGTGGTGGGCAACGCCAGCAACGTTCTTTTTCCCGATACCAAATATCGTAAGATTGTTGTTTGTACCAAGAAGGCATCCAAATTCGTAGTGGACGGGACGTTTATCTACGCTTCGTGCGGAGCAAGCGTGGGAGCGATTGCGGGAGAGTGCAAGCAACTAGGACTTAGCGGATTGGAATGCTTGCAAGGCATACCTGCAACGATAGGCGGCGCCATAGCAATGAATGCGGGTGCATTCGGGATGAGCATAGGCGAGATAGTGTATAGCGTTGACGTATGGCAAGAGGGGCAAGTCAAGACGATATTAGGCAAGGATATAGATTGGCAATATCGCCGAGTAGATTTGGGCGGAGTGGTGTTAGGGGCACAACTGCAAACGACTCGTTCCACCCCTATCGACGTGACGGTGAGGGGCAAGTATTATGCCGACAAGCGAGAGCGTACCCAACCCAAAGGTATAACGTTAGGTAGCGTCTTCAAAAATCCCGATGGGGCGTCGGCAGGACAGCTGATTGAGAGGGCGGGAATGAAGGGTTACGCCGTAGGCGGAGCAGTCGTCTCCGACAAACACGCCAACTTTATTGTCAACAAAGGCGGAGCAACGTCGGCAGATTTTGTCACCCTTGCAAAGAAAGTCAAAGAGCAGGTTGACAAATGCAGTGGAATTGATTTAGAATATGAAGTACGCATATTAAAATAATGCACATAATAAATACGTAAGGATAAGACAATGCAAAGGATTGAGATTACGAGTGATTTTCATACGCATACCCGATATTCGCACGGCAAAGGCAGTGTGCTTGACAATGCTTTGCAAGCGCAAAAATTGGGTTTGGATTGCATTGCTATCACCGATCATGGCGTCAATCACCCTTTGGTTGGCGTAGATAGAAGCAAATTTGACTTAATTAGAGCAGATATAACCAACGTGCAGTCCTCAATCGACGACTGCAAAATTTTGTTTGGTATAGAGGGCAACGTCATCGGCGAGGAGGGTGAAATTGATTTGACAAGCGAAGATATCGCTAGACTCGACGTAGTATTGGCAGGCTTTCATCTTACGGCAAAACCTGCAAAAATCAAATACTACGGTTCGCTGATTCTCAACGGTATTACGCACTATATCGCACCGGCTTCTAAGAGCCAAATTGCCGCTAATACGAGAGCCTACGTCAACGCCGTCAAGAAGCACCCTATCGACGTACTCACTCATCTGGGTTTTAGACTTGACGTAGACTACAAAGAGGTAGCCAAAGCATGCGCCGATTACGGAACGTATATCGAGTTGTCGTCGAGACATAAGACGCCAAGCGACAAGGTTATTGAAGATATTTTGTCAACGGGAGCCACGCTTATCGTCAATAGCGATGCCCACAAGGTAGACAACGTCGGTCAGTGGCAATACGCTATGGACATTATAGACAAGTTCGATATATCCGAGGATAGGATTGCCAACTGCAATCACAAAATCCCGCAATTTAGGTCGAGGCAGAGCAGATGAATTATACCGAACAAGTAAGACGAGAGATTATGGGCGATATAGACGTCAAGGGCAAGTCGGGGCTAGCCTTTGCGTGTGCACTCACCAAATGCGCGGGTTCCGTTGCCGTGTACAAAAACGCCATTGCCATAGAGTACGAATTTAGAAGTGACGAGATTGCGCTCAGAGTTATGGAACTTCTTGACAAGATTTTCGGTTGCGAGGTCACTCTTCAATACAACACGGCTATCGGCGAAACCTATACTTTGCAAGTAAGCTCCAAAGACAGCAACGACATGCTTGCTCAGATGCATTTATCTCATTTTGACGAAGGGGAGCTGGTGCTGGAAGATGCCGAGGCAATAGAGGACTTGCTCACCAATCGCAACAGTGTGGTATCCTTTATGCAAGGAGTTTTTCTCACGGTAGGCAGCGTGTACATACCCGACGACGTAGACGTGAGAGGTGGATACCATCTCGAATTCAACATTTTGCAAGAAGATTTTGCTCGCGTAATAGCCGACGTAGCGTCGCAATGCGGACTTGCATTCAGCGTAGCGGACAGAGGTTCGTCCTACGGCGTATATACCAAAAATAGCGAAACGATTTGCGACTTTTTCGCATTCATACACGCATCGCAGAGCGCAATAATTCTCAACGATATTCTCGTCAAGAGAGAGGTCAATAACAATATCAACAGACAAGCCAACGTTTTTGCCGCCAACGCCGACAAAATCACGGCATCCAATTCTAAATATATGCATGCGGTAGAATCGTTGACGGCAAAGGTCAACTTGCTGTCAATCGATCCGACACTACATAAGGTTGCCCTGGCAAGAATGGAAGATTGCACCGAGAGCATGGGCGACCTCGCCAAGAGAATAGGCATGAGTAAGTCGAGCGTAGCGAGAGCTCTCAAAAAAATACTAACGATGGAGGAAGAGTACAATGGCAGATGAGCAAGAAGTAAGAAAAACCAAACCCTTTGTTCACTTGCATTTGCACAGTGAATACAGTTTGCTAGACGGGGCGGCAAGAATAACCAAAGGCAAAAAATCACCTTTGTTGACGGCTTGTCTTGATAAACAAATGCCGGGTTGTGCTCTTACCGACCACGGCAATATGTTCGGTGCGTTTACCTTTTACAAGACTGCAAGACAAAAGGGCGTCAAGCCTATTGTCGGTTGCGAGTTTTACGTGTGTGACGACATGCACAAAGAGGACAAAAAGAGATATCACTTAGTATTGCTTGCCAAGACCACGGAGGGCTATCGCAACCTTGTCAAAATGGATAGCTTGGCGTACGTGGATGGCTTTTACTACAAGCCTAGGATAGATATCGAGCTACTCAAACAGCACACCAAGGGCGTAATATGTTTGTCGGGTTGTCTTTCGGGTACAATCTCGTCCTATCTCGTCCAAGGCGACTATGAGAGTGCCAAAGAGTATGCACTTATGCTCAAGTCAATGTTCGACGAGGGTGACTTTTATATTGAGATTCAAGACCACGGCATAGCGGAAGAGAAAAAAATCAATCCGTTGCTTGTCAAGCTTGCGCATGAGATTGGCGTCAAGGTGGTAGCTACCAACGACGTACACTATATCGAGCAGTCGGATGCCGAAATGCACGATACTTTGCTATGTATTCAGACGGGCAAGAAGCTCGATGACGTGGATAGAATGAGGTTTGACAGTGACCAATTCTATCTCAAAGACTACGACGAGATGATGGAGCTTTTCAGTTGGTGTCCCGAAGCGGTTACCAATACCGTAGAGGTAATGGAAAAGTGCAATATCGAAATCAAAAAGCAAGACCTGATGCCACCGTACAAGCCGGACGACGGTTCTACGCCCGAGCAGTATCTAAGAAAACTTGCCTATGACGGACTCAAGAAGAGATACGGAGAGCCGTTGCGTTCCGACATTGTGGAGAGAGCCGAGTACGAGCTTGGCATAATTCACCGTATGGGCTTTGACGAATACTATCTCATAGTGTGGGACTTTATTAACTACGCTCGTCAGCAAGGCATACCTGTCGGTGCAGGTCGTGGTAGCGGCGTGGGTAGTATTATCGCTTACGCTATACATATCACCAACGTAGATCCGCTCAGATACAATCTTCTCTTCGAGCGTTTTCTCAATCCTGAGAGAGTATCTGCGCCCGACTTTGACGTAGACTTTTGTATGGATAGACGCGGAGAGGTTATCGAGTACGTCATTCGCAGATACGGCAAAGAGAAGGTTTGTCAAATTTTGGCGCTTGGCACAATGAAAGCCAAGGGTGCAATCAAGGACGTGGCGAGAGTTATGGACGTCAGCCTCGATAAGGTCAACAAGACCACCAAAGCCATTCCTAACACTCCGGGACTTACCCTCGATATGGTGCTCGGTAGGGTGAGTGTAGACGATATCAAAGATCCCGAGGAGAGAGAAAAGAAGAGAGCCGAGTTAGAAGCGAGCAAGTGTCCCGAGGTCATCGAAATGTACGAAAACGACGACGAGATGCGCCGAGTCATCGACATGGCTTACAAGATAGAGGGCATGCCACGCAACTGTTCCAAGCACGCTGCGGGCGTGGTAATATGCAAAGAAATCATATCCGACTACGTGCCATTGCAACGTAACGGCAACGATATAACTACCCAATTCCAAAAGGACGAGGTAGAAGAACTCGGCATGCTCAAGATGGACTTTTTGGGGCTTACCACCCTCACAGACCTTAGCAAAGCCAAGCAGTATATCAAAGAAAATTACGGCATTGAGATAGACTTCGAGAAGTTGGGTTACGAAGATCCCGAGGTATACAAACTCATCAGCTCGGGCGAAACCGACGCAGTATTCCAATTGGAGTCGGCGGGTATGAAGAAGTTTATGATGGATTTGCAACCCGAATGTCTGGAAGATATCATTGCGGGCATCTCGCTATATAGACCGGGACCTATAGATAGCATACCGACATACGTGCGTGCTAAGCACAACCCCGAGACGATAACCTACGACCATCCTTTGCTCGAGCCTATCCTCAACATGACTTACGGGTGCCTGGTGTATCAAGAGCAAGTTATGCAAGTCGTGCAACAGTTGGCGGGCTATACGCTGGGTAGAGCCGATATTCTACGCCGTGCGATGGGTAAGAAAAAAGTCGACGTCATGAAAAAGGAGAAGGATATCTTCATCAACGGTTGCCCCGAGAAGCAAGAGAAACGTAACGAATTGGGCGAGATTATCCAAAAGCACGAACTTGCCGTTGACGGTGCTGTCAAGAGAGGCGTTCCTGCCGAGATTGCCGGCAAGATATTCGACGATATGGAGAGCTTTGCCAAGTACGCTTTCAACAAGTCGCACGCTGCGGCTTATGCCGTTTTGGCGTACGAGACGGGATATATCAAACGCTATTATTTGGTAGAGTTGGTTGCGGCGGTTATCAACAATCGCATTACCAAAGCCGACGAAATTGCCAAATACCTCACCTTCTTGAGAGAGAAGGGCAAGAAGGTACTGCAACCCGATATCAACAAGAGCGACTATATCTTCCGTGCTAAGGACGACGCCATTAGATTTGGACTTTGCGGTATCAAGAACGTTGGACAAGCCGCTATGGAAGTGCTAGTCAAGGAGCGTCAAGAGAGAGGCGAATTTAAGTCTATAGGCGATATGCTCAACAGACTTCCTGCAGGCACCATCAACAAGCGTATGTTCGAAGCACTCATCAAGGGTGGTGCGTTCGACTGCTTTGGACACACCAGAGCTTCTTTGTTAGCTTGTTACGAAAATCTACTTACCAATTCCAACGCAGAGAAGAAGAGACATTGTGACGGGCAGATGAGCTTATTTGATTTTCTTGAGGACGACAGTGCGCTTCAAGACGAAATCCCCGAGCTCAAAGAGATGGATTCTCGTCAAAAATACACCTACGAGAAGGAAGTACTCAATATATACATGACGGGACACCCTCTCGAGCAATATAGACAGGCATTCGAACAGTTTGAATTCAACTTGTCGCATATTGCACCGCTTCTTACGGCATCTAACGAGGAAGAAGAGGACGAGGAGGGCGTTATCAACGAAAGAGACGAGCTTATTGCCAAGTATTCCGATAGAGAGGTGATTTTGGGCGGAATGCTCAAAAACTTCAAAAAGAGCGTCACCAAAAAGGGTAAGCTTATGGCGTACGGAGAGTTGGAGGATTTGCACGCTACGATAGAGCTGGTATTTTTCCCTGCCGTGCTTGCCAAGTATTCAAATGTTTTGCATGACGATAAGATTGTCAAGATTAGGGGAAGAATCAATACCGACGGCGATAGAGTATCCATTGCGGTCATCGACGTCAGCGATTGGGAGAACGACGGATTTACGTCGTCTGGCGGTGGTGCAAGCAACGATGCCGAACAAGAAGAAACGACGCAAAGACTATACGTCAAAATATCCGATATGACTCAACTTGCAGAAGTCAAAGCAGTATGTCGCAACGCTCCCGGCAAAGTGCCCGTATTCGTACAATTCGAAAAGACGTTGTACAAATTAGAAGAAAAAATATCCTGTCGAGACAACGTAATCAACCGAATCAAGGCAATAGTCGGTGCCAAAAATATAATAATTAAAGGATAAGTATATAAATAATATACAAAAAAGTAGTATTTCTTCAAAAAATATGCTAAAATTATCAAAAAAGAGGTGAAGTATGGACAATCAATACGTCAGCGGAGAGTACGTTGCTATCAAAGCATTGGACAACAACGTTCAGATTATAGGCTTGACCAGAGGTGACGGTACCAAGCCTCATCATACCGAGAGTATCAACAAAAACGAAGTGCTTTTGGTGCAATTTACCGAGAACATTTCCGCTATGAAAATTAGAGGAAAGGCAATCGTATTGACCAAATACGGTCAACTTATTTGTGGAGACGAACAATGAGAAAGATTGGAGTATTGACCAGCGGTGGCGATGCACCGGGAATGAACGCTTGCATTAGAGCAGTCACCAGATACGCAATCGACCAAGGTCTGGAAGTGTACGGAATCAATCAAGGCTACGTAGGCTTGTTGCAAGGTAGTATCAATCTTATGAACAAGCGTAGCGTATCCGATATCATTCAGCGTGGCGGAACTATGCTCAAGACGGCAAGATGTCCCGAGTTCAAGGAGAGAGAGGTTATGGCGAGAGCCGTAGATGCTCTCGACGACTACGGCATCGAAGGCTTGGTTGTCATCGGTGGCGACGGCAGTTTTAGAGGCGCTAAGGATTTGTACGAAATGTTCGGCGTCAAGACTATAGGCATTCCGGGCACTATCGACAACGACCTTGCATACACCGACTTTACTTTGGGCTTTGACACCACTTGCAACACCGTGCTTGGCGCAATCAACAACTTGCGTGACACTATGACCTCCCACAACCGCGTATGTATCATCGAAGTTATGGGTAGGAAGTGTGGCGACATTGCTCTATACGCAGGTATCGGAGGTGGTGCGGAACTCATACTCGTACCGGAGGTAGAGTTCAATATCGACAACGTAGTCAAAGGCATCAGACGTAACCAAAGACTTGGCAAGACGTCGGATATCATAGTGCTTGCAGAGGGCGTTTGCAAAGCAGAGGACCTCAAAACTCAACTCAAAGCCAAGGGAGTCGAGGGCAGTATCAAGACGACGACTCTGGGATATATCCAAAGAGGTGGCGCACCTACTATGCAAGACCGTATGTTAGGCGCCAAGTTTGCGGTGAGAGCGGTGGATTTGCTCAAAGCCGACAAGGGCGGTAGAGTGGTTGGCATTCGCAACAACCAGATTATCGACGACGACATAGCCGAAGCTTTGGCTATGCCGAGAGTATTCAACAATGAGCTGTACAAGACAGCAACAATATTAGGAAGTTAATTTTTGGAGGTTTACTTATGGAAAAGAAATTGGTAGGAGCATTGATGTTCGGTCAATCGGGCGGACCATCATCCGTTATCAACGCAAGCGCTGCAGGCGTATTCACCGAGGCGCTCAAACAAGACTGTATTACTGCGGTATACGGTGCGGCTCACGGTATCAAAGGTGTGCTTGACGAAGAATTTTACGATATGTCCCAAGAGGATATGAGCGAACTTATGCTTCTCAAAAACACCCCTTCGTCCGCACTCGGTTCGGTAAGATACAAGCTCAAGGACGTCAAGAAGGACGACACCGACTACAAGAGATTGCTCGAAGTATTCAAGAAGTACAATATCAGATACTTCTTCTACAACGGTGGCAACGACTCTATGGATACTTGCAACAAAATCAGCAAGTTTATGAAGAAGAACGATTGGGAAATGAGAGTTATGGGCGTACCTAAGACTATCGACAACGACCTTTACGGTACCGACCACTGCCCTGGATACGCTTCCGCAGCTAAGTACGTAGCTACCACTATGATGGAACTCAAGCTTGACGCCAACGTATACGATACCCCAATGATTACCGTAGTAGAAATCATGGGCAGACACGCAGGTTGGTTGACCGCAGCTGCTTCTTTGGCTAACTACAAAGGACTCGGTCCTGACCTTATCTATCTCCCTGAGGTTCCTTTCAACACCGACAAATTCCTTGCCGACGTTGAGAAGAAACTCGCCGAGAACAACGGCAAATGTATGATTGCCATCTCCGAAGGTATTGCCAACGAGAACGGCGAGCTCATTGCAGAAACTCTCAACAAGAACATTGCTAAAGACAGCTTCGGACACGCACAACTCGGCGGTGTAGGTGCGGCACTCAGCAACTTGTGCAAAGAGAAATTCGGTCACAAGACCAGAGCAATCGAATTTAGCCTTATGCAAAGATGCGGCGCTCACCTTGCTTCCAAGGTGGACGTAGAGGAAGCCTTCAAGTCGGGTGCGGCTGCAGTTAAGTACGCAGTTAGAGGTACTACCGACAAGATGGTCGTACTCAAGAGAGCTACGGGTGCTAACGGCAAATATAAGTGCAAAATCGGCGTAGTAGGTCTTTCTAAGGCTGCCAACACCGAGAAGAAGATTCCTGCCGAGTGGATTATCAACGACGGCACAATGCTTTCGCAAGACTACGTTGACTACGCTTTGCCACTCATCCAAGGCGACTGCAAAGCTCCTCTCGAGGACGGTCTTCCAAGATTTGCTAAGCTTAAGAAGGTTTTGGTTAAGAAATAATCTTTTCCATTCTCTTAATAAATATTTAGTAAAACAAATACCACTCGCTATGTCGGGTGGTATTTTGTTAGTATCAAAAAGGAGAAACGATTGTTCCTCCTTTTCAATTTTATCGATATGTATCGACTTTTTATAGCAAATATATGCTTTATTTTACACTATTCCACCGTCACGGACGAGCGGAATTTTTGCAGTTATCGTTGTCGTTATACTGCAGCCCGTTCCCTCAGCCACCCAAAAGACTGAGAATTATTATGCGAGTATGAGGCTTTGTTTGCCAAAATTTTTATATTGAAAAGGCGGTAGCGATATGATATAATACTTGCAAGGAGAGAGTATGAGAGTAGGACAACAAATCAAACGTTTACGTCTATCGCTAGGGCTATCGCAAGAGAGCTTTGCCGAGCGGATAGGTGTAGAACGCAACACCATTTCTCTATGGGAGCGTGACAAACAAACACCGTCCAAGAAGCATTTAGAGGACGTAGAGAGAGCCTTTGCTTTACCTAAAGGCTACTTTGTCGTAGAGCAACCAGTCGCAACAGTTGCTAATACTTTCAACGAAAAATCCGCTCGTCCTACCTCAGCTATAGCCCAAAAGGTCGCTATAGGCGTATCATTGATAGTCGGGCTCATTATTACTTGCGTACTTATTGCGCTTTGGGGACAAAAGACTTTTTGGAGTTTAGAGTCCTATCTCGGCACGCAGTCAGCTTTCAATGCGGTTATTACGGCTTGTTGCACGATATTTGCAATTGTAGCAAGCGTAGTTGGTTTGATTTATTGCTTTTTCAAGATGTTATATGCCAAGAAGCAAAAAGATATCCAATAGTTTTGCAACGTTTTTATTTTTTCAAAAAGATGCGTGATTTCTTTGCATTGTTTTCAAAACGGTGCAGACATATTGAGCGTCAATCGTGTAGGATATGATTACAAGGAGGACAGCTTATGAACAACGTTCGTGAAAAACCGATAATCATACTTACCGTAGTGTGTGCCGTAATACTTATCGGCGCGGTGGCTTTTATGGTGGGGTTTGTCAATCCCAATCTACGCTATGCCGATGCAGGCTCAGAGCTACTCAAAGGCGATTATTACAACTCAATGCTTATCTATGAAGACTTAGGTAGATATAAGGATAGCGAAACTCGCCACCAAGTGGCGGAATTATACGCAACTTCTTCGGGAATGGAGATAGAAGAGTTTGTTGCCAAGGCGCTTTCGCTCGGGGTGAGAGTACAAGTGGCAGTAGGTGAGATATTGCCGGTTCCGCAAGAAGAGGATGAAGAAGAGTTCGTCGTTAGAAAGGTTTGGTTTTTGATAGAGTATCAATACTATACTTACCAAGACTTAGATGATTTCGGGCATGGACTACCAATTCCTACTCAAGACGGTAAGACTTTCGCGGGTTGGAATGTAGAATCCAACTTCTACGTCATGCACGAGTGCAATAATTACGTATCTACGGGCACGTTAGACGGTGACTACGTCTTTATCAAGTTGCTACCCCAATGGCAATAGCCTTGCTTAGATAGCTTGGTTGTACTCAACGATTGTTCGTTGCTTTCAACAACAAGACGACTATTATAAGACGTAGACTTTTTGCTACGTAATATCCAAAACAAAAGTGACCTAATATATTAGGTCACTTTTATAATTTTATCGATACGTATCGACTTTTTACAGCAAAAAGATGTTTTTATTCTTGCACTCTTCCACCATCTCGTCGGGCCAAATAGAGTTTTGCACTTCGCCGATATGTGCCTTGTGCAAAAGTACCATGCAGAGGCGAGATTGACCTATACCACCGCCAATAGTCAGTGGCAATTCGTCATTCATCAAAGCCTTGTGGAAAGCAAGCTCGAGTCTGTCGCATGCACCTAATTTGTTAAGCTGGTATAGCATAGCGTCCTTGTTGACTCTTATACCCATCGACGACAATTCCACCGAACGGTTGAGCACGGGATACCATACGATGAGGTCGCCGTTGAGAGCCCAGTCGTCGTAGTCGGGTGCGCGGTTGTCGTGAGGCTTGCCCGATTTCAATTCGTCGCCGATACCTATGATGAATATTGCACCGAGTTGTTTAGCTAGTTCGTTCTCTCTCTCCTTAGGCTCGAGGTCGGGATAAATGTCTTCCAACTCTTGCGAGGTGATAAAGGTGATTTGTTTAGGCAAAAA
Organism: Christensenellales bacterium; assembly: GCA_051883415.1. GTDB lineage: Bacteria > Bacillota > Clostridia > Christensenellales > UBA3700 > HGM11368. The sequence continues at coordinate 59,881 of JBJETR010000072.1, read as the reverse complement.
GTTTTCAAGACCGTACGTGCTTTCGATGAGGTTGGCAGTAGAATAGATAGCGTCGTATATCTTGCCTACGATTTCCTTGAGGAAAGCGAGGTTGCGTTCTTCTTCGCTGATGACTCTTTCCCAATCCCATTGGTCTACGTATAGAGAGTGGATTTCGTCACATTCCTCGTCACGGCGTATAGCGTTCATATCGGTATATAGACCGCTGTCCACCTCGAAGCCGTAGTAGTGCAGAGCATATCTCTTCCATTTTGCCAGAGAATGTACGACTTCCGCCGTCTTGCCGGTTTGTTTGATATCAAAGCTTACCGGGCGTTCTACGCCGTTGAGGTTATCGTTGAGCCCCGTATCGTTTAGCACGAAGAGGGGAGCGGAAACTCTCGTCAAGTTTAGGTTGCCTGCTAAGAACTTTTCAAAGTTGTCCTTGATGGTTTTGATAGCTATTTCGGTTTGAATAAGATTTAGTTGAGATTGGTACATATTTTCTCCTACAGTTTGTCGATAAATTGCGAGTCGATAGTGTTGTCCACGCAAGACGGATATTTGCCGTCAAAGCAGGCGGTACAAAAGTCTGTCGTCGAGCAAGGAGCGATATCTTTTACGCTTTCTAGTTTGAGGAAACCAAGAGTATCTGCATCTAGGTTTTGTCTAATTTCTTCTTCCGTCCACTTGACTGCGGCTAGGCAACTTCTATCGGGGATATCGGTGCCGTAGAAGCAAGGATACAAGAATTTAGGCGAGCTGATACGAACGTGCACTTCGGTTGCTCCGGCGGTTTTTAGCAATTTGACGATATTTTTGAGGGTAGTGCCTCTTACGATGGAGTCGTCGATCATCACTATACGTTTGCCCTTGACGTTGCTCTCCAAAGCGTTGAGTTTGAGAGCAACGCTTCTCTCTCTCATGGCTTGGGTAGGTTGAATAAAGGTTCTTCCTATATATCTATTTTTGATGAGTCCCGTGCCGTAAGGGATACCGCTTTGAGCGGAGTAGCCTATCGCACTACAAAGACCGCTATCCGGCACGCCTATTACCAAGTCTGCGTCTACGGGATATTGCATAGCCAGCAGCTTACCCGCATTCATACGAGCCTCGTTGACGCTTTGGTTGTCTATGGTGCTATCGGGCCTTGCGAAGTACACGTGTTCGAATATGCACAGTGCCGACTTGTCGGTGGCAAAGCGCATATCGCTATACATATCGTCCTTGCTAACCACCAATATTTCACCCGGTTTGATATCTCTTTCAAATCTTGCGCCCACCGTTTCGAGAGCACAAGTTTCGCTAGCGAATACGACGCTCTCGTTGATATAGCCCATACATAGAGGTCTGATGCCGAGAGGATCTCTCAATGCGATGAGCTTGGTAGGACTCATGATTAGCAATGAGAATGCACCTTTGAGCATAGGCACTACGTTGGCAACTGCCTCCTCAATCGTCTTGCATTTTAGTCTTTCTCTTGCTATGAGATAGCAGATTATTTCGCTGTCGTTGTTGGAGTGGAATATTGCGCCTTGATTTTCTAGAGCCGTTCGCAAAGCTTGCGAGTTGGTAATATTGCCGTTGTGTGCCACGGTAAGGTTGCCTTTGGCGTAGTTGACTGTGATGGGTTGAGCATTTTCCACACCCTTAAACGGACCGGAACTATATCTTACGTGACCAATGGCGATATCGCCCGGCATTGAGGCAAGGTCTTTGTGCTTAAATACGTCACTCACCAAGCCGAGACCTCTCACGAGAGTAATCTCTCTATTGAAGTTGACAGCTATACCGGCAGCTTCTTGACCGCGGTGTTGAAGAGCGAATAAGCCGTAATATACCGTGCTGGCAATACTGCCGGCTTTGGATTTGTCGTATATGCCGAAAATACCGCATTCTTCGTGAATTTTGTCGTTGATAGCCTTTTGCATAAAAACCTCCATAGATAAAATACGCATTTAGTATACCAAAATCACGCCTTTGTGTCATTAAAATTGAGCCAAATAAATATTATTTTTTTGCCTATTTTAGATTGACACCAAGGGGTAGTTTAGCGTATTATTTTAATAATGGCTCGGCAATGGTGTCGAGCAACTATGAGCAATGACAATACTCGTTGCTGACAATCGTACTAATAGGAGATTTATGCTACCAACGTACAAGGGCAAAAGCCGAAACGATATTGGCACTACGTATTAGAAGACTGACAAGGCATTGTGATATGCGTTGAGTAGTCTTCTTTTTTTATATCATATCGAAAATTTTTGAGAGGTATATATGGACAAAATTTATTTGTATCTTGCAAGTGGACAAGTCTTTGAAGGCATGGCTTTCGGAGCACGCAAACAAGTAGTGGGACAGCTGGTATTCAACACCGCAATGGGTGGGGATATGACTTTGCTCACCGACGAGTGTTACGAGGGGCAGATAGTCGTAGACACTTTTCCCGCATTTGGCAATTACGGCGTCAACAGTGACGTGGAGGGCAAGGACAGTCACGTCAAGGCAGTTCTTGTCAGAGAGGTGTGTGACAAGCCATCCAACTTCCGTAGCGTAGGTTGCATTGCTAAGTTGATGCAAGAGCGAGGCGTGGTAGGCATGGCAGGCATCGACACTCGCCACCTTACCAAAATCATCAGAGATAACGGCTCCGTCAACGCCTTGATTACTTCTTCGTCAAGTCTTGACGAGGAGCAAAAAGCACTGCTGGCTAGTTACGATCCAAGCACGTCTATCCAAGGTAGAGGTGCCAATAATTCGGGTAAAATAGTAGGCAAGGGCGACAAGGTTTGTCTAGTCGATTTGGGAGAAGTTTACGATATCGCAGACAGCCTGGTTGCTAAAGGAATGAGCGTAGAGATTGTTGGTGCGGACACAACCGCGGAGCAAATACTCGCTACCAATCCTGTCGGCGTAGTTTGGTCATCGGGCAGTGATAGAGTGAGCGATTACGATAGTGTGGTTGATAATATTGCTAAGGTCGGCAAAAAGCTACCAATGCTTGGTATAGGATTGGGACACAAGCTCATGGCACTCTCGTGCGGAGCTAAGCTCAAAGATATGAAATACGGACATCACGGAAGCAACCAACCTACCAAAAAACTCGATACAGGTCGCTTATTTGTCACATACCAAAACCATAATACAGACCTTGACCTCAGCGATGCCAAGGGCGTAAAAACAGCCTTCGTCAATGTCAACGACGGTAGCGTAGAGGGCTTGGAATACGACTGCTATACGGCAATCTCCACCGAGTTTTTACCAAGCTTCAACGGTGGACCTATAGCAACGGATTTTATATACGACCAATTTATCAATATGACAAAGGAGAATAGATAATGCCACTCAACAAAGATTTGCACAAAGTAATGGTAATAGGTTCGGGACCAATCGTCATCGGACAGGCTGCGGAATTTGACTATGCAGGCACTCAAGCGTGCAGAGCGCTCAAAGAAGACAATCTCGAAGTCGTGCTTGTCAATTCCAATCCGGCAACTATACAGACCGACAATGCGGTGGCAGACAGGATATATATCGAGCCTTTGACGCTCACCACCGTCAAGAGAATTATCGAGAAGGAGCGTCCCGACAGTCTTTTGTCCACACTCGGCGGACAGACGGGACTTACTCTCAGCATGCAACTCGCCAAGGAAGGCTTCCTTGACAAGATGGGCGTACGACTTTTGGGCGCCAATCCCGAGACGATAGATAGAGCCGAGGACAGACAAAGCTTCAAGGACACGCTCGCAGAGATTAACGAGCCCGTCATTCCTTCCGAGGTCGTCAATACCATGGACGACGGCATAAGGGTAGCAAGAGAGATTGGTTATCCAGTCATCATACGTCCGGCATTTACTTTGGGCGGAACGGGCGGCGGTATCGCTCACAACCAAGATGAGTTCGAAGACATCGCCGAGAACGGACTTCGCCTCAGTCCTATTCACCAGATATTGGTCGAGAAGTGTATAAGCGGTTGGAAAGAAATCGAGTTCGAAGTAATAAGAGATAGCAAGGGCAATTGCATTACGGTATGTAGTATGGAGAACGTTGATCCTGTCGGCGTGCACACGGGTGACAGTATAGTCGTTGCTCCTGCGGTAACGCTATCGGAGAAAGAATTCGGAATGCTTCGCAGTGCGGCGCTCAAAATCGTCAACGCACTCCGAGTCGAGGGTGGTTGCAACGTGCAATTTGCATTGCATCCCGACAGTTTAGAATACGCCGTTATCGAAGTCAATCCACGCGTCAGTCGTAGCTCGGCGCTTGCCAGCAAGGCAACGGGTTATCCGATAGCCAAAGTAGCCACCAAGATTGCAATCGGCTACAGCCTTGACGAAATCAAAAACGCCGTTACGGGTTGCACCTACGCCTGCAACGAGCCTACGGTCGACTATATCGTAGTCAAATTCCCTAAGTGGCCGTTCGACAAATTCTTCTACGCTAGCCGTCAACTCGGCACGCAAATGAAAGCAACGGGCGAAGTAATGTCCATCGGTTCTTCCTTCGAACAAGCCTTGATGAAGGCTGTAAGAGGTGCGGAAATCTCCATGGATACCCTCTACAACAAGAAGATTGCCGCAATGAGCGACATGGAATTGCAAGACAAGATGCTCGCATGTGATGACGAAAGACTCTTCGTCATCTACGAACTTCTCAAGAGGGGCGTCACCGTCAACGAGATTCACACCAAGACGAGAATAGACAGGTGGTTCCTCAACAAACTCGTCAATATCTTAGATATCGAGAAGCGCTTATCGAGCGACGACCTTGACGACGAGCTCTATCTACAAGCCAAAAAGGTAGGTTTCCTCGACAGTTCTATCGAGAGAATTAGTGGCAAAAAGATTGCCAATCCTGTGTACGCTTCGTACAAGATGGTAGACACGTGTTCGGCGGAATTCCCTGCGCAGACGCCTTACTTCTATTCCACCTACGACAGCGACAACGAAGCCGAGCAGTTTATCCAAGCTCATTCTCAAGGCAAAAAGAAAGTTATCGTATTCGGTAGCGGACCTATCCGTATCGGACAAGGCGTAGAGTTTGACTATGCGTCCGTGCACTGTGTATGGGCTCTCAAACGCAAGGGCTACGAAGTAGTCATAGTCAACAACAATCCCGAGACGGTATCCACCGACTTCGATACTGCCGACAGACTATACTTCGAGCCTCTCACCAACGAAGACGTGCTCAACATTCTTCACACCGAGAAGCCTGACGGCGTAGTCGTAGCCTTCGGTGGACAGACGGCTATCAAGCTCACCAAACTCTTTAGAGAACGTAATATCAAGATTCTCGGCACTCAAGCCGAATATATCGACATGGCGGAGGATAGAGAACTCTTCGACGAGTTGCTCGAAAGATTACAAATCAAGCGTCCCGTGGGTTACACCATAATGACCAAAGAGGAAGCTTTGGAGGTAGCCAACAAGATAGGATATCCTACCTTGCTACGTCCGTCTTACGTGCTTGGCGGACAAAACATGTGCGTATGCCACTCCGACGCCGACGTCATCGAATATATGGACGTAATCCTCTCCCAAAAGATAGAAAATCCGGTACTTATCGACAAATATCTCATGGGTAGAGAGATAGAAATCGACGCTATATGCGACGGCGAAGAGATACTTATCCCGGGAGTTATGCAACATATCGAGCGTACGGGCATACACTCGGGCGACTCGATTGCCGTATATCCTTCTTGGAACCTCAGCGACGAAATGCTCGCAAGAATAGTCGAGTGCTCTAAGCTACTTGCAATCAACTTGCACACTGTCGGACTCGTCAATATTCAATACCTTATCTACGAAGAAGAACTATACGTTATCGAAGTCAACCCTCGTAGCTCGCGTACCATTCCTTATATCAGCAAGGTGACGGGAGTACCGATGGTAGACCTTGCCACCAGATGCATATTGGGTGAAAAGCTTGCCGATATGGGCTACGGCACGGGACTCTATCCAAAGTCCAACTACGTAGCAGTCAAGGTGCCTGTATTCTCCTTTGCCAAGCTCGTCAACGTAGACACTCAACTCGGACCTGAGATGAAGTCCACGGGCGAAGTTTTGGGACTTGCCGACACGTTGGAAGAAGCCTTGTTCAAGGGTTTGGTTGCGGCAGGCTACCGTATGAAGAAAAAGGGTGGTATATTCATCACAGTGCGTGACCAAGACAAGGCGGAGATAGGCGACATCGCTCAGAAGTTCGAAGATTTGGGCTACACCTTGTACGCAACTAAGGGCACTGCACGTGTGCTGAGAGAGAGAGGACTAGAGGTCGTTACGGTAGACAAGATTCACCAAAACCTCGAGCACAACAACCTTACCCTCATCGAGAGTGGAAAAATCGACTATATCATCTCCACCTCGTCCAAGGGCAAATTGCCGACTCGCGACAGCGTCAAGATAAGAAGAAAGGCGGTAGAGCGTTCTATCCCTTGTCTTACCTCTATCGACACCGCCAATGCGGTAGCCAACTGCCTCATGAGCAGATACAGCGAGTACAATACCGAGCTTGTAGATATCAACAAACTTCGCAAGGGCAAACAAAGTCACAAGTTTGTCAAGATGCACAGTGCAGGCAACGATAGAATATTCTTCGACTGTCTGGACGGTGTAACTATCGACAATCCTGAGGGCGTTGCGGTAAGAATGTCCGATAGACACGTCGGTGTAGGTGCGGAAGGCATTATCCTTATCGAGAAGTCGGAGGTTGCCGATGCCAAGATGCGTATCTTCAACTGTGACGGCTCTCAAGGTATGGTATGTGGCAACGGCTTGTTCGGAGTAGCCAAATATCTCTACGACAATCGTAAGGTCAACAAGTACGACATAACTATCGAGACGCCAACGGGTATCAGAGATATCAACGTCAAGACGCAAGACGGCGAAGCAACGTATATGACAGTCAATATGGGCTCGCCTATTCTCAAACCGGCACTCATTCCTGTCAAACTAGCAGGCAAAAACGCAATTGGCGTGCCATACACCGTAGACGGCAAAGAGTATATGCTCAACGTCGTATCTATGGGCAATCCACACTGCGTGTTATTCGTCGAACATCTCGACAATATCGATATATCCAAACTCGGCTCTCAACTCGAGTACGACAGCATATTCCCTGACCGTACCAACGTAGAGTTTGCCAAGGTCATAGACCGTCACACCGTCAAAATTCGCACGTGGGACAAAGGCTGCGGCGAAACCTATGCCAGCGGTAGCGGAAGCTGTGCCGTAGTAGTCAGCGCCGTCCTCAACGGCTACCTTCCAAAGGACACCGACATCACCGTCAAGCAAATCGGTGGCGATATGGTAGTCAGATATACCGACGAGGGCGTGATGTTGAAGGGGACGTCGGTTGAAGTCTTCAGCGGTGTTATTGAGTTTTAATTGCATATCTACTTCGTAATACTGTGTCAAAAGGCAACTTTTCTTGCTCACGTACGCCAAGTACGCTCGCTTCGATAAAGTTGCCTTTTTCCTTGTCTTACTCGCACCTGTGCAATTAAAATCTCAATAACATAAATCAAACTCTCTCATTACTCGCATCTCCACCGCGATAGAGCGGCACCATTGCAACTAATAACAAATTGAGGCAATCGACAAGGTTGCCTTTTTCTTGTCTTACTCGCAGCTATGCCGTCAAAATGGGTTGGAACACCGACCAAGCAGTGTGTCATTGCGGTGGAGCGAAACGTAACTTGGCAATCTCAATCTTATAAAAAGCCGCCCTTGTGTTCGGGAAGGGTGTCTTACGGCATATCTTTATCGATATGCTTTGTCGCTCTCGTGGCGTATATACTTCGCAATACTGTGTCGTAACTTACGTTTTTGTTTGGTCACATACAAGGAGTATGCTCCCTGCACAAAATACTCGTACTCCTTGTCTTGCTTGTATCTACACCACGAGAGAACTACTACTTAGTTACTTATTACGAATTGAGATAAGTATGCTCCTGTCGCCCAATCCTCGTTCTCCTCGCCTAACTCGCACCTATGCCGTAAGAGTTACCACCGAAGGTGGTGGAAGGGTTGTCAAACTCGCATCTCCACCGTCAAAAGGTTGTATGTCATTGCGAAGCGTGTTTACACGCTGTGGCAATCTCAACCTAATAAAAGGCCCCTTTGTGCAAAGGGGTTGTCTCACGGCGTATATACTTCGCAATACTGTGTCGAGTATGTGGGTACGTTCGGTCACATACGCATTAGTATGCTCCCTCACACCGTCCTCACTCTCCTTGTCAAACTCGCATCTCCACCGTGAGCGAGCCGCTTATGGCAAGACGGAGGGATTGCCTCTAATCTTATCCTTTGAGCTGCGACTAAATCTGCCTAAATAAAACTCATCTCACGCCATTTACGTTATTCAAGCGAATAACGCCTCTTTTTCTTTATAAAAGATAATACTTCTCAAAAAATTTTTCAAAAAAATTTTTCCTTGCAAAGCCAACAAAATAGGGCGTTTGATTGTTTAATATGCGCATTTATAAAAAAATATATGTCCAACAATATTGAAAATCACCAAAAGCGGTGGTATAATATATTATTATATAGATATAAATCTTTTTGAGGTAGTTTATGGCAAAGAAAGATAAAATAGATCTCAACGAAATCAAGGTCAAAGGCGAGAGCAAAAACAAAGCTAACAAAGAGCCTAAACCAAAGAAGAAGCACGGTTGTCTAACGTGTTTTATCACCGTGTTAGTTATATTCGTTGTGCTTGTTGCCGGCGTTATCGGCGGTGGAGTATGGGCATGGGGACAATACGTAGAACCACAAGTTGGATTGAGTATAACCGACGCCTTCAATATTTTGAAAGGCTTATACAAAGCCGATGAAGAAAAAATCGTCACCAACCCTTATAGTCAAAACGACCTCGATTATTTCTACAGCGAATTCAAGGTCAAGACGTATATGTCGGCAGATAGCGATATCGACATCATCGACATTTTGGACAGTGCAACGGCTAAGAAGCAAGAGGAATCTTCCACTCCGATGGCTTTGTCGGAAACCCCTACGGGCACGGGCAATGCCGCTCTGGACGATTTGCTGAGCAAGATAGAATTTGACTTTTCTTCGCTCGCTACTTATAGTGGCGAAGAGAATATCTTGGAAGTTACCGACAAGCAATTCGCCGCATTGATAGACAGCGTTTTGCAATATTATATTACCCAAGGTGTTTCTTCCGAAGATTCTGCTATGGGAGCGATATCACAATATGCGCCATACCTCAAGCATGCCAAAGTGTCGCAAATTGTGATTGACAGCGATGCGGGCGCAAAGCTGGAAGACGTAGTTTTGTCACTCACTGTCAAAATCGACGTGGCTTCACTTGCAACCGAGCTACTCAAGAATACGTCTGTGCCAGGCTTTGTCGCCAACTTATTGCCTAAGACGGTATTCGTCGGCATGGACGTCAAGCCAAATGCTGAGAACGGTCAGGCAAGTATTCTCATCAACCAAATTGACAGAGATTTGATGACTAAGGTCGAGGGCGTCCTCAACAAGTTTGCAGGTGGAGATACGCCTATCATGCAGACCATCAACAATGCCGTCAAGAGCGTAATCGACAAGCTCAATACCGTCATTCCTCTCACTTTCGTAGATTCGGGCTGTGATATGAAGCCTGTCGAAGCTTTGATGAACGTACTAAACGTAGAACTTGGAGAAGCACAATTTTTGTGTTTGATTAGAGATTTCAAGCTTCCTAACGCTACCGACGTAGGTCTGGACTCGTATACCGATGATTTGCGTACCCAAAATCTCGCTACCTTTATAGACGAGTTTACTACCAAATACGGTTTTGACAACTCGGACGACACTATCACAACCGACAACGTCTTTACTAGTATTACGGGAATTATGAACGACGATAAGATGCTTGCAAAGCTCGATTTTGCCAGCCTTGACTACGACACGTATAGTTACAATGCAGCCAAACACAAGGTTGGTATCTCCTATCTTGCATTGGCAGGCTTACTCAACAGCCAACTAGCCACGGGTAGCGAAGAAGCGAGCGCATTCCCAATCACCGTGCTCAATATGGCTTATGACCAAACCAACGAAATGCTCGAAGTAAGCATTGCGGTAGACGTAATGCAAGCCGTTGTAGGCAAGGCGGAAGAGGGTTCACTCGTTGCGGTGTTTGCTCCTCAAATTTTGCCTGAGCAAATATTTATCAAAGCAAAATTGAGCCTAGTATCCGATCCTGCCAAACCAACAGAGATACGTATCAACAAGTGTGACGTAGAGCAGACGACCGAGCTTCTGACCAATCTCAACACTTTGTGCGGTAGCCTCGGTATAGACGTCAGTCAGCTCAACCTTGCCGAGTTGACCTCTAAACTCGAGAAGAGCGTGAGAGACAATCTAACCAATATCAACTCCAAACTCGGCACCGATATAGAGTTTGTTTCCACCGAATGCGTATTGCCTTCTATCTTCGAGACGGCGTCGGGCTTGAAGATGCTCCAAGACGAGGGCGGAGTTGCCATCGTCGACGACAAGGAGCTCCACGATATGCTTAGAGCAACCTACACCTTCGAAGCCCAAGAAGCCAATGCTTCGAATAATGCGACGGGATTTGTAACCGAGTTGGAGAACAAATATTATTTGACCACGGGTACGTTGGATGCAACTAACGGCTCGGCATTGTTCAACTCCGTTACTACTATCAAAAATAACTTTGAGAGCAGTATCGACGTCCACAAGATGGCTACGGACACCACTGCCGACATCAACCTACTAAAACCTGTGCTTAGTCAAGAAGAACTAGGCTTCCTCATTCAATCCAGCGGCAAGCTTGACAATATCGTCAGCGTGCTTACGGACATCACCGTTGTAGCTACCGATATTACGGCGACTCATCTCAATATGCAGATAAGCGGAAAAGTAAGCCTCACGGGTGAGAATGCTAAGTACGCAGTATTGTTGCCTGACAAAGTATACGTCAACGTATACGTGGATACGGTCGCTCTCAAGAACAAAATTGCGGGAATAAGTACCGACGATTGTACGAGCTTTGATATCGACGGTATGACTAATGACGAGATGAATGACTTTTTCGCTTTGGCTACCAAGCTCGGCGGAAGTGAAGTGACAGCTACGCAAGTAGGCACCGCACTAGAAGATAATATCTATAATTTTATGACAGAGATTGAGGCGGGCGGAACTATAGAGATATTATTCCAAGTCGGCGAGATGAAACTCAACACTACGGTGTTCGATATCGCTATTGACCAAATTTATGCCGACAGCGATCCTGCACTCGTACCTACCAACGTACAGCTTAGAAGCGTGTTGCAAAAAGTCAACGTGATACCTGCAGAACTTGCCGATAGCAATATTGCAAGCGATATGAGTAGATTGGCAGGCGATATCAGCGATAAGTATTACCTCAACACGGCTATTGATGCTAATGGCGACGTATCTAGTCAAATCGCTAGTGTTGCAAGAGATTACTCTACTTTGATAAGCGGTCAACGTATGGCGGACGACACGAGGGTGGTCACCAACGGCAACGACCTCAAACCTCAGGCAAGCGGCGGAGAACTCGGAAGACTGCTCAGCGGTGACGTTACCGTGAGTGCCGAGGGTATGAAAGACGTAACAATGATTAGTCTTACCGTCACCTCAACCACCACCTTGCGTATAGTATTTACGGCAAGCGTCGAGTCGCAAGAAACCGACAAATATGCTAAGCTGTTGCCAAGTAGTGTGGCAATAGTAGTGGAAGTCGATACTTCCAAGGTCGAAGGAGTAGAAGTATGTACCGACTTTACGCTCAACGATATGACGGACGAAGATTTGGGCGTGTTCTGCAACCTCTTCAAGGCGGTAGCCAACAAGACTGTTACGCCTGACGATATCAACGCCGACGCCTCGACCAAGGTCAAGGACAAACTCCGTGATATGACGGGTGGTGCAACGATGACTTACGATACCGCCGATATCAACGTCAACTGCAAGGGTGGTACCGTTACCTTCGCAAGCATCTACGGCGTGGCAATCAACAATATCTACAGCGACGGGGCTAAACCGAGCGAGCTAGACTTCCAAAATATGATGAAATCGCTGTTTACTCTCACTCCTACCGTGGGACAGACGGATATCAATGCTACGACAGACAAAATGACAAGTGGACAAATCAGTGCCAGCTACGTAATAACGCCAACCCCTCACGGAGAAGTCGTTATGGAAATCAGCGACCGCAATATAGCCGCAACTCTGCTCGCCAACGAAGAGTCCGGCAGCGGTGTATCTACGGCTTTGGGATTGACCAAAGAGAGCGTAAGCTACAAGCAAGTGCTTATGTTCAATCCTAACTACGCCAATGCAGCCACGGTCAAAGACGGTCTTGGCGGAATGACCTTTACCGACGACCATTCGTATATGTTGATGACGCTCAATATCAATACGAGTGCACTGATGACCAAGACTACGACTTTGCTCCCTACCAGCATTGACGCAACGGTGTTTATCGACGTGGATGCAAGCGATTATGCTACTACGTTGATGTTCAACAATATGACTTCAGATGAGCAAAAGATACTCAAAGATATCATCAACAGCAACCGTACGGCGAGCGAGGGTGATACCACTTTGTTCGATTCTACCGCAACGCTCAAAACAAAGATACTAGAAACCGAGATTATCAGCATCGACAAGGTCGGTGGTGTAACTATACCGGAAAAGAAGTGGACTATCAAGGACGTCTTGGACAAAGTAGTCAAAGCAGACGGCTACGGTGTAAGACACAGTGGCAATACACTTATCAGCGGTAGCAATTACGGCGGATTTATCCAAGTAGAAGATACGGGAATAACCATTTCCTGATACCAAAAAGCCGATTTTAGTCGGCTTTTTGAATGTGGATAATCCACATAATTATATCGGCGAGGATATCGGAAAGCATAATATCGCCAATATCGCCATAAGTAGGAAAAATCCGCTTATATAGTCGCAAAATAACGCGCGTATAGAGGAGTATGGCTACGTTGTATAGAGTGCGAATTAGCCGATTATGCTATATAGTCGCAAATTAATGCGCGTATAGAAGCTCGATTATTGACCTTAGCGGGCAAATAAGATATAATAGCATACGCGAGATAGAGTGGCAATCGCTACACTACTCGCCACGGGACAATATGGACAATATAAAAATTAGAGTTACCTACGAACAAGACGACAACGTGTATATAACGGGCGTGAGCAACGACGACCTTCGCATTGATTTGGCATGTCAAGGCGAAAGAATTATTATGAATATCAGCGCATTCAAGACGGTAAGACTGCTTGAGTGTGCCATGAGCTTTGAGTATAATTTTGACAAATCCGACAAGGTTTTCTGCAACGGTTATCAGTCGTGGACTACCAGCCGTGAAGTGACGATATATCACAAGCAAAAGGGCTTGCTCGGTATCGGCAAATTGTATCCAATCAAAAAGTACGCTTCTCTTGCGGGCGACTATTCTTTTTATAAGTATCGCAATCTTACGGGCTTATTCCACGGATATACCTACGGCTACGTAAGACGATTGGACGAGCTATGCCTAGTGGGTTCACTCAACGACAAAAACGCCTTTACGATAGTAGGCTTCGAGCCTTATCGCAATCGTATAAAGCTCTCCAAGGACGTAGAAGGCATTACTCTCGAGCAAGGCGAGGTATTCGAAGGTATCAACGTAGTAGTATTGAACGGCGGATATGACGAGGTCTTTGACAGATATTTTGAGTTGCTCGCTTTGCCTAAGCCAAGGGTAGACAAGATGTCGGGATATACAAGCTGGTATAACAACTTTGGCAAAATAACCGAAGAGGGGTTGCTTAGAGATTTGCAAGCGATATCTAAGTACGGCGACAAGATAGACTTATTCCAGATAGACGACGGATATCAATCCGCCGTAGGCGATTGGCTGAGCGTCAAAGAGAATAAATTTCCTAACGGTATGAAGTACCTTGCCGACGCCATTCACGCCAAGGGCTACAAGGCGGGAATATGGCTTGCGCCGACCTTGGTATCCCGTAAGAGCCAAGTTGCTAAAGAGCACCCCGATTGGCTCTTGAGGTATGAGGACGGTAAGCTTGTGTCAGGCGGAATAGGCTGGGGCGGAGCATGGGTGCTCGATATAGAAAAAGAGCCTGTGAGAGATTATCTGAAGCACGTCTTTGACGTTGTAGTGGGCGAATGGGGCTACGATATGGTCAAGCTCGACTTCTTATATTCTTCTTGCTATATTCCACGTAACAACAAGACTCGTGGTAGAATAATGCACGAAACTATGCAATTCCTCAGAGAGTGCGTGGGCGATAAGCTTATACTAGGTTGCGGTATGCCGCTAGCTTCGGGTTGGGGCTTGGTAGATATGTGTCGCACGGGTTGTGACGTGGACTTGACCTACAAGCCTAGATTTTATACCAAATGCACCAATCAAGAGATTATCTGCACTCAAAATTCTATATACAACACGGTATTTCGCAGACATCTCAACGGAAGAGCATTCGCCCTCGATCCCGACGTCTTTTTTGCGAGAAACGACAATCTCAAATTCAGCTCACAGCAAAAGGAAATTCTTGCTACAGTCAACTCGATGATGGGTGGTGTTTGCTTCGTGTCAGACGACGTATCCACCTACGATCAAGAGGGCAAAGCGCTATTCGAAGAAGCGATATCGAGGCGTAATATACAAATATCGTCTTGCGAAAAGGTCGGCAATAACATAATTATCAATTATATTCAAGACGGGGAAGAAAAACTGTTTTGTTTTGATATAGCAAAAGGAAAAATCATCGGTAAATGAAGAATAAGACCTACAAAAAAATAAGTCGAAGTATAGACAAACAAAAAGACAGTCAAAAGATGAAAAAAGCCGATAGATTGTATCCTCAATCCGACTATGGTTTGACTGCCTCTCAAATCGAGTCCAGACAAAACGACCATCTTACCAATCACAAAAATACCAAAGAAAGCAAGTCTTATCTAAGAATTGTCACAGACAACCTCTTCAACTTTTGCAATATAGTATGTATTGCGCTGGTTATTTTGCTATGCAGCATAGGCGCATGGGATTATACTCTGTCCACCAGCATTATTTTGGTCAATATCGTCATAGGAATTTGGCAAGAAGTCAAAGCCAAAAAAGCCGTGTCGAAACTTGCAATCGTGCACAAGGCGGGCGTCAAGGTGATAAGAGATGGCAAGGAAGGAGAAATCGACAGCTCCGATATCGTGCTTGACGACGTGTTAGTATTGGGCGCAGGTACACAAGCACCGGTAGATTGCGTATTGCTGGACGGATATATGGAAGTCGACGAGTCGATACTTACGGGCGAGAGTGTGCCTATTAGAAAGAATATCGGCGACAATATTTTGGCGGGCAGTCATATAGTGGCGGGAGAGGCGAGATGCCGTGCCGACCGTGTGGGCAAGGACTGTTACATAGAGAAGATTTTGCGTATCGCAAGCAAATTCAACAAGCCTAAATCTATGATTTTCAACACCCTCAACTTTATCATCAAGTGCCTTAGCTGTGTGCTGGTGGTATTGGGTGTGTTTATCTTTTTGTCGGAAAGACTGACTATGACGGGGCAGTGGCGTGACCTCATAATTACCGTGGCAAGCTCTATATTAGGTATGCTACCCGTGGGTATGTTTATGCTGACCTCGACCGCACTCGCAGGCTCGGTGCTCAAGCTATCCAAGACGGGGGCTTTGCCTCAAGATATTTACGCTATTGAAATGTTGGCGCAAGTCGATACCTTGCTATTGGACAAGACGGGCACTTTGACCAACGGACAAATGAAGGTCGTTGACGTCAAAATTCTCGATCCGCAAGTGGACGTTGAGAGCATTATGGCGTCTATCAACTATTGGACGAGGGATAACAAACCGACGGCGAGGGCTTTGGTAGATTACTTTGGAGGTAGCTTCGACAACGCCTCTCAAGATAGTGACGAGGCAACGGGACAGCTCTCTTGCGTGTTGGACTGTGACGAAGTGAGAAGTTTCTCTTCTCTAAGAAAGTGTAGCGCAATCAAGATAGGGCAGGATTGCTACTTTTTGGGCGCGCCCGATTACGTCGCCGTGCCTTCGGAGGAGACGGAAAGATATTGTCACGACAACGCTTGCGTGGGCAAAAGAACGATAATGCTCTCTAAGGCTAAGGGCGATATAGACAAGCTTGACAAGAGCACGGCTATTCCGATAGCGCTATTTGCTCTAGAGGATAGACTGAGAGAAAACGTCAAGGATACGTTGGATTGGTTTGCTCGCAACGACGTGGATATCAAGATTATCTCCGGCGACAATCCCGAGACGGTGAGTTACGTTGCCTCCAAAGCGGGAGTTAAGGAGGCTGACAAATACCTCAACTGTTCGGTAGTGGAAAGTATGTCCAGCGACTTGGTAGAGGATACGGTGGTATTCGGTAGAGTGTCGCCATCTCAAAAGGAAGATATTGTCAAGGCTCTACAAGATAAGGGAAGAGTTGTCGGCATGATCGGAGACGGCGTCAACGATATACAAGCCCTCAAGGAGAGCGACTGTTCGATATCCTTCCTCGGTGCGCACGAGGTGGCTCGCAATATTTCTAGAATAGTGCTGCTCAACAACGACTTCGGCGCAATGCCTAATATCGTAAGAGAGGGTAGACGAGTTATCAACAACATGGAGAAGGTGTCGTCACTGTACATCATGAAGACGATTTTTATAATGGTGATGACCTTCGTATTTTCGATAATAACGCTGGCAACTGCCACGCCAAGTTATCCTTTCGATACCAAAAAGATAATGATTGTCGAGCTATTCGTCATAGGCTTGCCTACCTATATATACGCTTTTCAGCCTAACGACGCTCGAATTAGCGGACGGTTTATGCACAATATCATCAAGGCGAGCATATCGGCGACGGTGGGGCTGTGCGTGGCGGTCTTCGTAACGTACGCACTCAACTTGAGGATAGACTTCGGCGGTGTGGAGAATATAGAAAACTACCGCAATTCGCTATTGACGATAGCTTTGATTGTAGCAAGTTTTGGGGCAATGCTCATAATATCGTCACCGCTAAACAAATTGCGAGCTTGCGTTATCGCAACGATGATTATTCTGACGGTGGCGGCGATATATATCGACTCGCACTACATTGGCGATTTGTTCTTCGGCTTAGAGGTCGTGGCATGGCGACATTTGCCTTACGCACTGCTCGGAGGACTAATAGGAACGGGCGTACACTTTGCTCTATATTGGATAGTGGAAGCCGTAGATAAAAAATGGGGCGACAAAATAAATGAAAGAACCAAGAGAATAGCCAGAACTATCAAGGCTAAGATGAAGAGGAGTTGTAATGATGCACACCAATCATAGAGAAAGAATGAGACAGCGTGTGCTAAACGAGGGGTTGGAGAATTTTCAAGAACACGAGATACTAGAATTTTTGTTGTATCCCTTCGTGCCTCGTAAGGACACCAATCCTATTGCTCACGAGCTTATTGCACGGTTCGGCTCTTTGGCTGGGGTGTTGGAATCCGACTATAAGGCTTTGAAAGAAGTACCCAATATGACTCACAATGCGGCGCTATTTCTTTCGTCTATGCCGCAAATAGTCAAAAAGTACAACTTCAGTAAGTTTGGTCCCAAGCCTGATTTGTCCACTCACGGTAGAGTAAAGGAATATTGTCGGACTTTGCTATCCGACCTAAATTACGAAGTGGTGTATCTGCTCGCCGTGGACAACAAAGGTAAACTAATCAACAAGAGTCTAATAGGTCAAGGCACGATAGACGACTGCAAGTTGATGACTAGAGAAATGGTGATGATGTGTCATAACCTTGCCTCACCCAACGTATATATCGTGCACAATCATCCGAGTGGGGACGCCAATCCGAGCCTTGCCGATATGGAGTTTACTAAGTGGGCTTCCGCAGCGCTGGAAATGATGGGCGTAAGATTGATTGACCACCTAATCGTTGCCAAACAGCAAGTCTTTAGCTTTGAAAAAGACGGCAAACTAAATGAATTTAGAGAAAAATATTACCAGCTTATGGACAGCAATAGTATGATAAACAAATATTAGGAGGGAATATGGATTACGTTGCTATGCAAGATCGTTATCAAAAGACTAAGTACAACTATTGTGGCAACAGCGGCTTGAAGTTGCCCGAGATGTCGCTTGGCTTGTGGCAAAATTTTGGCACCAATTGCGATATGGAAGAGTGTGAAAGAATTATTACGACTGCCTTTGACAACGGCATAACGCACTTTGACCTAGCTAACAACTACGGACCTCTCCCCGGTAGCGCGGAGATAAACTTCGGCAAGATGCTCTCTAGCACGCTAAAGGGATATCGTGACGAGTTGATAATATCCACCAAGGCGGGCTACACCATGTGGGATGGACCGTACGGCGATTGGGGAAGTAAAAAATACCTCGTTGCAAGTCTGGACCAAAGCCTGAAAAGAATGGGGCTGGACTATGTGGATATCTTCTATCATCATAGACCGGATCCTAATACGCCTCTCGAAGAAACCGCACACGCTCTCGACCTCATCGTCAAGCAAGGCAAAGCTTTGTACGTTGGTATTTCTAACTACAATGCCGAGCAAACCCTGCAAATGACACAGCTTTTGAGAGAATACGGCACGCCTTTTGTTATCCATCAAGCAAGGTACAATATGCTCGACAGATGGATTGAGCAGGGCGAAACCAGCCTTTGCGACGTGCTTGCCGATAACGGTATAGGTTGTATCGCTTTTAGTCCGCTCGCACAAGGTATGCTGAGTGAAAAGTACTTCGACGGTATCCCAGCCGACAGCCGTCGTGCTAAGAACGGATTTACCATGGATAGAATATTCAAGAGTGACAATATAGATAAGGCTATTAATCTAAGTAGAGTAGCCTTTGAAAGAGGGCAAACCTTGGCACAAATGGCAATAAGTTGGATACTGCGTAACCCTGTGATAACTAGTGTGCTGGTGGGCGTAAGTAGTACCAAACAGCTACTACAAAATCTCAAAGCGTTGGAGAATACTAAGTTTAGCGATATAGAAATCAACGAGATAGAAGAGATATTGAAGTAAGCAAGAAGTTTAAATAAAGAAAAATCGGTTGTAGCCAACCGATTTTTTGATTGTTTTGAGCAATAATGCATCAAGTATTGTGCGTGCCGTGACAACTCGCCCTATTGGTAGATCGGGCGTAAGAGTTAGGCGGAGGTTGAGTCGTCCTTGCTATCTCGTGTGTCTGACACGCAAACGTTGGTTGCAACAAAGACTTTGACGCCTTTGGCGCAGAGCTTGGCTATTGCAAAGTATACGGCGGTGCCGAGCAAGTATATTACCACCCCTTGAGATAACAACAAGAATGCTACTTGGAGTATATAAACGTAATCCAAAGAGCCGTACGCAAAATACCATATTATAGGCAAGAAGAATGCGTTGAGAAGTACGGGAGGCAGACCGCCTAAGAATATCTTGAGCGGAGTAGACTTGACGAACTTGCCAACCAGGTAGGTAAGTAGACTAGCCAGCAAAGTGATAAGACTGCCGATGATGACGTCGGCTACCACACATCCCGTAATAATGTTGGAGAGCAGACAACCCACGAATAGTGCGGGTATTGCCTCGACGTAAAACAACGGTAGAATGGTGAGAGCTTCGGATACTCGAAATTGGATTGCTCCCGATGCAACGGGGAAAACCAAAAAAGTGAGCGCAACGTACATTGCTGCAATTATGCCTGCACGCGCAAGCATACGGGTTGAGAAACCTTTCATAAAAATACCTCGGTTTTTTTATTCAGAAGTGTTTACCGAAAACCTTCTGTAACATAGATATACCACATTTGCGTGACTTGTGGCAAGTGTTTTACACTCGAATTATAAATCGTCTGCATCTTGCGTAGGGATATCGTCAAATTCAGACGTGCCGGTGTAACTGCCGTTGGGATCAAACGGCGACGACATCGGACGAGATGCGTGGGGTATGGCGTTGATAGTGCGAGCAAAGAAGGGACGAAATTTTTTCATAATTATCTCCTATACAAAAATTGTCGATACGTATCGACTTTTTGGCGTCTATTGATGTAAATCGCAATGATATTGTGGGCGTTGGCGACATATTTATGCATATTATTACAAGTAAAAATATTGTAAACACACCTAAGATGACGGGGATAATATGGACAACGTATGGGGGCTGTGTTATAATATATTGCAAGGAGCTAGTATGAGCAAGAAGTATAATGCAAAGCCACTCAGAATAAGAAAATCTTATTCGTTGTTCAATTCTTACGTCTACCTCAGCGGCGTAAAAGCCTGCTACAAGTACGACAGCAGAGTGAGAAAAATTTTTGATGAAATGCCCGACGGCTTTGACCTCGTGATAGGGGTTTTGGATAGGCACCACGCCGCTTTGATTACCAAGCTTGGCGGTGAGTTGCAATGCAAAATCGTGGTGGACTACATATCTTCTAATAATTCGTTGCAGATTATGTTTAAGAACCTTGCCAGCGAAGAGATTGTGCTCGGCAACAAGATATCCTTTTTCCAAGCCTATACGCAGGGCAGACTCATTACCGTAGGCGACAACTTGCTCGCCGTAAAATATATAAAAATGATGATGATTGTGCAAAGTTATCTTGCTTCGATAAGACAAAGAAAGGAATCTTTGCCCGAATCGTTGCCTCTTGAGGTTGCCCCTGCCGTGGTCAAGTCGAGAGTTATGTTTAGAGGTTTGCTATGAACAAGTTTTATCAGTTTTCTAACAAAGTAAAGATTTTGACAGGCAAAGGCAGTATCGACGAGTTGGCAAAAGAGATGGTTTTGTTTGGCGCAAGAAATATCTTGGTGGTGTCGGATCGCAACATCAAAAAACTCGGCTACATCGACGTCATCAAAAAGAATATCGCAACCAACTCGCGCCTAAGAATCAACGCTACTTACGTCAACGTGCCTAGAGGCTCCTCGATGGATACGATAGAAGAAGCTTATACGCTATTTAAGGACAATAGCTGCGACAGTATCATAGCTTGCGGTGGCGGTTCGGTCATCAACACCGCCAAATGTCTAAAGCTTATGGTGGCGACCAAGACCAAAAAAATCTCTCAGCTGTGCGGCACGGGTTGTGCTCGCAAACAAGACGACATTCCTTTCGGCGTGGTGGTTACTACCGTGGGCGGAGGTAGCGATATAGCAGAGACGGCAAGCATAATTGACGAACGCAATATGACGAGGCACGAGTTTTCTTCAGAAATCATGCAGCCTGATTTTTGCATACTCGATCCGACTTTCGTCTCCTCTTTGACTGACGATAGATACGTGCTCGGCGCTATGGAATTGTTTATAAACAGTGTGGAAGCATACCTCAACAAGAGATATAATCCTATCAGCAACAACTACGCCTTGTTCTCTATCAAAAACTTAAGCAAAGTGTTGGACGACTTTGTCGTCAACGGCACGCTGAGCGAAAGCAACTACCTTGAGATACAAGAGTGTTCGGCACTGTCGGGTATGGCACTCGCTAGTTCTATGGGCGGGCTAAGTCATGCCCTTACCAATGCTATTTGCGCTTGTTCGAAAGCCTATCATAATCTGGTGCTCGCGGTAGTCTTCCCCGTATGTCTTGCGGAGAGATTGGAGGAGGATGCGGAAGACCTGGCAACAATATTGAGGTATATGGTGCGTCAAGAGGCTTGGCATCAAATCGACGAGGACAAACGTCCGGGATATTTTGTAGAAAAGTCGTGCAACTTTATCAAAGCCGTGTTGGAAAAATACCAATTGCCACGAAGATTGAAGGATATGGGAATAGAGAAAGAGTCGCTAGAACGTATTGCGGAGCTGGCATGCAACGACAGCGCTTTGCTTACTAGTGCAAAATGGTACGAAAAGAGCGATATGATGAAGATTTTGGAAATGTGCTGGTGAGGTGAATATGGTCAAAATTTCCGACAATAATATCAAATTTGTTATAGGTGAAAGGTCATTGGAAAACCTAGCCTACGAGATTAGACTAGCGGGCTGCGATAAGCCTATGTTGGTCTGCGACGATATGGCGAGAAGATTGGGCTATAAGAGCATTTTGCTAAAAGCCTTTGACGGCACCGACACCGATATAAACTATATCGACCACTCTATCGGCGATATCGCCACTACCAACGACTGCGAAAGAATAGTCAAAGAATTTATCAAAAGCAATAGCGATTGCTTGATTTTGTTAGGCAAAAAAGCCGTGATGAGTGCAGGTAAAATAAGCAAAATCTTATTGTGCGAGGGCGAATTGAACGTTGCCGACTACGAGGGAAAAGAGTTGAGTTCTATCGAGGTCAAGAAGATTCCGCTCTTCGTCGTGCCAACCAATTATGCCAGCGGTATAGAATGTTCGAACAAAGTGAGGATATATTCTCCCGACTTCAAGACGATATACCAATTCGACAGTGTGTACGCTCAAAGCGACGTGGTTGTGTGTGACTCTCGTATGACCGACATTACCCCACCGAAAGCCGTGGCTTCGTACGGACTCTACGCTTTGGCAATGGCAGTGGACGGCTACGTGAAAAGCGGGGACAGCTTGTATACCAAGCCTTATGCTTTGACAGCGATTGAGATATTGAAAGAGCATCTGGTCAAAGGCATCTTGAAGGTTGCGGACAAAGACCACCGAAGAGAAATTATGTCGGCGGTGGTGATTGCAGGCTGTGGTTATTATCAACTAGAAAAGAACTTTTTGGCGGTGCTAAGCGACGTAATCAGCGACAGATATAAAGCCAATCAAGCCAACGTAATGGCAATCCTGTTCCGTCACTATATAGTGAGTGCGGGCGTGGACAGAGAGGTGTTGGCGCAATTGAGAGTATGCTTTGAAGACTCTGAATGCAAGGACGACGCCCAAGCCGTGCTCGAAAAAATCCAATCAATATATCACGAGATAGACGAAGCCGTCAATTATAACAGCCGTCTTGGTGACTTCAATATATCTAAGTCAGACTTTGCTTCTATTGCCGAAGAAACAATTGCGGCAGCCGACGTCAAGTCAGACGAGCTTAGTTATTCTTTTATTATCAATCTTTTGGAAGAAGCTTATTGATGCAACAAAACTTTTATCAGCAAATGTGTGACGTCATAGAGGACAACAAAAAGCGAGGCGTAAAGCCTCGGCTTTTGTTGCATATATGTTGTGCGCCGTGCGCGGGCGTCTGCCTGGAAAGATTGGCGGAAGCCTTTGACGTTACTCTATTGTTTTACAATCCCAACATTACCGATGAAAGAGAGTACGAATTGAGGAAGAGCGAGGTGCTGAGATTGGTAAAAAGTTGGGGCGGAAAAGTCAAATTTCTCGATACAGGTCATCAAAAATCCGATTTTGAAAGAATAGCCGAGGGTAGAGAAAACTGCCCCGAAGGCGGAGAAAGATGTATGGCGTGCTATGCGCTGAGATTGTCATATACTGCTCAGACGGCACGTAGAGAAGGTTACGATTATTTTGCTTCTACCTTGTCCGTGTCACCTCACAAGGATAGTAAGAAACTCAACGAAATAGGCAAGGCTTGCGAAACAAAATACGCAGTTAAGCATTTGCCCAACGACTTTAAGAAAAAAGACGGATACAAGAGGTCTTGCGAGATTAGCTCTCAGATGGGATTTTATAGACAAAACTATTGTGGTTGCGAATATTCGAAGAAAACCGTCGAGAAAATAATGAGAGCGTCCGACTAATTGCAAACTCCCTTGTCGGAATGTTGTGATATAAGCAAGTATATCTATGTTATATTGAATAATTTAGCCATGAATATGCGGAGTAGCAAAATGGAACAAACTATGTAAAACAACGAGATTAATTTAAGTCTATAATTTAATCCAAAAAGAAAGCAGCAGCCAAGCCAAGTCAAAAGGTTAATGCCGCTCAACAACTAAAATAATATATCTTCGCTCCTAGAACAAGGGAGCGAATTTTTTGCAAAAATTTGTCTAATGATATAGCACGTTACTATAGTCCTACACAATTGTTGGCGTTGGCAGACCGCCCAAAGCTAGGGCTCAAAGTTCATATCAACTCATACGTCGCCATATAATATTGTGGTGATTGTATGAAGAATATCGGGTATTATAACGGTCAAATAGGAGATCTGGAAAGCATGCAAGTACCTATGTTGGATAGGGCTTGTTATTTTGCCGACGGATTGTATGAGGTCGCCTACGTGTTCGGGCGAAAAATATATGCGTTGGACGAGCATTTGGATAGACTGTGGGAAGGATGCAAAATAATTGATATTAAGCCAGACTTTGACAAAGCACAGCTAAAACAAATAATAGAAAATTTGGTGCAGATGGTAGATAGCCCCGACCAACAAGTTTACGTGCAAATATCGAGAGGTTGTGGACTGCGAAAGCACGAATACACCGACGATATGAGCCCCAACCTATGGATTATGATACGTCAGCAGAGAGTCAAGGATATGAGTATACCTTACAGATTGGTCAGTATGCCCGACGTAAGACACGGACTTTGCAACGTCAAGTCACTCAATTTGCTTAGCAACGTAATGGCAAGCAAATACGCCGACGATTGCAATGCCCACGAGTGCGTATTGGTAAGGGACGGCATCGTCAAAGAGTGTAGTCACAGCAGTATTGGGTTGATTAAGGGTGGAAAATTGATATTCCCGATATGCGATCAATATTGTCTAAGAGGGGTGAGTAGAGAAAAAATTGCCGTAATTGGCAGAGAAATGGGATTGTGTGTGCAGGAGACTGACTTCGGGCTTGCGGAATTATACGAAGCCGACGAGGTAATCGTGTGCAGTTCGGGTGCGCCTTGTATGAGAGTCGTTAGCCTTGACGGAATGAAGGTAGGCGGAAGGGCAACGGAAATAGTCGAGTATATCCAAAAGCAAATCGCTAAGGTGAGCGGATATGAAGGATAGATGCTGGGCGAGAATCAACCTATCGCATATCGCAAACAACGTCAAAGCAATAAAAGAAAAGGCGAAAGTCGACAATCTTATGCTTGTAGTCAAAGCCAACGCCTACGGTCATGGGGCTATTGAAGTGAGCAGGAGAGTCAAAGACGAGGCGTGTGCGCTATGCGTGGCGACTTGCAACGAAGGCATTGAACTAGCCGAGTCGGATATCGGCAAGGATATATTGGTGTTGCAGCCTATACTCGACGTCGATAGCATCAAGAGAGCACTATATCATAAGTTGATATTGACGGTGGAGAACTGCGAATCGATTGAGCGTATAGGCACAATTGCGACGGCAATGGGCGAGGTAGCAAAAATAAATATTGCCGTCGATAGTAATATGCATAGATTAGGTGCTGAAATTGGCGAGAGTGCAACTAAGGTGGTAGAGAGCGCAACGCAAACGAAGGGAGTGAAAATATATGGGATATTTTCGCATCTCAATACCACCGAAAGGGGACAAAAACTCGATACGTGTATGCAAAAACAAAGATTGAGGCAATGGACTCAGAGGCTTATCAGGAGGGGAATAGATACCGGGATATTGCATCTTTCCGCTACCGACGACACCTTAAACGATTGTAATAGTTGGGGCAACGCCGTAAGAATAGGGTTAGGAGCGTACGGCTACGGCGAAAGGAATGGTAGAGAGCTTAAGCCCGCTATGTGTTTGTACGCAAGAGTTATATCTCTACACAACGTCGACGCAGGATGTGCAGTGGGGTACGACGGGGCGTGGATTGCGAGCAAGGATAGTAAGCTGGCAACGTTGGCTATAGGTTATGCAGACGGCTATCCTCTAACCTTGTCGGGCAAAGGTCGGGTGTATATCAACGGCACTTACGCACCTGTGGTGGGTAGAATTTGCATGGATACTTGTATGGTGGACGTGAGCAACGTAAGTGACGTTGCCGTAGGCGACGAGGCTCAAATGTGGGGCGACAAGGTGGATTTGGCACAACTTGCAAGCTATGGCGATACGAGTGTGTACGAACTACTTAGCGGTTTGGGAAGAAGAATTGAGAAAATTTATGTAGAATAATGAGTTTTACACTTGAAAAATGTGGCAAAAGAGTATATACTTGTGGCAGGACATAAGGAAGGTAGCCGTGAGATATTTATTTTTTGACATAGAATGCGCCAATTGTTTTAACGGACACGGCAAAATTTGTAGTTTTGGATACGTTATTACCAATGATAACTTTGAGATATTGGAGCAAAAGGACATTCTTATCAATCCAAAGACTAAATTTCATCTAAAGAACCGTCGCAAAGAGGGAGAGGATATAGAACTAAGCTATCCTCTGGATATGTTTACGGCTTCACCTGATTTTGATTATTATTATCCCACTATCAAGAATTTGTTGACCTACCCCGACCAAATCGTCTTTGGACATTCCGTCATCAACGACATACACTTTATTTTGTCGGAATGTAAGCGCTACGGCAAGCCTGCGTTTGGTTACAACGCCTACGATACTCAAGTATTGTACAAGTTGTTGCACAAAGAAAAAAACGAGAGCTCGCTGAGCAAATTGTGCGAAAAGTACGGCATAGAGGTGACCGACCTTCATAGAAGCGATTACGACGCATATCTCACCATGTCGGTGATGAAAGCGTTGTGTAAAGAGTCGGAGTGTGATGTGCAAGGGATATTCGATAAGCTGCCGACGGCTTTTTATACCGTCAATGAGGACGGAAGCATAGTCAACAACTTTTCGGTGATAAGCAATTCTAAAAAGCTGTTGGATATGGCGAGAAAAATCAAAATCGACCGCAAGCTCCCAAAAAATTTACAAGTGAAGGAAAAATATTTTTGCCTAAGTAAAGATTTTGAAGAAACGCATTTTGAAAAAGCCAAATACTTGGTCGAAGAGATTAGACGTAGAGGTGGATTTTACTGCACCAAAGTCGGCAAGAGCGACTACTTCTTGAAAGGACAAAACGAATGCGATAGGAGTAAGAACGTCAAAAAGATTCTCGCACAAGACGACAACAAACTAAAGGTGTTGGACGTAGAAAAGCTGTTGGAGCTGTTAGACGTCGACAAACAAGAGTTCGACTCTATAATAGAAGAATGAAACGCACGAGTGATTCGTGCGTTATTTTTGCGGATTGAAAGCTTATTATTTGAAACGAGCTAATTATACTATACCCTTTCAAAGTTTAGATATTATACTATGCCGATTGTAACCCCTTTCTATTTTTGAGTTTGAATAGAGGGGGAAGGTCGTTGGCTGCGTTGTGCTTTGCACACAGCACAAACATAAAGGTGAGCATAGTGGTGAAAGGTAGTGGAGAAAAGTCGCCCGTATTGACCATAGAGTATGCTTCGAAACCTAAAAACGCAAGGAGCATAAAGATATTGAAAGCATCCTTTTTGAGCAAAACTCCAAGACGAACTATCGTCATAAAGAGCCAAGCTACAAGTCCGATAATCCCCATAGAAGCAATGACTTGCAATATCGTGGAATGATACCAATACATGGTCATCTCTTGTTGAGGTTTGTATGGATTGGGGTTGATATAACCGATACCTACGCCGTTGATCGGGTTGGATAGGAAGTTGCGCCAAGCTTCTTCGTAGAGTATATCTCTACCCGAAGAACCCGATTGGATAAAAGAAAGAATCTTGTCGTATGCGGCTTGATAGTTGATGGCAATCAAAATGCCTGTTATGAGGAGTACGATAAAAATCAAAGCGGCATATATCATTCGATTGCTCTTGTTTGACTTGGCAAATGAGTATACTAGCATAAACGGCAATACAAACGTTGCCGCAACGGTACCCCCTCGACACGCAGACAATATTATTGCTATGTATTGCAGCAGTCCTATCAAAAACAATATCGCCGATTTGAACCCTCTTCTCTTGATAGCAAGATAGAATGCAAACGGCATGGAGAGCAAGGTATAATTGCCAAGATTGTTCTTGAATTGACGGTAAGGGAAAAATATGCCTACAGGTCTGCCTGCCATATGCTCTACAAAGTATTGAGATATCCATATAAGTATGATAGTTATCCCTAAACCTACCATTGCCCTAGCAAAATAATCTACGTTGGCGGCAACGTCTCGAGTGACGTATGTTTGGTAGAAAATATAGAAGCAAAGCATGCCGGGACCTAGTAGAATGACGTAGTAAAGAGATGAAATCTTGAAATAGTCGTGGGCGCTTATAAATCCAACGCCACCCAAAAGTAAAGCTATGGCGTAGAGAGCGATTGCCCAAAACATAGTGTCGGCTTTGATTCTTGGAGCGGGATAGAGTATCATATGCACGATAAAGGATGGAATGAGGAATAGAGCAACCCACCACATGTGGAAAAAATCTTCCATGTGTGCACCGTAAAATCCTAGTGGCATCATACAAATAAAACTAAAGATGACAAAAGACGGAGTGGCATCTTCGCAAAAAATAAGTGCCGCCGACATAAGAATGATGAGCGTGCCCATTGCAAAGAGTGCGATACCGTTTCTGAAACCAAACGCCGATTCTATTATAAAACCAAAAGCCGATAATACGACCACCAATGCGATAAATGTATTGCTATAAAAACCTTGTTCTATCGTGGACGCCTTAGCGTCGATAAAAGTTATTGACTTACTTTGTTCCATAATAAGATTGTTACCTACGAAATGATTATAACATAAACCTAGAGGTATGTAAAGCCTTGTTATTTAACTATTATAATAATTATATCTTGATTTTCGATATATTATATGATATAATTATCAAAATTAAACAAATATTGCAGGAGGGAATTATGCAAGAGAATATGGATAATATTCAGCAAAAGACCTATCGTGCGGTAGAAATCGACAAAGCAAAAAAGGTTTTGCCTTTGCTTATGTTTAGCATAGGCGCCGTGTTGATGCTATTGCAATGGATAATTGGTCTTAACATTATCGTTCTCATCGGTGCAATCTATATGATTGCAAGCTCTGTGCTCATAAGCATTGGCGTAATCGTCAAAAGAAAGCTATACCTATGGTATCTGTTGGGTTACGTTGCAGTAAGCTTCGGCATTGCTACATACTTTATTTTTAACGGTGCAGACGCAGGTTGGGGAGCTTTGATTGACAACGGACATACGGGATTTGTCAGTGGGGAACATCCATTGTGGCAAGGTGAAGGCAATTTCTGGACCAGACTCGTCGGCAATATAATTATTTGCGGACCGGCATTTTTGCTTTTGCTCGCTATGTATCTCATAGTGGATAAGGCTAGATGTAGCGGCAAGCTCAAGACTGCTATCACAAGTAGCGTATCCGTTGCTCTCGTTGGTATGAGCGTGCTCTTCGTGTTTACCACCAACCTCAGATCTAACCCTAGAGTATTCGATATGAGCAAGGGCGAAAAGGAATACCTCGACAACGTCAACAAAAAAGAAAACGGACCTAACGTGCTTATTATCCTTATGGACGACCTCGGCTACGGCGATACCAGCTACAATGCACGCAAGGCAGGTATGACTCCTGCATTCGAGACGCCTAATATCGACAGTATTGCGCTCAACGGAACAGACTTTGACAACTTCTATTCTTCTTACAGCGTTTGCTCGCCTGCGAGATTTGCGCTCATGACGGGTAGATATCCGTATAGAGGATATGCCGACAACGTAATGTATCCGACTGTCAACACCTTTACCCCTCTTGCTTCGACCAGAGTATTCAACTCCATTGAGCTCGGTGCCAACGTAGACGGTATGCTCGGCGACGAAGTTACTATGGCAGAGACATTTAAGGCGGCAGGCTACGCTACGGGTTGCTTCGGCAAGTGGCACCTCGGGGACTACGGTCAATATTTGCCAACCAACCAAGGCTTCGATTACTTCTACGGTTCACACCACGTCAACGATATGACGCCTTTTTATCATTCGGTAGAGACTAACGGTAGTTACGAGATAGTACAAGGCACGGAGAAACTCGACCAAAGCAGCGCTACGGGACTAATACATAGTGAAATTTCTAGCTGGATAGAAGACAGAATCGACAGCAACGAACAATTCTTTGCATACTACGCTACGCCATGGCCACACGCCCCTGTATATGCGGGCTACGACTACCAAGGTAGTACGGGTGCGGGCATCTACGCCGACTGCGTAACGGAATTTGACGCATACCTCGGCAAGCTGTTCAATATGCTCGAAAGCAAGGGTGCATTGGACGATACCATCATCGTATTTACCTCCGACAACGGTCCTGCATTGCAAGGCTCTACCAACGAGCTGAGAGGCGGTAAGTATTCCGCATACAACGCAGGTCAAAAGCTACCATTCTATATCCGTTGGGACGGCGACACCCAAGGTAGATTTAGCAGTGGCACGGCAGGTACGGCTAAGACGGTAGAACAAATTGCCACTCTCGTAGACTTGTATCCTACCCTAGTTGAAGCGTGCGGAATTACCGGCAAGGTGGGCGACAACGCCGCTAAAGCCGTGTATATGCCAAGCGACGTGGATAGAGAGATAGACGGCGTGTCCATGATGCCTTTGCTCGAGGATACCACGGGTACAGTGTTTATCCACGGTCAAGACAACCCTATCCTCCACATGAAGAGAGAAGTGGTGCAAGCTATACAATACACCGTGACCAGAGAACACGTGCTGGAAAGCGTAGTGGGATACACTGCAACGACCGACCACAAGATACAGACGGGCAACGAAGCCGATTATGCAGAGATACCTTTTATCAAAGACAACGAGACCTTGACTTGGAAGTATATCAAGCAATACAAGAACGACAACCCTGAGTTCTTTGATAAGGTAAGAAAGAATTGGTTTATGTGCCTGACGGACGATACTTCCGAGAGCTACCAGAGAGCAGACGTCTTCCCTGATTTGTGCAAAGAGTACGCAGATACTATGGAACAAGTTAAGAAAGACCTCAAAGCCAATAGACGTGCAATTAAGAAGGAATATTACAATAATTAACGTCGAATGAGACAAGACGCATTCGTCCTCAAGACGAGTGCGTTTTTTGTAGACGGAGGAATTATGCCAGATTTGTCAATAATGCTCAAGCCCGCCTCAAGTATGTGCAACCTAAGATGCAAGTATTGCTTCTATCATTCGCTTGCAGGTTCGAGAGAGAGCTTTAGTTATGGTAAGATGAGTACCGAGACGACCGACAACGTTATCGCCAAAGCACTTGACTTTGCAGACGGAGGAAGTATTTACTTTGCCTTCCAGGGCGGAGAACCGTTGTTCGCGGGCAAAGAGTGGTTTGCCTACTTCGTAGACAAAGTAAAAGAGCTAAACAAGCGTGGCAGTAAGATATACTATAGCTTGCAGACCAACGCAACCTTGATAGACGAAGAGTGGGCTGAGTTTTTTGCACGCAACGGCTTCTTGCTAGGCGTGAGTCTTGACGGCGACCAAAGCGCCAATAGGTATAGATTGGATATAGACCTCAACTATACATTCCCCAAGGTCAAAAGTGCCATTGAGATATTGCAAAGCAAAGGCGTAGACTTCAATATTTTGATAGTTACAACGGGTTGGACAGCCGACCACGTAGAAGACGTCTACCGTTACCTCACGGGGCAGGGTTACAAATATTTGCAGTTCATACCTTGCCTCAGACCTTTCGGCGACAAGAGCGAGAGCGAATTGTATATGACGGTGGAGCAGTATGGTAACTTCCTTATAAGGCTCTTTAATCTATACGTCAAAGACTATGTGAGGAACGACTATACCAGCGTAAGACTATTGGACAATATGGTGCATATGTATCTGGGCAATCCCGTAGAACAATGCGGAGTGTGCGGTCATTGCTCGCACCAATTCGTAGTAGAGGGCAACGGCAACGTATATCCGTGTGACTTCTACTGTCTGGACGAATGGTTGCTTGGCAATATCAACGACAGCGACTTTGACAAGCTTGCGCATACCTACAAGGCGATAGAGTTTATAAGACAATCATTCAATATCCCCGATAAGTGCAAGAAGTGTAAGTTGTACGGGATTTGTCGTGCGGGAGGTTGTAAACGAAGTCGAGAAGATAGAGATTATTGCGAGGCATATCAAAAATTCTTTGGTGCGTGTCTACCTCTATTTAGAGTCTTCGCAAACGAAAAGAAGTAAAAAATCAATACGTGTCAACAAAAATCGTCATACGATAAAGTATGGCGATTTTTTTGTAACGAACTATAAAACGTAAGCATAGAGTGAAAAAGAGGTGAAATATGGACGACGTGGAACTTTTGGCAAGAATACTGCAATGCGAAGCAGGCGGAGAAGGCGAGGACGGAATGAGAGCCGTGGCTACCGTGATAGCCAATCGATTGCAAGAAACTCAAGGCGAGTACGGCAGACAAAATACTCTCGAGGACGTGATCTTTGCACCGCGTCAGTTTGACTGTGCAAGAGAAACGATAGGTGGTAGTTACAACCCTCAAAACATCTATAATATGCGTCCCGAACAGATACATTACGACATCGCCGAGTGGGCATTGAACGGAGGCAGACTGCCTATCGTGTCGGAATCGTTGTGGTATTTTAATCCCTATATGCCGTCGTGTAGGGAAAACTTTCCTAACCAAAACGGCGTCTTTGGAATAAGAATAGGAGACCACTGCTTCTATTTTCCTACCGAATCATATTATTTAACTTAAAAGGAGATATATTATGCCAAACAATAACCAAGTGCAAGTGCCCGATAGCGATTTGACCAACGAAATCTATCGTGGCTCTTTTCAAGAAGTGCTGTCTATGAATACGGGTAGCTACGTCATCGTGGAATTTTTGGTAGGGACCAACAATTTGACGACAAAGAGCGGAATTTTGTATTCCGTCGGCTCCAAGACGTTGGTGCTGTATCAAGCTAGCATTGACGCGTACATAGTTTGTGATATTTTCAACGTCAAATTCGTCACTTTTGTCGATCAAAATAGGGGCGAGAGCGTAGGCGAAACCAACACCGTATCGTCGCAAAACGTCAGAAACGGCAGTGCTAACAACGTCAACCAAAGAATGAGAATGCCTAGATTTAGATAGTAGCAGTCGGAAGTCGATGCAGTGCAAGGTGATAGGCGTTGTGCTGCATTGACCGTATGCTATAATACGTGAATAGGCACACCATATATCGTTATTATTCAAGCCAAGCTACCATTAGCGGGTTGGATAGGACAAGCTAGGATAAGATATCAATAAATATTTACAAAAAAGCTATGCAACTATTTTTTTTGGTTCTCGATTATGCTATAATATCGGTATGGAAAAGAAATACCACGACAACTTGCCAAGTAGATTTTTAGCCAATATGAAGCTACTGCTCGGCGAGCAGTACCCATCGTTTGAAGAAAGCCTTGACGACGAGCCTCGCCAATCTTTGAGAGTCAACACACTCAAGCTTTCGCCTAAAAGAGCGGAAGAACTCTTGGGCGGGAATTTGCAACCCGTAGATTGGTGCGACAGCGGATATTATTATAACGACTACCTAAGACCGGGAAAACACCCATATCACGAGGCGGGATTGTATTATATCCAAGAGGCGAGCGCAATGAGTGTGGTGGAAGCACTCGGAGTGCAAGAGGGCGACGTTGTGCTCGACCTGTGTTCCGCACCCGGGGGAAAGGCTACGCATATTGCTTGCAAGTTGGGCGACACGGGGCTGCTCATCGCCAACGAAATAGTGCCGTCCAGAGCCAAAATTCTCTCGCAAAATATTGAGAGAATGGGCATAGCAAGAGCTATTGTAACCAACAATTCTCCCGACGAGTTGCAAGATAGGTGGCAAGAATTTTTTGACAAGATAGTCGTCGACGCTCCTTGCTCGGGCGAGGGAATGTTTAGGAAAAATCCACAAGCCGTTGCCGAGTGGAACGAGCAAAGTCCCGCTATATGTGCGCAAAGGCAAGCACTCATTCTTGATAGCGCCTATAAGATGCTCAAAAAGGGCGGCAAGATGATATATTCCACTTGCACATTCGAAGTGGAAGAAAACGAAAGGACGATAGAGAGATTTTTGGATAGGCACGGCGACATGTCTATCGTAGAGCCTTGCGTGAGATTTGACGATTGTAAGGTAGACAATACCGAAAAAGGATATGACAGCATAGCTATGGCACAAAGGGTTTTTCCTCACAGATACAAGGGTGAGGGACACTTCTTTTGCGTAATGCAAAAGGCGGGCATGAGCGATAGCGCAGCGAGTGAAAAGCCCGTCAAAGTGCCCGCTGCTATGATAAAGATTTTCGACAAGTGGCAAAAGGAAAATCTCAACGTAACGCTCTCGCCTAACGTGGTTTTTGGAGATAATCTATACTACCTTCCACACCCGTCGCCTAATCTTAAGGGCGTGAGAGTGCTTAGATGCGGACTGCATCTTGGGGAAATAAAGAAGGATAGATTTGAGCCGTCACATTCGCTTGCAATGCACTTGAGTGCCAAGGACGCCAAGAGAATAATAGACACCGCCGAGTCCGACGGGTTAGTCGAAAAGTATTACGTCGGAGAGACTCTAGAATGCGACTTCAGAGGCTGGGGACTCGTGTGTGTAGACGGATATCCTTGCGGGTGGTGCAAGGGGGACGGGGTGCAAGCCAAAAACCACTATCCAAAAGGTCTTCGAAAAGACATAAAGTGCTAAAAAGTCGATACATATGAGCAAAAATGAGGAATTGATATGCAAAAAACAAAGATAGTCGTTTTGGACGGCAACGCCGTCAACCCGGGAGATTTGAGCTGGGAAGAATTGGAAAAGTTGGGTGAAGTGACCGTCTATGCTCGCAGTAGTCGAGAAGAGGCAATAGAGAGAGCTAAGGACGCCGATATTATACTTGACAACAAGGTAAAACTCGATAGAGAGTTGCTCTCAAAATTTGTCAATTTGAAGTATATTGGTTTGCTATCCACGGGCTACGACGTGGTGGACGTGCGATACGCCAAAAGTCGCAATATACCCGTGTGTAACGTACCTAAGTATTCCTCTGCTTCGGTAGCGCAATTGACGATTGCACTGTTGCTGGAGTTGTGTATGGGCGTGGGTAAACACGATAGGTCGGTCAAGGATGGTCAATGGGCAGAGTGCCCCGATTTTTGCTACACAGTGCAAAGCATAGAGGAGCTGGACGGTAAAAGCATAGGGCTGATTGGTTACGGTTCGATTGGAGCTTGCGTTGCCAAGATTGCGAGTGCGCTGGGTATGAAGGTCTACGGCTACAATCGCAAAGGCATGGTTGATGACAACGCAGAGTATAGGGGGCTCGATTGGATAATGGAAAATTGCGACGTGATAAGTCTACATTGTCCACTTGGCACAGACAACGCAAAGATGATAGACAAGCAAGCTATAGATAAGATGAAGGACGGTGTCATTGTCATCAATACCGCAAGAGGAGGCTTGGTGGACGAAGAAGCTATTGCGGACGCACTCGATAGCGGAAAATTGGCAGGATATGCGGCGGACGTTGCCGCTAGTGAGCCACCGTCAAAAGATAATAGATTGCTAAGCCACTCTAAGGCGATAATTACTCCTCACATTGCTTGGGCAAGCGTGAGTGCAAGGCAAAGATGCCTAAGCATTGCTTGCGACAACGTTAAGAAATTTTTGGAAGGGAAAGTCGTCAATTGCGTGTATTGACGGTAAAACGTCGCAAGAGTCATCGGGTTTGACGGTATATAATCCGATTGTGGACGACAAAAAATTTGCAAAAACTTGACGCTCGACGTAGATAAGTTGACCTTGACACTCGGACAAATAATATATATAATATTCTTATGATAAAAGTTAGGACAAAAATATTGATAATGATATTGTTGACGGCAGTTGCGCTTGTGGGGGTTGCCGTCCTTTGTTTGGGCAATGGGGCAATGGACGAAGGACAGCAAACGACCGACATACAATCAAGCGTAAAGGTTGTCAATACTTCAACACCGACTATAGAGATAGTGCCGACCTTTTGGGCAGGACTTGTGAGTAGTACAGATGAACCTTTGGAGTTTCATTTGGACGGGAATACAAGCATTACGTATCATGGTGTTATCCGCCCTAATTGGTACAATTATTTTGTCAAATGGGAAGAGCCGTATGCTAACGCCAACGTTAAGTACGTACTCACTTTTGAGGATGAGAATGGCGTAGACATGGGCTACAGGGTTACTTACGACAACTCAACGTGGACAAAAGAAATAACAAAGGAAAACGGTATGGCACCTTGCAACGTAGGTAAGTATACCGTCAAAATCGAGGTGGAGAGCGATACTTATTACGTGGCGGAGAGCAATGCTACCAAGCAATTCGAAATAACGCCGTTTGAGATTACTATCTACGATACAAGTGCCAATAATAAGACTTATAACGGAATGAGTCACGAAGTCAAGGTAAAAGCTGAGCCTGACGTCTCTTTTGGTGACAAAGATATGTATAATACGTCGTATCAAGTAGAGCAAAACGGGGAATGGGTGGATATGCCGGCAGACGAAAAACCTATCAACGCGGGTAGCTATAAAGTGATATTACATTTCGCCGAAAACAAAAACTATATTTTTAATCAAGAAGAATTTACAGGGGAATTTACTATATCTCGAGCACCTCTTAATGTTGATTACGTCTTGCCAAGCGAGCTGACTTACAACCGCACCGATTGGCAGACACAACCAGAGGTAACAGGTTGGTTGTATAATACCGCTAACGGCGAGCGCGATAGCGGCGAATGTACTTTGGTCATCACCAAAGGCGGACAAGTGGTTGATAAAATGGTTACGGTGGGCGAGTATGTGTTATCTATGATTTGCGACAACCCTAACTATTATATCCCTACCAATAAGACCGTCAATATCGTCAAAAAGACCGTCGACGTGGATTGGGTGGTAGACAATCAAGTCGTATACGACGGCAACACCCATACCGCCGAGGCAGTGATGACGGGCGTAGTGGACGGCGATGACGTGAGTGTGAACGTGAGATATTACGATGAGATTGACGGCGAGATTGATTTGCCTATCAACGCAGGTAGATATTCGTTGGATTGCACGTTCGGTGGCACGGATAAAGACAACTACGAGTTCGTGATGGACAGAAGCAAGGCGTATATCAATATCGAACAGGCGGAATATGCGATAGACGACTTTGAAGTACGTCTCTACGACAAAAAGATTATCGTTATCGAGACCGACTTTGGAGGAATAGAAGTTAGCTTTAGTCTTGGCGGAACAACTTGGCAATCAAGCAACGAGCTGGAAGGTAGACCTATGCAAGAATATCAGGTTATGGCAAAGCTCGCAGAGAGTCGCAACTACAAACAAAAGATATTGACAAAGACGGTACGAACGGGCTTTGACGCAGAACTATTCGACCAGATGATGAAGGACGTGGATATTGAAGGGTTTTCATTTAAGGACGTGTCTAAATATAGAGAAATTGAGAGATGCTTGACGTACGTTGCCGAGGGTAGCCTTGAGGAAAACGTCGATATGCAGTATCTCAACCAAGTGAGAGATGCGTATGTCGAGTACAAAGAGTTGGCTCAAGAAGTTACGGAGCAAGCAATGTCCTTGTCGGGGGCGATTATTGTCAAATATGCCGTGGGAGCAATTGGTGCACTCGGCGTGCTGGGACTGACGATAGCGAGGAGGAAGAAAGATGAAATTTAACGGTAGATTGTTATTATTTTTTCTCCTTGTCATAGCTATATTGGTGGCGACTTCGGCACTGACCTTCGAGGTGACTAAGGATTGGAGAACTACGCAAAGTGCATTAGACAACTTAGAGCAAGGATCTTTTGTAAGGATAGATACTATAGTTATGCAAGACAAGCAAGTCGTGTATAGCGAGATTGACGGCGTTATTTATAACCCCCTCGACTTGGACGTGACGGCTCGACAGGACGACTTGGCACTCAATTGGAAAACGAGCAATCTTGACGGCGAATACATCAAGACCGACAAGGGCTATCGCTTCGAAGGAGTTATTAGAGATTCTCAATTGGCGCTGGGTAAAGAGGGGCTAAACGTCAAAGTCATTGTAGACGTCAATGCGGAAGATAATGCAGTGGAAAAAATACAGCTATCCTATACCGACAACGGCTTTGAGATAAAGATTGAAGCTTGGAGATATAGAATTGGGAATGAGGCTTAAGAAGTATGATTTCGCAAAAAATGAAGAAGATGATTGCAACTAGTTCGGCAATCAGAGAGATGTTTGAAGAAGGTAAAAGACTTGCCGAAATATACGGCAAAGAAAACGTGTTCGACTTTTCGCTAGGCAATCCAAGCGTCAAGCCACCGCAAAGCGTCAATCAACATATCAAGGATATCGTCGACGAGGTGAGCGAGATAGAGTTGCACGGCTATATGAATAATAGCGGTTTTTCTACTACCCGCAATGTCGTTGCTAATTACTTTAACAAGCGGTACGGTACGGCGTACAACGAAAACAACGTGGTGATGACCGTGGGAGCGGCAGGCGGACTAAACGTTGTGCTCAAGAGCTTGCTCAACGAAGGCGACGAAGTATTGGTATTTTGTCCCTACTTTGGAGAGTATCGCAATTATATCGACAACTACGGCGGAAAAATCGTCGAGGTGCCTGCCAATTCGCCAAGCTTTTTGCCGGACCTTGAAGTGACGGAACGACTGTTGACTAGCAAGACAAAAGCCGTCATTGTCAATTCTCCCAACAACCCTACGGGCGTGGTGTATGACAAGGAATTTTTGACAAAGCTAGCCTCGACTCTCGATAGAGCGCAAAAGAAGTGGGGCAATGCTATCTATCTCATCAGCGACGAGCCTTATAGAGAGATTGTGTACGATGACGCAAAGGTTGAGTTTTTGCCGTCGCTGTACGACAATACTATCGTGGGATATTCGTATAGCAAATCACTGTCTTTGCCTGGGGAAAGAATAGGCTATCTGCTTATTCCCGATACTTGCGCCGACTTTGAAGAATTGATTGCTTCTTGCAACGTAGCAACACGCATACTCGGCTACGTCAATGCGCCGTCTTTACAACAAAAACTTGTGGAGAGATGCGTGGAAGATATATGCGATATCAAGCCTTACGTCGACAATAAGAATTTGCTGACCGAGGGATTGAAAAAACTTGGCTTCGAATACGTCAACCCACAAGGAGCTTTTTATCTATTCGTCAAGTCGCCTATCGAAGATGACAAGGAGTTTTGCAGTATAGCTAAAGAGTACAACCTATTGCTGGTGCCGGGCAGTAGCTTTGGCTGCAAGGGGTACGTAAGGATAGCATATTGCGTATCTAAGGATACGGTGGTAAGGTCTATGGCTCAATTTGAAAAATTAGCCAAGAGAATGGGACTAATCTAACGTAGCGGGAATGGAATATTCCCGCTAACAATTTAAAAAGTCGATACATATCGACAAAAATCTAAAAAAGGAAGAAAAAATGATAATAAGAAAAGAGAGAAAAGAAGATTATAGAAAGACCGAAAACCTCGTAAGAGAGGCTTTTTGGAACGTGTATAGACCGGGGTGCTTCGAACACTTGGTTATCAACAAGATGAGAGACGACGCTTGTTTTATCCCCGAGCTTGACTACGTGATAGAGGAAAACGGCGAAATAGTTGCTCAGATAGTTTGGGCAAAAGCTACCGTCAAAGAGGGCGAGATAAATCATACCGTGGCGATATTCGGACCGTTGTCGGTGTTGCCGTCTTATCAAGGAAAGGGCTACGCAAGAAAGCTGATTGAGTTGACTTGCGATATGGCTAAGCAAATGGGATACGCAATGGTGCTCATCACCGGCAATCCCGATTTGTATCACCGTTTCGGCTTCGATAGCGCAGACAAGTACGGCATAACCTACGAGGGAGTGCCGGACGATATGGAAACGCCGTTTTTTATGTGTAAAATCTTAGACGAGCAAAAAGCTCAAAGCATTAGGGGTGTATACAGCGATCCTGCCGTATATATGGTGGAAGAGAGCGAAGTGGACGAGTTCGACAAGTGCTTTGCGCCTAAGGTGAAAGAAAAGCGAGAAGGTCAATTAGAATAAGTTGGCAAAAAAAGTCGAGAAACGCTTGCAACGATAATGCTATTATCTTAGCGTAAGGAGCGATAAATGCAACAACACGTCGAAGCGGTACAACGTATGCAAGATTATATCGAGCAAAATTTGTCTCATGAGATTACTATCGAGCAACTTGCCAAAGTAGCCAACTTTTCGCCTAGACAAGCCGTGCGGTTATTCGAGCGATACACGGGCTATACGCCGTCGCACTATATCCGTAGACTTAGGCTCAAAAAGTCGGCGTTGAGGCTGAGAGATAGCGACTACAAAATTATCGACGTGGCTATGGAAGAGGGCTTTGGAAGTGTTGACGGCTATACCCGAGCTTTTGCGCGCGAGTTTGGGAAGAACCCGAAAGACTACGCAAAAAACCCTATTCCGCTGAGTTTGTTTGTTCCTTACGGAGTAAAATACAAAAAGAACGAAAGGAGCAAAGAGAGTATGCAAGACGTAAAATGCGTGTTTGTGTCGGAAGTGGAAAGACCGACGAGAAAGGCTATAATCAAAAGAAGCAAATCGGCAACCGAATACTTTGGCTATTGTCAAGAGGTAGGCTGTGAGGTGTGGGGAGTGTTGACCTCTATCAAGTCGATATGCGGTGAGCCCGTATGTATGTGGCTGCCTAAGAGGTATATCGAGGAGAATACGGGCGAATACGTACAAGGCGTGGAGGTGGATGAAAACTACGACGGCATAGTACCCGACGGCTATGACGTGATAGATTTGCCAAAAGCTAAGTATTTGATGTTCGTATCCCAACCTTTTGAAGAAGAGGATTACGAGAGTGCAATAGAAGAGGTAATGACGGCACAAAAAAATTACAATCCCGCCGTGCTGGGATATACGTGGGACGAGAGCAATCCAACCATTCAGTTGGAGCCGATAGGCAAGCGAGGATATATCGAGCTACATCCCGTCAAAGAAATCAAATAACAACTAAGCGACTTGACGAAAGGTCAGGTCGCTTTTTGATAGACTGCCGTAAAAGGGGTGGGTGGCAAATAGATGATATATCCTGCTATTGCGAATAGAGCACTTAGGCAGCGCTACGGATATGATATTAGAAAAACACATCCAAAGTCAATGCTATCCAAATCAATCACACGATTGACAACGGCTTGGCAAAGAGGATAAAATAATACAAAAGAAGCAATAATGCTAAATATAAGAGATGAGTGGAAAATGAAAAGACTTGTTGTGTTTGATTTGGACGGTACGCTTGCCGAGATCGGTAAGGCAGTAAAGGCGGAAAACGTAGACAAACTAAAGGAGATAGAAAGATATGCTTACGTCGCTATTTGCTCTGGCAAACCCATATACTATCTATGCGGTTTGACAAGGCAGTTGGGATTAAAAAACCCGATACATATCGGCGAAAACGGCGCAGTGATATGTTTTGGATACGACTTGCCTCCGAGCAGATACGAGAGAGTGAAGGTTGATAAAAAGGCGAAAAATATTCTCGACAAGTTGAGAGAAGAGATAGAAGAAAAGCTGGGCGACGGGGTATGGTTTCAGCCTAACGAGGTGGCTTTGACGCCCTTTCCTAGAGGCGAAAAAGAATGGAAAATTTTGGACGAGATAGTGCAAGATTATAGCGAGGCTTTGCAGGGCGTCAACGTATATAGACAATGCGATTGCTACGACTTCAGCCCTTGCGATATAGACAAAGCCGCAGGCGTAAAGAAGGTTATGAATTATCTCGGAGTGGACAAGGACAACTTGTGGGTAGTGGGCGACGGCAATAACGACTTGAGTATGTTGAGTCTGACCAACTACTCTTACGGAATCGATATGCAAGAGGGTAAGGCAAAGATAAATTGTCGATGCGTTGACGAAGCGCTCGACGCAATACTTGCAAGTCTTAGAAATGGAAAATAAGTCTGTGTAAAATTACGGGAATATTTAATTCCCGTTTTTTAATAAGTTGGTGTAAAATTTAGGGGACTAAGCAGGTAGTCCCCACTTTTTTGATAAATCGGCATTGCAAAAGGTAAAAAATTGTTGTAAAATATAATATAATAGTGCGCGTATATTATGCGTGCCTATTAGTAGGTTGTGTTAGAGGTATCGATGAAAAGGACTGCTACGGCAATAGGTTTGATAATTCTTTTGCTCAGTGTATGGTGCGTGCTGGCTATAGGCGTCACCATAGATTTTAGCGGTCAGTCTTTAGTACAAGATATCTTAGACAATACGCACGTAGCCAACACGAGTGTAGAAACGCAGGTAGAAACGCTAACGTCAATTCTGCCTACAAGTTACAACGACAACTACCAGAATCTTCAGTACGTAACCCCCGTCAAAAATCAAAATCCACTAGGCATGTGTTGGACCTTTGCCGCTTGTGCTGCGGCGGAGAGCGACGCAATCAAAAATCACGGTGCTAGCTCCGACGTCGATTTGTCGGAATGGCACTTAGGCTATTTTGCTTACAATGCAGAACGTGACGGAACGGACGATAGCGTGGAATATACATATTCGGACGAGCCTTATTACGACATCGGTGGCTCGAGCCTTATTGCTGCGCACACTCTTGCTACGGGCATCGGCTTTGCTAGAGAATCGATTGCCGATTACGACGATTTGGTGTACGCTGTGGACAATGGTGGCGACACTACGCTTAATCCGAGTCTTAGATATCAATGCGAATATTACATAGACAACGTATATTATTATGACCTGCCAACCCAAGCCGACGACGTCAAAAATGCGATATTGACCTACGGTGCGGTGGCAACGTCTTATTATTCTTCTTCTAGTAGTTACTATTTTAATTCTGCTAATTCTGCCTTTTATTGTTACAACACTTATAGCGAAAACCACGCCGTAACCATCGTGGGTTGGGACGATGATTATCCTAAGACCAACTTTTCGACCACGCCTTCTAACAACGGCGCTTGGCTCATCAAAAACAGTTGGGGTACAGGTTGGGGGCTTGGCGGATACTTTTGGATTTCTTACGAAGACAAAACAATGACTTGGGCAACGGCGTACGACGTGGTTGATACCACCGAATACGACAACAGATATCAGCACGACGGCGGTATTATCTCGTCATACGTGGGTGGTAGCGATAGATATTACGGCAACGTCTTCCAAAGCGTAGGTGAAGAAACTTTGACGGCGGTGAGTATCGAAACTTGCGAGAGCAACGACTTGACAAAAGAAGAGAGCTCAGGCAAGGCATATACTCTGAATATATATAAGGGTACGGACAATTCTTCGGGACTAAGCAAGGGAACCTTGGCGCATACTCAATCGGGCAACTTCGGACAAGTGGGTATGAGTACCATAAAATTGTCGGAAGAAGTGCAACTGAATGCTGACGAAAAATTCTTCGTATGTTTTCAAACTACCGCTTACGTAGGAATCGATAGAAGCGGCTCTTTGCAGGCATATTCGGGAAGTAACTTGATTACCTTAGCCAACAGCAACGTCACCGTCAACAAAGGAGAATCGTATATATCGAGTAGCGGATCAACGTGGTACGATTGTCAGAGTTATTTTAATAGCGGAACGACACCCGTCAATTTTAGAATCAAAGCCTACACCGTCGACACCAACGTGGGTACGCCGACAATTGTCAGTGCACCTACACTGTCTGCTATCGAGTATGGTCAAAAGATAAGCAATGCGACGATAAGCGGCGGAGTAGTCAAAGACAGCTTGAGTGGAAAAACCATAGCGGGAGAGTGGAGCTTTGAGAATCCCGACGCCATTTTTGCCGATGGCGAGGAGGTCAACCTTATCTTTACACCCGATAAGTCGGTCTATTCTCCGATAAAGATGAAAGTCAACGCCGTCGTGGAAAAATCGTCGCCTAATATTGACTTTGTAGCACCTACGACGTCAGTATATTCGGGACAAAATATAGAAATAGTTACCAAAATTACCAATTACTATGACGAAACGCTGAAATACGACGGCACAGTTACGTACAGCTATAGACTTGGACTCTTAGGCAGTTGGGTGACTTTGAGCGGAAACACTTTTACAGTTCCTAACACTGCGACGTATGGTTCTAAACTATACGTCAAAGCAAAGACGGCGGATATCGAAGGAAAGTACGTATCAATCGAAGAGAGCATTGAACTGACTGTCAAGTGGGATTGCGAGGTGCAGACTTTGCCAACGGCAAGCACGTTGAAGTATGGACAAAAGTGGGAAGAGTCTACACTTACGGGAGGAGTGGTTGTAGACAAGTATAGCGGAAGCCAACTGAGCGGCGTGTGGAGCATGGTAATAGGTAGTAATGATTACGCCGACGAGACCAAAAATATTGACGTTAAATTCTTGCCGAATAATACCAATTATGCACCGATTTACGATAAAATAAGCGTGGCAGTCGTGGCAACGGAAATACAAATTGCAATTGCTAAAAACCAAGAAAAATGGGAGGCGGATGAAACTGCATCGGTAAGCGTTACGCTGACCAACCCTAATAACAACGCCATCGAAGTAGAGACGACAACTGCAATTTTTTATAGTGTAGACGGTGGAGACTACGTGCCTATGGACGGCACA
Organism: Christensenellales bacterium; assembly: GCA_051883415.1. Lineage (GTDB taxonomy): Bacteria > Bacillota > Clostridia > Christensenellales > UBA3700 > HGM11368. The sequence goes on along the minus strand of JBJETR010000072.1, from coordinate 15,444 downwards.
AGCTTTGTCGTACCTCAAGACGCAGCGGGCAAAAAGATAAAAATAAAAGTCGTGGCAAACGCGGTGACAAATAAGTACGTGGAGTCTATAGAGGAAGAAGAGTTCCAAGTTGAGACAAGCGTGCCAACTACACCTGAGCAACCCGACGAGCCTGAACAACCAGGCGAGCCTGAACAACCCGATGAGCCTGCACAACCCGACGAGCCTGAACAACCCGATGAGCCTGAACAACCAGGCGAACCTGTGCAGCCCGATGAGCCTGAACAACCAGGCGAACCTGAACAACCAGACGAGCCAACTGAGCCCGATGAAGCTGTAGAGCCGGACGACAAACCAAATAGCGACAACAAGTATAACGGCAACGGTGGAGTTTTGAATAGACTGAGCGACATGATAGGTTTTGAGGGATTAGCAAAGACAGCTCCGTTTATCGTAGTTGCAATAATCGTTCTGGTTATCGTGATACACTTGGTCAAAAAAGCAAAAAATAGATAAAGAGTTATATGGTATTCGGCGGACGGCAAAAGCCGTCCGTTTGTTTATATAACGTTGCGAGAGCATGATTGTTAATAGACTTGGAGGAGAGAATGCAAAATTGAATAATTGTTGAATAATATTCAAAAAATGCATAATATGCAATAAGTCAGTATAAATATACAAATATACATAAAAATATTCACAAAAATTGTAATTTTATAAATAAAATCCGTTGACATTACATCTTAATACGGCTATAATTAAGACAAATGAAAATATATTGACTGAATAAATATTCATCAAAGGAAGTGTTTTATGGATAAAAATAAAATTAAAAAAGTTGTTTTGGCTTATAGCGGTGGACTCGATACTTCTATTATCATTCCTTGGCTAAAAGAAAACTATAATAACTGTGAAGTTATTGCCGTGTCGGGCAACGTGGGACAAGCCGACGAGCTGGAAGGACTCGAGGAAAAGGCTATCAAGACGGGTGCATCCAAGCTCTACGTGCTTGATTTGACCGACGAATACGTGGATGAGTATATCATTCCTACAATGCAGGCGGGTGCCGTATACGAAGAATACCTCTTGGGCACTAGTCATGCACGTCCTTGCATAGCAAAGGGATTGGTTGATATTGCACTCAAAGAGGGCGCCGACGCCATTTGCCACGGCTGTACGGGCAAGGGCAACGACCAAGTGCGTTTTGAGTTGACAATCAAGCACTTTGCGCCCGATATGCCTATCATCGCACCTTGGCGTGAGTGGAATATCAAGTCACGTGACGAAGAAATCGACTATGCCGAGGCTCACAATATACCTCTCAAAATCAATAGAGAAACCAACTATAGCAAGGACAAAAACTTGTGGCACTTGTCGCACGAGGGGCTTGACCTAGAGGATACGGGCAACGAGCCTATGTATGAGAAGAAGGGCTTTTTGGAGATGGGCGTATCACCAATCGCCGCACCTGACGTACCCGAGTACGTGGAACTAGAGTTTGTCAAAGGTAAGCCTGTGGCTCTCAACGGCGAGAAGATGAGCGCAAAAAATATCATTCTTAAGCTCAACGAGATTGGAGGTAAAAACGGTATAGGTATATTGGATATCGTAGAAAACCGTCTGGTAGGTATGAAGTGCCGTGGCGTGTACGAGACACCGGGTGGTACGATTTTGTACAAGGCGCACAGCGTATTGGAAAGCATTTGCCTTGACAAAATGACTATGCACGAAAAGCAAAAATTGTCCATTACCTTTGCCGAATTGGTGTACAACGGTCAATGGTTTACACCTCTGAGAGAGGCATTGAGTGCATTCGTGGACAAGACGCAGGAGACTGTGACGGGTAAGGTTAGACTAAAACTTTACAAGGGCAATATGATCAATGCGGGGGTATGGAGCGACTACTCGTTGTATAGTGAAGAGATTGCGACTTTCGGCGAGAGTGACTACAATCAACAAGACAGCGCCGGCTTCATAAATCTATATGGATTGCCTATCAAAGTCAAGGCAATGGTGGACGCAAAAAACAAAAAATAAAGCAACCCAAGTCTTTCGCAGGTCGAAAGACTTTTGGCAATAATAGGAGAGAGTATGGCAAAACTTTGGGCGGGAAGAACTAGCGGAATGACGGATAAAATCGCCGATGACTTCAATTCTTCGATAGCTTTTGACAGCAGAATGTACAAGCAAGATATTGCAGGCAGTATAGCGCATGCGGCAATGCTTGCCAAGCAAGGTATTATTACGCAAGCCGAAGCAAATATTTTGGCGGACGGATTGGCGGGTATTGTCGAAGATATTGACAACGGTAAGCTTGATTTTGACCTATCTTGTGAGGACGTGCACATGTTCATAGAGCAAGTCCTTACCCAAAGAGTAGGTGACGTAGGTAAAAAATTACATACCGCACGTAGCAGAAACGACCAAGTTGCGTTGGATATGAGAATGTACGTGAGAGAGTGCGTGAGCGAGTTGACGAGCAAAATCAAAAAGCTCATATCGGCACTCGTAGCACAAGCCGAGAAGAATAAAGACAGCATTATGCCGGGATATACACACTTGCAAAGGGCTCAACCCGTGACTATGGCACATCATCTCTTGGCGTATTGCATGATGCTACTTAGGGATTTGGGAAGGTTCGACGACGGAGTAAAAAGGCTCAACGTCTCGCCTATCGGCAGTTGCGCTTTGGCGGGAACGACCTACGACACCGATAGAGAATTTGAAGCTGAGCGACTTGGCTTCGATAGTGTGTGCCAAAACTCCATGGACGGCGTATCGGATAGGGATTTTTGTCTAGAAATCGTCAGCGACTGCGCCATCACTATGATGCATCTGTCGAGATTGTGCGAAGAACTCGTGCTGTGGACTAGCCTTGAGTTTGGATTTGTCGAGCTCAGCGATGCCTATACGACGGGCTCGTCGATTATGCCGCAAAAGAAGAATAGCGATATGGCAGAATTGGTAAGGGGCAAGACGGGCAGAGTGTACGGCGATTTGATGGCACTGCTGACTATGCTCAAAGGACTTCCGCTCGCTTACAACAAGGATATGCAAGAGGACAAGGAGAGCGTATTCGACGCAATCGATACTCTTGCAAAGTGCCTGGACGTGACGGCTCCCATGATAGCCACTATGACTACCAAGCCCGACAAGATGAAAAAAGCGGCTGCGGGTGGATTTATCAACGCAACCGACCTAGCCGACTATATGACCAAAAAGGGAGTGCCTTTTAGAGAAGCCTACAAAATCTCAGGACAGATTGTGGCGGAGTGTATAGGCAAGGGTAAGACTCTCGAAGAATTGAGCCTCGATGAGTACAAGGCTCATAGCAACGTCTTCGACAAGGATTTGTATGAGGCGATTGACTTGAAAAATTGTGTAGAAAAGCGTACCTCCGAGGGAGGAACGAGCCTGACTTCGGTAGAAAAACAAATTGCTTTTGTCAAAGGAGCAATATAACTATGAAAAGTGTTTTTATTGACGGTAGTGCCGGTACGACGGGACTAAGAATACTTGATAGATTGTCTCATCGTGACGATATCCGACTTATCACTCTAAGTGAAAATGATAGAAAAGATTACGCGGCGAGAAAAAATGCTCTCAATCAATCAGACGTAGCTATATTGTGTCTGCCCGATGCTGCGGCACAAGAGGCGGTCGAGATGATTGAGAACCCCGACACCGTAGTGATAGATACGTCGACGGCACACAGAACTGCCGACGGCTGGACGTACGGGTTTGCGGAATTGACGGGAATCGATGCCATCGCTAATAGCAAGAGAATAGCTAATCCCGGTTGTCACGCAAGCGGTTTTATCGCCTTGGTCAAACCGCTCGTCGATGCGGGAATATTAGACAAGAGTATTGCTTTGACTTGTTGGTCTGTTACGGGTTATTCGGGAGGAGGCAAGAAGATGATTGAGCAGTATGAAAGCGGGGACAATAGCATATTGATTAGTTCTCCTGCCCAATACGCTTTGAGTCAGTCTCATAAGCATCTCAAAGAGATGAAAAGCGTGACACGTATCGAGTTTTCGCCTGCTTTTTATCCTATCGTAGCTCCTTTTTTTAGCGGTATGGAAGTGAGCGTTCCACTTTTTGCCAAGGATATAAAAGCAAGTATGGACGATATAAAAAAAGTGTATAAAGACGTGTATGCCCAAGGACTAGTAAGTTTTTGTGACGATATGTCGGACGGAGGCTTTATCTACGCCAACAAACTGTCGGGAGCAGATAACATGCTTGTGTCGGTTGCAGGCAACGAAGAGAGAATTTCGCTGATTGCCCTATATGATAATCTTGGAAAGGGCGCATCGGGTTCGGCGATAGAAAATCTTAACATAGTGTTGGGACAAGATATCACAAAAGGATTGATAATTAAGAGGTAAATATGAAAGTAGTACAAGGCGGTGTGTGTGCTGCGCAAGGCTTCAAGGCAAGCGGAGTACATTGCGGAATCAGAAAAAACAAAAGCAAAAAGGATTTGGCACTCATCGTTAGCGACGTAGAATGCAGTGTTGCGTGTGTTTATACCACCAATCTCGTCAAGGGTGCGCCTATTGTCGTTACGAAAAAGCACGTGGCGGACGGTGTGGCACAAGCGATAATTTGCAATAGCGGTAACGCCAACACTTGTAATGCTGACGGCGAGTATATCGCAGAGGAGATGAGTAAAGCCGTAGCCGAGACTTTGGGTATCAATGAAAACGACGTTGTCGTTGCATCTACGGGCGTTATCGGTCAGCCGCTCGACTTGACACCTATCAAAAAGGGTATGTCAAAATTAGAACAAGGCTTGTCTTATACAGGAAACGATGACGCCGCCGAAGCAATAATGACTACCGACACGGTTGACAAGCAAGTAGCTGTGGAATTTGAATTGAATGGCAAAACCTGTCGCATCGGCGGTATGGCTAAAGGTAGCGGTATGATACACCCTAATATGGCAACCATGTTGGTGTTTATAACTACCGACGTGGCAATTAGCAGTGCTATGTTGCAAAAAGCATTGAGCAGCGATATAGCTAATACCTTCAACATGGTTAGTGTGGACGGGGACACGTCAACCAACGATATGGTGACGGTGCTTGCCAACGGACTTGCGGGTAACGAACCGATTGAGCAAGAAGACGGCAATTTTGAAGTATTTGTCAAGGCTCTCAACAGCGTAACCATTGCGCTGTGTCGTATGATTGCGGGTGACGGCGAGGGCGCAACTAAACTTCTTGAATGCGTTGTCGGCGGAGCGAAGAACCAACAAATTGCCAAAACGGTGGCAAAGAGCGTCATTACATCTTCTCTACTCAAAGCGGCAATGTTCGGCGCAGATGCCAATTGGGGCAGAGTGTTGTGCACTATAGGATATAGCGGAGCGGACGTGGACGTCAACAAGATTGACGTGGCGTTTGAGAGTTGTGTCGGAACCGTTGAGGTTTGTAAGGACGGCGCAGGCATAGAATTTTCGGAAGAAATAGCCAAGCAAGTCTTGAGCGAAAAAGAGATATTGATCAAAGTTGAACTAAATCAAGGAGTGTCAAAAGCTACTGCTTGGGGATGCGACTTGACCTATGATTACGTAAAAATCAACGGAGATTATCGTACTTGAGGTGAATATGGATAATTTTTCTAATGCGCAAAGGGCAAGAGTATTGACGCAAGCTTTGCCTTATATCAAAAAGTATAACGGCAAGATTATAGTAATAAAATATGGTGGCAACGCAATGACTTCCGACGTGCTTAAGCAACAGGTTATGGAAGACATAGTCTTGTTGTGGTTGGTAGGAGTCAAAGTAGTGTTGGTACATGGCGGTGGACCTGAGATTAGCGACACTATGCAAAAGCTTGGCAAAAAAGCCGAGTTCGTAGACGGATTGAGAGTGACCGACAAGGAGACCGTTGACATCGTGCAAATGGTGCTTGCAGGCAAGGTGAACAAAACGCTTGTCAACCTCATTGAGATGAATGGCGGCAAGGCTATGGGCATAAGCGGTATGGACGGTAGGCTTATTGAAGCTAAGCAAAAGGATAAAAAACTCGGCTACGTAGGCAAGGTTACCAAGGTCAATATTTCGCCCGTGCTCGATTTGCTCGAAAAGGGATATATACCCGTGATTTCCACTCTGGGTTGCGACAAGGACGGTAATACTTATAACATAAACGGCGATACGGCGGCAGCGTATATTGCAGGCGCTTTGGGTGCCGAAAGATTGGTGATGATGACCGACGTGGCAGGCATTCTGAGAGATAAAGACGACGTGTCTACACTTATTCCGTCAATAACGATATCGCAGGCTAAAGAATTGTATGAAGAAGGCGTTATCTCGGGTGGTATGATACCTAAGGTGGATTGTTGCATAGAAGCTATCAACAAAGGCGTGCGAAAAGTAATTATTATGGACGGAAGAGTGGAACACGCCATTCTTATGGAGATGCTTACCAATGAGGGCGCAGGTACTATGGTGATGGGAGATAACCAATGAATACTAAGCAGATAGATAAAGAATATATCGCCAATACCTACAACCGTTTTGGCGTGGAGATACGTCGAGGAAAGGGTAGCGAAGTATGGGACGAGACGGGCAAGAGATATATCGATTTGGGTAGCGGAATAGGCGTGACGGCTTTTGGATACTGCGACGACGAGTGGATGAGGGCGGTAGCGGAACAGCTTGCTTGCTTTCAACATGCGTCTAACTTGTACTACACCAAACCTTGTGCCGAGTTGGCATGCCTGTTATGTCAAAAAACCGACATGAAAAAGGTGTTTTTTAGCAATTCGGGAGCCGAAGCCAACGAGTGCGCAATCAAGGTCGCAAGGAAGTACGCTCAAAGCAAGAAGGGAGAGGAATACTACAATATCGTTACCCTCAACAATTCTTTTCACGGTAGAACTTTGACGACTCTTGCGGCAACGGGACAAGAGCATTATCATCAATTGTTCAAGCCGCTAACAGGCGGATTTTTGCATACCGATGCGGGCGACTTGGATATGCTGAGTAAATGCGTGGAAGATAACAAAGTTGCTGGTATTTTGATAGAGATAGTGCAAGGCGAAGGAGGCGTGAACCGCCTAGAAAAAGACTTTGTGCTAGGTGTGGAAAAGATTGCTAAAGACAACGATATAGTGTTGATGATTGACGAGGTGCAGACGGGCAACGGTAGAAGCGGACAACTATACGCTTATATGGAATACGGAATCAAACCCGACGTTGTATCTACAGCCAAGGGACTTGGCGGAGGACTGCCTATTGGTGCGACAATTTTGGGCGAAAAAGTGGCGGACGTGCTAGGCTACGGCGAACACGGCTCAACCTTTGGCGGTAACCCTATTGCATGTGCGGGAGCATTGTCGATTTTGAAAAGAATAGACGAAGAATTGTTGCGGCAAGTAAGGCAAAAAAGTCGATACGTGTGGGCAAAATTGCAAAATGCTAAAGGCATAGAAAGCGTGAGCGGTATGGGGCTCATGATAGGAATTAAGACGGCTAAGCCTGCCAGAGAGGTGGTGGAAAAATGCTTGGAAAGAGGCGTGCTCTGCCTGACGGCAAAGGATAAGGTGAGACTATTGCCTGCACTCAATATCGAGCAAGATTTGCTTGATGAAGCGTTGAACGTTTTGTTAGAAATAGTGGGGAAATAATATGAATTTGAAGGGAAAAAACTTTTTGAAATTACTTGACTTGACTCCTCAAGAGATTGAAGGGCTGATTGATTTGTCAAGCAAACTCAAAACAATGAAAAAACAAGGCGTGCCTCATAGATATTGTGAGGGTAAGAGTGTGGCGTTGATATTTGAAAAGACTAGCACAAGGACGAGATGCGCCTTCGAAGTGGCGGCTGCCGATTTGGGTATGCATCCTGTCTATCTCGATCCGCAAGGCTCGCAAATCGGCAAAAAGGAGAGCATTGAGGATACTGCAAGAGTTTTGGGTAGAATGTTTGACGGAATAGAGTATCGTGGATTTGGACAAAGCATAGTCGAAGAGCTTGCCAAGTATGCGGGCGTGCCCGTTTGGAACGGACTTACCAACGAATTCCACCCTACGCAAATTCTTGCAGACTTTTTGACAATCAAGGAGCATTGCGGAGAGCTCAAAGGTAAGAAGTTGGTCTATATGGGGGACAGTAGATACAATATGGGCAACTCGCTGATGGTGGGTTGTGCAAAAATGGGTATGCATTTCGTTGCGTGTGCGCCTAAGCAGTACTTCCCTAATGTCGACTTGGTGAATAAATGTCGTCAAATTGCAGACGGCAGCGGAGCGACTATTGAGTTGGAGAGCGACGTGAGCAAGGCGACTGCGGGCGCCGACGTGATATATACCGACGTGTGGGTGTCAATGGGCGAACCCGATGAGGTTTGGGCACAAAGAATTGCCGACCTAACTCCTTATAGAGTGACGACGGACGTGATGAATAACGCCGGAGATAAGTGTAAATTTATGCACTGCTTGCCTGCATTCCACGACCTCAATACCAAGATTGGTAAAGAGATTTTTGACAAATTCGGCATAGACTGTATGGAAGTCACCGACGAGGTTTTTGAGTCGGATAGGTCGATAGTATTTGATGAGGCGGAAAACCGTATGCATACTATCAAAGCCGTGATGCTGGCGACATTGACGGACTGTCAGCTGTAGACTCAGTTATAAGAAACGGGCGAAAGTCCGTTTTTTTATTTTGAATTTTGTTGCTTGATTTTATTTAATATGTATCGAGTTTTTTGGCATTGTAATTTTATTTTAGATTTGAGATATTTTCATTTTCGAGTATGATAAATTCTTGATTAGAATAGGAACGATTGGTTTTTTATATTTTGCTTGACAAGCCGATTAAGATGTATTATAATTTAGTAAATTAAAGTATTAAAGTGATTGAGGGGTAAACTATGAGCAGTTGGCATACACAAGAGGTGGACGAACTTTTTAAGGCGATAACGAAATTGGAGAGCGTGGAGGAATGCTATAAGTTTTTTGAGGACGCTTGTACTATCAACGAAATTTTGGGCATGGCACAAAGACTAAAGGCCGCCAAAATGCTCATCGGAGGTGCCAATTACAACGACATCAGCGCCGCTACCGGTATGAGTTCGGCTACTATCAGCAGAGTCAATAAGTGTATCGAATACGGCAACGGCGGATATAAGATTGTGCTCGATAGGCTGGTGGAGGAATAGTGAACTATGATTTATAGAGAAGAAGATGGTTGTTTGAAAGAATTAAAAAATCTAAATTTTGTGTTGGAAAAAGATTTGCAAAAATTTGTTGAAAGGAATATGGATACACTTATCGGTTACCGATTTCTTGAAACCGAATTTGTTGCAAATAATTATCGTTTTGACAGTGTGGCATTTGATGAGGATAACAATGCTTTTATTATAGTGGAGTACAAAAGAGGAAGAAATGAAAGTCTTGTAGATCAAGGATACGCTTATCTTAAAACTATCATAGATAGAAAAGCAGATTTTGTTTTGTTATATAACGAAAAATTAGAAAGAAATAGAAAAATTAAAGACTTTGATTGGTCACAAACAAGAGTTGTTTTTGTTTCACCAAAATTTACACAGTATCAAATAGATGCAACCTCATTTGATGATATGCCGTTTGAACTATTCGAAATTAAAAAATATGAATCCGATTTGTATGAAATAGAAAGGATAAATCAACGCAAAAGTGCGTTAAAAAGAAATCAAGTTGAGAAATTTGAATCTGATACAATAAAAAGGGTAAATAGCGAAATAAAGCCTTATGACGAAAGTTATCATCTAAATAGAGCGTCGGAAATTGCAAAAGAATTGTATTTAGAAATTAAAGAGAGGATTCTTGATTTAGATTGTGATTTTTCAGTTGTGTATACAAAATGTTATGTTGCATTTAAGAAAAATAGCACCAAAAATGTGGTTGATATCTGGTTGAAAAAAGATTGGCTTGAAATTGTTTTTGCATTGAAACAAGGAGAATTGATAGACAGCCAAAATCTTACATATGATATTACTAATAGGCAGTGGAGTTCAGAACAATACGCAATGCGTGTGGATAAGAATGTAGATATTAGTTATGTTTTAGAGCTAATTCGTCAAACCTATAGTAAAAAATAATAGCAACTGTTCATTTACGCTCTCGTTCGAATCCCCGTGATGATACATAAAAAGTAAGACTTCCAACAATAGTTGAAAGTCTTATTTTGGTGACTCCACGGGGTAGGGAGGAACCTCGGAAAACACGGCAAATACTAAGTATAAACACGAAAAAATACACAAAAGAGCGTACTGAATCTACTTTTTTTGCCGGGTGTGGAAATAAGTGTGACCATTGTCGAGTGATGGTCACACAGGGCGATTTTTAATCGGATATGGCATATAAAAAAGCCTTGTAAAGTGGCTTTCGCGGCATAAAAATTTATTCCACGGTCCACTTGACAAAGCTTTTTTGATATGCAGCGCTCTGCTCAAGACCAAAATAAGGCATATAATGCTTATTTCGGTCAATTCATTATATGACAAATAGACCTACCGTGCGGTAAGCCGACATAATGACGTTGAATGAAGCTTTAATCAGATGGTGGGGCTATTCGTGATTGCGGGATAAACCGATAGACGTCCATAGTGGACGTAGATTTGTAATGCTCGAGCTCGAAACCGGAGAGATTAAACAATGTAGCTTGTCCTTCATCGGAAACGTCGTAAGGACAAAGCAGCTTAAAAATATCATCGGAATTGAGATACGTAGTATACTTATTTTTGTAACGTAGATTGTACGTACGATAGTAGCACTTTTGATTGTAACCAACAATCATGTCTTTGGACATGTACTTAGAAAGGTAATTGGTAACTCGAATTGGATTATAGCTCTTACCTTCGTCTTCGAAGTCGATGCAAGACATAAAGCCAAATTTATAGAGATCCATATCATATACTTGGTCGCCGAACTTAGTAATAACGAGTTGACCTACACGTTCTTTACGTCGATTTTTCTTGCTATCATGATAGTATTGAGGAGTTAGATGATTAGACAAGTCGACGTTACCAATAAGCACGTGGAAATGCAAATAGCCGGACGTTGGATGACGTTCCGGTACGCTCAAGATTTTAATCGAAGGATAAGTACGTCGCATGTCCTTCTCGAATTTAGACCAAGCCTTCTTGACGGCATCGTCATTGGTACGGTCTACCTTCGTTTTGTCAAAAGTGAAAGTGCAAAAATAACGCCACCGGTTGGACAAGGCATATGCATACATATTATCTAAGGCACGTTTGCGTGAAGCTTTAAGAGTTTTATAAAGACGTTGAATCGTAAAGGTCTTTTTTGCTGGAACAAGTACACCGTCCTTGAGCTCCATGGAACGTCGACGATCGGACTCCGAAGAAGTGTACTCGATGCCTTTTCTCCTGCATTGGAAGTCTTGCTTGTAAAGACAAAGTTCCGAAAAAGTCGGATAGAAATTAAATACGCTATTCGCAAGCTGATAACCTTGCTTGACGGTAGCATAATTGTCGCCTTGGTAACGACGTTCTTTACCTTCGAGGACAGATTGTAATTGTTCGAACATAACACACCTACATTATGAATTACGATAGCACA
>JBJETR010000072.1:0-3783 GCA_051883415.1 Christensenellales bacterium | reverse complement strand
ACAGATTGTAATTGTTCGAACATAACACACCTACATTATGAATTACGATAGCACACGCACGCTCACGCTTGCTGCGTGTACTATCTTTTTAATTTTTCATCGAAAAATTCAAGTAAAAAACCATATCCGATATCACGCAAGTCTTGCTCGCAGTACTTAAGCGAGTCCCATTGCTTAGCTACGTGCTCAGGCAACTTAGCATAAAGTCCACGTAAGAAACGATCATCATAATCGAAACGAAGAGAACTATTCCACGTGGAGATGCGTAAGAGATTAGCATAATGCTTTAAGTCGGTAGATTTTTCCTGCGTAGACAAGTCGAAAGTATATCCATCTTCGGGTATTTTCTCAAATTGCTGCAAGTCCCAATACCTGATAGAGCCGGAAAGCTCGAAGCCAAGAAGCTTAGCGAAAAGGTTAAGTATAGGATTTATAATAAAGCTCAATTTTACGCTACCTTGACCAAGCATAAAATTAGTCATACCCATATTGTCCTTAAGCATTTTTGGAAGACGTGTAAGGTCTACGGAATCATAGAACAAGTTACCGTCGTATAGGTGACGTATGATTTGTTGGTGCAACTGTTGAGCGTATAAGTCCTTAGTTTCTTCAACGTTACCACGTCCACCGGACACGATGTTATGGAAGAGCATCGTCGCCTCCGAAATTGCGCAGCAACTATTATCAGGTATACGTTCATCGAGGTTTAGCACCTTATTATCAAGTTGGTACGTATACTTGCCACGGATCTTACATGGGAAGTTAGTGTAGATATTTTTAGAATGAATAACGTAGAGAGAGTACAGCATAAAGGAGGTCTTGCCGGCGCCTTGTTTGCCACCAAAGCCTTGCACTCTGCTATTAAGAGCATTAGTCTTGATGATATCCTTAGACTTAAAGCAAATCCATTCCCATTTTAACAAGCGATATAGCATCAAAATTGGAATAGCGTAAAAAAGGATAAAATAGGATTTATCCTGGTACTGTTGCTTAAGCCCATCGATACAATACCATACGATAGCGACCTCAGCGTAAGGCGCTAATCGATTGAGGAATTTTAATATAAAGGCTAATACCTGTTTGCACTTAGTCATCTAGTAACCCTCCAATCCTTAAGACTCCGGAAGAAAATTATAATAGGCTTAAACAGCAAAAAGTAGAGCATGTAGAATCCGGCAATAAATTGGAAAGCCGTATATAATATGCTCCACGTTGGCGTAGCCATGAGCTCAGCCGGGAAGAACCAAGCTAAGCACTTTTCTATGATATCCCATAGACCGACAAATGCACCTTCAGTCATTTTTTACACCCCCTTATTTTTTTGAAAATAAACATCAAGCCTTGGATTATATGCTCGATGATAAATATTAAAGCAGCGAAATCGACAATAGATATCGAGTAGCTAGTTGTAATCAGATTGATAAATTGATTTACAATATCCATATATACCCCCCCCCTATTTACCGAAAATTAAAAACATTATAACGGATATAATGATCATTGAGAAGATGACGCCATACGCAACACCAATCGATTCGAATCCTTCTAAGAAGTTGAAGGATTTAATAAAAAACTCTCCAATTGGAGTGATAAGTTTAGTTATAGACGACGTCAACGGGAACTCGTAGATTAGATAGCCAATACAATTGCCAAGATGACATACAAAATCGAAAGCCTCACATGATCTGGACTGCCAGGATCCATATATATCGCCACCGTAAGTCTCGTATGTAGATATAGGAACTAGTTTACATATATAAAAATTGTATTTCCAATCATATAATGGATAAGGTAAATCGTATGGTTCTAATTTATTATCCGTGCCATCAAGCTGTAATGTGTAATGTACAGAATTAGTATTTAACGGATAATCAAAAGTTGATTCGATAACACCTTCACTCCAAAAAGAATAAGTCCCAAGACTATAATTATCCAATGAAACGTTAGTTCGAAGAGTAAACAATTGTTTTTGACCATTATTAGCATAATAACGAAAAGAAAAAACTAGCTTATTTGTTATAATATTAGTAGGAAACGTATAAGTAACGTCAAGTAGTTTATTATAAGGCCAATAACGAATCTCTTTCAACCTAAGATCAGAAATAAGATCCAAAGTGCAATCACCAGCAATATTACCTATGGAAACTATTATAAGAGTGTCATCTGAAGAACTTACACTAGAATCCACAAAACTAAACGAACCTGCAGGAACGTCAAAATCAAAATAAGCGGTAAAAGGTTGATACATCAAAAACGTATATTGATTATTGCCTAGGTAGTCCCATGTAATTTGCATATTAGTAGAATTAGGAACGAGATAACATTCGTTCATTACACCACCTTCAGCATAAAAACCATAAGACAATTTAGTAGTATCTTTATAAACGAACTTGAAAAAATTTTCAATTAGTTGTTTATTTGCATCAGTTAAAGTTTTAGTAGCAGTTAAGGTGTATACATTGGCGATGGATAGACCGCATGTACCTTTGACGTTTACCATTGCCGTAGAATATGGAGAAAATTGCTGATATAATTTTTTTGCAGGATCCAAATAACCACCGGCATTTTCAGAATACCACAAATGCTCGTAGAAAACGTTAGAACGTGGAGCACGTGGAATATTTTCAGCTGCAACGAAAGCTGGAGCCATAATGCAAGACATTATGATAATAAGTAAATATAAAATTATTATAAAATGACTAAACCTCATTATTCACCCCTAAATCGATTGATAATGAAAACAACGAACGTGCAAATCAAGATGAGCGAGAAGACGAGACGTAAGCTACTAAAACTTAAAAACACCTCGAATACTCTAGCAACAGGCTTGACGAAGTTGCCAAGCGGAGTAACTACGTAAGTGGTAAAATAATACCATAGATTACCGTCGATGACGTAAGATCCAAAAATTGAACCTACCATGACGAGCAATACAATTATGAAGATTGTCTTAGCCATCGAAGATACCTCTCAATATGATACCTACGCCGATGAACAGCAAGAACCAATATCCGATACCGAGTCCGAAGACTTCCGGCAATGACAAAAAATTGGACATGAGATAGTCCAGGCAATCGAAAGTAGGAGCGACTAAATTGGTTACGTGCGTTATTAATTCGTTCATAGTTATTTTATTGGTATAAGTAAAGCCCTAATTTTACTTAGGGCTTTACGATAAGACGTGTTATGCGGATCTACGTTTAGCACGTCTTGCTCTCAACTTGCCCAAGAAACCGATAGCAGTTGGTACAACCTTGTAAACAATACCGATTACAACGCCAACTATACCTAGCATTCCGAGCATGTTAAGACCGGTAACAGTAATAACGCCTGCTTCAGACTCTTCAAACATGAGGAACAAGTAGCAGAAGGTTAGCCAAATTGACTTAGCAAAAGCTGGTGCGAAAAGTGCGAGACCGGTTGCGATGTCTTGAAAAATCTGCGATATACTCAATTAATTGCCTCCTATAATTTATTTATCAGACGACTGCAGTTCGTCATTGATATCTACGTCTTTTAGTTCATCCTTCATCTTCTTAATACGTAGCTTGATAACCACCGTGAGGACAGCATCCACGAGAGCGGTGATTATGCTACATATAAGAAGAGCCGCTAATCCGTAAGAGATGGCGCACTCGAAGGAGCGACACACAACGTAACGTATTGTTGACACAAGCACAAGGAGCAGAAGCGATACGATAGGCATTACCTTCTTGATTATCTCCTTAGCTTTAGCTAGTTTTTCGATACTGACTTTACTCATAGCTTTTTACCCGTGTTGAA
>JBJETR010000071.1:0-5656 GCA_051883415.1 Christensenellales bacterium | reverse complement strand
GTAGTAATACTCTCACGGCATAGGTGCGAGTTAGGCACGAAGACTGCGGATTTGGCGTGGGGAGCGTACTTATCTCAATTCGTAATAAGTAACTAAGTAGTAGTTCTCTCGTAGTGTAGATACAAGCAAGACAAGGAGTACGCGGATTTTGTGCAGGGAGCATACTCCTTGTATGTGACCAAACAAAAACGTAAGTTACGACACAGTATTGCGAAGTATATACGCCACGAGAGCGACAAAGCATATCGATAAAGATATGCCGTGAGACACCCCCTTTGCACAGGGGCGGCTATAATGAGATTGCCAATGCACTGGGCGCAATGACATACGGATAGAGATTGCCACACTCCTTTTAGTCGTTCGCAATGACACAACACAAGAGATTGCCACACTTCGTTCGCAATGACATATGGTTGAGAGTCGCTCGCATAGCTCGCTCTGAATGACAACACAACTTGGTCTACGCTCCACCGCAATAACTAACAACTACTATCTATCCTCAACCGTAATGATAAGCCTCGTTTGCAAAAAGTAAACGGAGCGTGGATTGCTTTTATATTATTTTGATGTAAAATGGAAGTATTGAGGTGAAAGACTATGAATTTGACTGAAAACGGAAAACTCCTGAGCGATTTGAGAAAAGCCAAGGGTATGACGCAAAAACAAATTGCAGACAAACTAGGCATTCAAGCAAAAACCGTATCCAAATGGGAAACGGGACACGGCTTCCCCGACGTATCTACCCTTTCGGCTTTGGCGGGTATTCTCGACGTAAGCGAGAGTGCTATATTGTCGGGACGAATAATCAAGAATGCCGAACAAGTCGGCAATATGAAAAAAATGCAATTCTACGTGTGTCCTCACTGCGGAAGCTTTTTGCTAGGAGCGGGGGAAGGGAAAGTTTTTTGTTGCGGAAAGCCCCTCAAACCCGCAGAGGTAAAACAGGCGGACGATAGTCACGAGATAACAATATCGGAGATAGAAGGCGACTATTTCGTTGACTTGCATCACGAGATGACTAAGGAGCACTACATAAGCTGGGTGGCTTACGTGTCTTGCGATAGAGTGTTGATGGTCAAGCTGTATCCCGAACAAGACTCTAGCGTACGCTTCCCTAAAATGTACGGCGGAAAACTATACTATTATTGTAATAGGCACGGTTTGTTTGTCTATCCAAACAAAAACACACGCCAAAGCTCAAATGAAAAAAGCAATTTGACGGCTCTATTGTCAGCCTTTGCAAGAGCATATCACTATGAAAATAGTAAAAACCCCGTCTTTGAAGATACTTTGGCAAGACAACTATTTCCAAACGAAGAATATGGAAAAATTGAAGAATTTATACGGAATAGAAGCGACGTTGAAGAATACGTCAATACGCAACTTGCTCCAACCCCGCTTGCAAGAGCAAAATTTTGTGAAGACAGTCTAAAGACCGCTATCGCCACGGGTGCAAAGCAATACGTCATTCTCGGCAGCGGGTTGGATACCTTTGCAATGCGTGGCGGTGATAGCAAAATAAGTGTTTTTGAGGTGGACAAACCAAGTATTATTGCCGATAAAATACGTAGAATAAGACAAGCAGGATTGAAGACCTCCGACTACGTGCATTACGTTGCCACAGATTTGACAACCGACAATTTGGAACAAGCGTTGACGGAGCAAGGCTTTGATAAAACTAAAAAGACCTTCTTCTCCTGTCTTGGGCTACTATATTATTTGTCAAAAAAAGAAGTAGATGACTTATTTGCAAAAATAGCGGAATTTGCCGTGGACGGAAGTAGCCTATTATTTGATTTTGCCGACAACCACTTCTTTAGCTGTGAGATAGACAGAGTCAAAGAACTGAGAAAAATGGCAAGCGCAAGCGGCGCGCCTATGAAGTCTTGCTTTGGATATTGTGAATTAGAAACACTCTTGCAACGACACAATTTCTATATTTACGAGTTTTTGAGCGACAAAGATATGCAAGAGAGATACTTTGCCGATAGCGATATCACCGCTTTCGAACACGTCAATTATGCTCTCACGGTCATCAAACCTTAGGAGTCTGAGGTATAATCTAAACCCTTTATATTAACTACACATACATTATATCATATTTGAGTTTATTATTAACTCATTTTGAAATAATATTAGATTTTTTAGTATATTGATTATATCGTTGACTCTCAATATTACACTTACAATATAGTTATAGGAGAAATACTATGACGAAAATTACCTACGATGACGTGATAAATAGAATAGGATACTTTAGAACGAAAGCCAACTTGTCCTTGCGAGAAACTAGTGCAAGACTAGGCTACAATCCTCAGTTTATGAAAACTATTGAAAACAAAAGTATCGAGCTAAAGGTCAAGACGTTGTTGGACTTTTGCGATGTAGTAGATATTACTCCGCAAGACTTTTTCTATCTCGGCGAACACTATAACAAAGATGATAAAAACGTGCTGGAGTTGTACAACTCTCTTTCTGCCGACAACAAGCAAACGATAATCGAATTGATGAAAAAATTAAAATAACCGCAATATGAATATTGACGAAGCATTGAGAAAAAGAATTATGGAACTAGTAGATCAAAACGATACTACTTTGACAGCGCTTTGCTTGGAATCTAATCTAACACCGTCAACGATATTTGACTTTATGGTTGGCAAAAGCAAATGTCCAAAAGTCATTACCATAAAGAAACTTTGTATGGGTGCCAATATCAGGTTGAGAGATTTCTTTGACCGCGACTACTTTGACGATATAGACGATATATTGTAAAACAAACTTTTCAATATTGAAAGCAAAAAATAAGCGACCATAAGTCGCTTATTTTTTGCTCTATCGATTGTATCTTTACTTACTCTCCTACTATCGACCAATAAATTATTATACTTGTCGTGCCGTCGGCGAAAACGTAGTCGCCTGGATACTCTAAATCGGGATTGATTATCACGTTGAGGCTATATTCGCCTACTTCGGTAGCCCCGGTGGTAGAACCTTGTGGTATCATAATGAAGTCTTTTATATTTTCGTATCCGTCAGTCCAATTTAACTCAAAGGTTATCTCCTCCCCCGTATAGGTAAACTGAGTACTACCGTAAGTAGGAAGGGCTATCTTCTTAGGAGTTATCTCCCAATAGACGGACACAACGTCACTAAGATTGCCACTTTCGTCGACAAAATAATAGTTTTTGGCAGTTTTGATATTAAAAAAGTATTCTTGAGCCAAATTGACGTGAGTCTGAGAAGTTGCGGTAGTGCCGTGAGGCTCACTGCAATCTTCGATTGTAATTACACCTTGAGCAAGCAACTGACTGATAGTTGGAAGCCCCGCAGACGTTTGCAAAGGATCGAGCAAATCGGTAATACAATTTATCTCCCCGCCCGTAAACTCGATATTGCATTCTCCTCTATCGGGGATAATTGGCATGGCGATGGTTATCGCTTCTACAACGACGTCGATATAAGTTTCAAAGTCATTGTAACTGAAGGTAACGGCGTACGTGCCTGCGTCGGGCGTTCCCGCTACGGCGGACGTATCCATGGTATATTGGTCTGCAGTCAATAGCGTTGGCGCATCTTGGTCACTCTCATAAAGCAATTGCACCTTGAAGTCGTCCTTTGAAATATCTATAGTTTCACCATACTTGTAGGTGATGATTATGTGTCCGCTTTCGTCTTGAGTTGCGTTGGCAAGAGTGCCTTGAAGCGATACTTGTATGGTTCTCTCGACAGGGGCGAAATTGTTACATGCCGAAAAGACAACGGCTACAGCCACTACCGCCAATATGGTTATCATCAAAAATATTATTCGTTTTTTCATAACCCCTCCAATGATAAATAAATTATATCAAAATATCCTTATGGTGTAAAGAGGTAATTGTTGACAGATTTAGTCGCAGCTCAAAGGATAGGATTATATAACAACCCTTCCACCACCTTTGGTGGTCCCCCCTCCCCTTGCACAGGGGCGGCTTTTTATAAGATTGAGATTCCCAATGTACACAACGGAATGACATAAAGGGTTGAGATTGCCACACTTCGGCAACAAGTGCCTACGTCTTTGCTAACGCAAAACGTACACGGCGCAATGACATTAGGGTAGAGATTCCTACGCTCGCTTTGCTCGCTCTGAATGACAAACTTCTTGGTTATCACTCCACGGCAATGACATACAACCCTTTGACGGTGGAAGTACGAGTAAGACAAGGAGAGTGAGGACAGTGTGAGGGAGCATACTTATCTCAATCCGTAATAAGTAACTAAGTAGTAATACTCTCACGGCATAGGTGCGAGTTAGGCACGAAGACTGCGGATTTGGCGTGGGGAGCGTACTAGACGTACGTGACCTACGCCAAAACGTAAAGTCGACAAAGCATAACGACGCAAATATGCCGTGAGAGCGACACAGTATTGCGACAAAGATATCCGCCGGCATACGACTATTTTTCTCATGGTAGAGATACAAGCAAGACAAGGAAAAAGGCAACTTTATCGAAGCGAGCGTACTTGAGCGTACGTGAGCAAGAAAAGTCGCCTTTTGACACAGTATTGCGAAGTATGTCTGCTAAGCCCCATTTGACGGTGGAGATGCGAGTTAGACAAGGAGAGTGAGGACGGCGTGAGGGAGCGTACTTAGGCGTACGTGACCGAACGCACCCGCAAACTCGACACAGTATAACGAAGTATATCCGCCGTCAATCACTGAAGAGAGGGGTGGACAAATACCTATCCCCACTATCCGGCAACAACACTACGATATTTTTGCCGGCGTATTCGTCTTGCTTGGCTAGTTGAATTGCCGCTGCCAAGGCTGCGCCCGACGAGATGCCTACCAACACACCCTCGGTGGATGCGATGAGTTTGCCTTTCTCGAAGGCTTCTTCGTTGGATATGGTGATGATTTGGTCGTACACTGTCGTGTCGAGCACCTTTGGCACAAAGCCTGCACCGATACCTTGTATCTTGTGTGCACCCGCTACGCCCGTGGATAGTACTGCCGAAGTTGCAGGCTCTACGGCTACGACTTTGACGGACGGCTTCTTGGATTTGAGGTACTGTCCTACGCCCGTGACCGTTCCGCCCGTGCCTACGCCCGCAACGAACACGTCGACTTCGCCGTCGGTGTCTTGGAATATCTCAACGCCGGTACTTGTAAAGTGTGCCTTCGGGTTGGCAGGGTTGTCAAACTGCGATGGAACGAAGCTGCCCTCTATCGTCTCGGCGAGTTGATTTGCCTTCTCGATTGCACCCTTCATGCCCTTGGAGCCTTCGCTTAGGACAATTTCTGCTCCGTATGCCTTGATGAGTTGACGGCGTTCTACCGACATGGTTTCTGGCATAACGATAATGACTCTATAGCCTCTAGCCGTGCCTACGGCAGCTAATCCAATACCCGTATTGCCCGACGTCGGCTCGATAATCGTGCTACCTGTATTGAG
Organism: Christensenellales bacterium; assembly: GCA_051883415.1. GTDB lineage: Bacteria > Bacillota > Clostridia > Christensenellales > UBA3700 > HGM11368. Next base: position 221 of record JBJETR010000071.1, on the reverse strand, counting down.
TTTTCCGCTCTTTTCTGCCTCGGTTATCATCGCCAAAGCGACTCTGTCTTTGACGGAGCCCGACAAGTTGAAGTATTCGAGTTTGGCAATAAGTTTGCCTTTGAGTCCCAACTTCTCTTCTAACTTGCTAAGTCTAAGAAGTGGGGTTTTGCCTATAAGGCTGTCTGCCGATTGATATATTGCACTCATAATTATTCCTCCTCTACAGCTTTGAATGCTTG
>JBJETR010000070.1:0-5895 GCA_051883415.1 Christensenellales bacterium | reverse complement strand
ACGTGGCAATCTCAAACAAAAAGGCACGAGATTCCCACGGTCAGCCAAGGGCTTCCCTCGGAATGACAAGCGGATATGTCATTGCACTGTATACATTTTGCGTTAGCAAAGTGAAACGTGGCAATCTCAACCGTTGCAAAAGCCTTCTTTGTGTAAAGGGAGGTGGCTTGCCGAAAGGCATGACGGAAATGTATAGATTTTATTGATCCAAACTCTCTCTTAATGGGGAGAGTTTTATAATTGAGATTGCCACGCCAAAGGCTGAGCAAACGCAAAGTGCACGCTACGCAATGATAAAATACTTGAGATTGCTAAGGTGGCTACGCTCCGCAGTAATAACATATTACCTATCAAGCCTATCTCATAGACTTGACTTTTTTATATAAATAAATTATGATTGAGTTATGTATTATTCTATCAGTGGAAAAGTGATATATTGCGGCGAGGGTAGGCTCGTCGTAGAGTGCGGAGGAGTAGGTTACGACCTCGCAGTGTCGACCTCGACTCTAATCAAACTCGGCAATATCGGTCAACAAGTGACGGTATACACCTACCTACAAGTGCAAGAGGATGCATTGCGACTATTCGGCTTCTATAGCCGAGAAGAAAAGGCTATGTTCGAGAACCTACTCACCGTGTCGGGCGTAGGTCCAAAGCTTGCCATACAAATCTTGTCGGGACAAGAGCTGGGACAGCTCGTTGCCTCTATCGTCAACGCCGACGTCAAGGCTATCGCAAGCAGTAAGGGCGTAGGCAAAAAGACTGCCGAGAGGATAGTGCTCGAGTTGCAAGGCAAGCTCAACGCCGACGGTGCGTTGGAGAGCATATTGGGTGCAAACGTAACGCCTGTCGCTACGAGTGGCGACGAAATCACTCGGGATGCGATAGAGGCTTTGATGAGCTTCGGAATATCTCGCTCGCAAGCCGAGCAAGCCGTGGCTAAGGTTAGAGGCAACGCCGACGACCTCGAGAGCGTCATAGCGCTAGCATTTAGGAGTTTGTAATATGGATTTTGAACAAGACGATACCCAAAGATTTATGTCCTCACTAGCGGGGCTTGGCGAAAAGGAAGCGGAAAACACCCTTAGACCTAAGACCATGCAAGACTACGTGGGACAAGACAAGGTCAAAGAAAACCTCGAGATTTATATCAAAGCCGCTCTTGCCAGAGGCGAAGCCCTCGACCACGTTTTGCTATACGGACCTCCGGGACTCGGCAAGACCACGCTTGCACACATTATCGCCAACGAAATGGGTAGTCAAATAAGGATAACCAGCGGACCTGCTATCGAAAAAGCGGGAGATTTGGCGGCAATACTCACCAATCTGGAGAAGAATGACGTACTCTTTATAGACGAAATTCATCGTCTTAATCGCAATATCGAAGAAGTTTTGTATTCGGCAATGGAAGATTTTGCACTCGACTTCGTGGTTGGCAAAGGTCCTTCTGCCAAGAGTATAAGAATATCGCTCAACAAATTCACTCTCATTGGCGCAACCACCAAGGCGGGCATGATAACCTCGCCGCTCAGAGATAGATTTGGCGTCAACTGTAGGTTGGAACTCTACACCCCCGACCAACTAGCCGATATCGTCAAGAGGTCGGCGCAATTACTCGGAGTCAAAATCAGTGAGGACGGCGCAAGGGAAATAGCCCTCAGAAGTCGTGGAACACCGAGAATTGCCAACCGCATACTCAAGCGTGTGCGTGACTTTGCCGAGATTATGGGTGACGGCGTAGTGGACAAAAAGGTTGCCGATTATGCCCTCAACAAGATGGAAATCGACTCGCTAGGTCTTGACAACGTGGATAGAAAAATTCTCGATACCATTATCAACAAGTTTGGCGGTGGACCTGTGGGACTCGACACCTTGTCGGCGTCCATTGGCGAGGACAGCGGAACGATAGAGGACGTATACGAGCCTTATCTTATGCAGATTGCATTCGTTGCTCGCACGCCAAGGGGTAGAATTTGCCTAGCCGATGCATATCGTCATCTCGGACTCATTCCGCCTAAGGACGAGGGTAGACAACTGTCACTGTTTGAGGTAAACGATGACTAATCTATCGACTCACGACTTCTACTACGACTTGCCCAAAGAGCTCATTGCGCAGACTCCCATCGAGCCGAGAGATAGCTCTCGTATGCTCGTCTATCACAAAGAGGACGGCAGTATAGAGCATAAGCACTTTTATGATTTGGCAGACTATCTGCACGAGGGAGATTTGCTGGTCGTCAACGAAACCAAGGTTATCCCAGCAAGGCTATATGCCAGCCGCATGAGCGAGGGTGCAAGCAAAGAAAAGAATTGCGAAGTATTGCTACTCAAAAGACTCGATTACACAGATTGGGAATGTATCACCAGACCTGCCAAAAAGTTAAAAATAGGCACTCGTCTTGACTTTGGACAAGACCTACAAGGCGAAGTTGTCGGCTACGGCGAAGAGGGGATAAGAAGGATAAAATTTGAGTGGCAGGGCATCTTCGAGGACGTGCTTGACAAGATAGGCAATATGCCGCTTCCGCCTTATATTACTAAGAGGCTAGAGGACAAAGACCGATATCAGACTGTATATAGCAAGGTTCAAGGCTCGGCTGCCGCACCTACAGCTGGGCTACACTTTACGGGTAGGCTAATCGACGAGCTCAAAGCCAAGGGCGTGCAGTTTGCCAAGGTGTTGCTCCACGTAGGGCTCGGTACTTTCCGTCCCGTCAAGGTCGACAATATCTTGGAACACAAGATGCATAGCGAGTATTACGAGATTGACCAAACAAATGCCGACCTCATCAATAGCGCGGTGAGAGAGGGTAGAAGAGTGATTTGCGTAGGCACCACTAGCGTGAGAGTGGTAGAGAGTGTGGCGGACGACGAGGGCTACGTTAAGGCGTGCAGTGGCAATACCGACATATTTATCTATCCTTCCTATCGCTTTAAGACGGTGAAGGGGCTAATAACCAACTTTCATCTACCCGAGTCAACGCTCATAATGCTAGTCAGCGCCTTTATAGGCAAAGAAGAAACTCTAAAAATGTACGAAATCGCCGTGCAAGAGAAGTATAGATTTTTCTCATTCGGCGACGCAACTCTATTGATATAAGGATTATATGTTCAAATACGAAGTAATCAAAGTATGCAAGCAATCGGGTGCAAGGGTAGGCAAGCTTACCACTCCTCACGGCGAAATCATCACGCCGGTATTTATGCCCGTAGGCACCAACGCCACCGTCAAAGCCCTGACTCCGAGAGATTTGGAAGAAGCCAAGGCTTCGATTATACTTGCCAATACCTATCACTTGTACCTAAGACCGGGTGAAGATTTAGTAGCTAAAGCGGGCGGTTTGCATGAATTTATGCAATGGCACAAGCCAATCCTCACCGACAGCGGAGGCTTTCAAGTTTTTTCGCTATCTTCTATGCGTAAAATCACCGACGAGGGCGTAACCTTTGCCTCGTATATAGACGGTTCTAAGCATTTTATGAGCCCCGAAAAGGCGATAGAGGTTGAGAACAAGCTCGGCGCCGATATCATAATGGCTTTCGACGAATGTACCGAGGGCAATAGCGACTACGCCACAGCCAAGACTGCGCTCAGAAGAACCAATCTTTGGCTCGATAGGTGCGTCAAGGCACATCAAAGAGAGGACCAAATGCTATTCCCGATAGTGCAAGGCAATATGTACAAGGACTTGCGTATAGAGTCTATCAAAAAGGTGTTAGATTACGCCCAATGCGGCTTTTCGATAGGCGGACTTTCGGTGGGCGAGCCAAAGCCCGTTATGTACGAGATGCTCGACACGCTAAGACCTTATTATCCCGACGACCAGCCTCGATACCTTATGGGCGTGGGTAGCCCCGACTGCCTGGTCGAGGGCATAATGCGAGGTATAGATATGTTCGACTGCGTTTTGCCTACCCGTATGGCACGCAACGGCACAGCCTTTACTCGTGACGGCAATTTGACGATACGCAATGCCAACTTTGCCGAGGATTTTGCACCTGTAGAAGAGGGGTGCGACTGCTATTGTTGTCGCAACTTTTCGAGAGCTTACATCAGACATCTCATCAAGTCGGACGAGATTTTGGGTGGCAAGTTGTTATCCATTCACAACATAAGATTTTTGACTCGCCTTATGGAAGATATCAGGCAAGCGATAATGGAAGATAGGTTTGGCGACTTTTATCGTGAGTTTACCGCAAGATACAAGTGGGGCAAGGGCGGAGAAAAAAAATAACGCTTTGCGACAAAAAGTCTACCGATTGTGTAATATTTTTGTTAATATTTTTAGAAAATACGCAATATGTGTTGATTTTTTTGCAAATATTGTTTAAGATAAACTAAATGATAATTAAAGGAGAACGTTATGTATAATATAATTTTGGCTGAGACTTCCAATACCAGCTCTATCACAATGCTCATCGTAATGGCTGTTTTGTTGGTAGGTATGATGCTACTTTCTATCATTCCTCAAAAGAAAAGACAAAAGAAGGCTCAAGAGATGATGAACTCTATCAAGGTTGGCACCAAGGTCAAGACTATCGGTGGCTTTGTGGGAGTAATCAAAGCAATAGACAACCAAAGCAACTGCTTCGTGCTCGATTTGAGTGCAAGTGAGGACGGCTCGGTTACCGTCGTACTTGACAAGTCTGCTATCTATACCACTATGACTACTTCGGCAGAGGGCGTTGTGGAAGAGGCTAAACCTGAAGAAAACGTTGTAGTTGCAGAGGACGAGGTTGAGGCAGAGGCAAAGCTTGCCGAGAAGAAGGCTAAGAAAGCCGACAAAAAGAAGGCTCAAGCCGAAGAAGCCGAGGTCGTTGATGCAGAAGTCGTAGAGACCGAGACCAAAGACGAAATCTAAGTAGCAAAATAATCATTGAGCGGTGCAAGAGATTGCACCGTTTTTTCTATTTTTGGTAACGTTTGCAATCAAAACGTCGATTGCCAACTTTAGGCGTATTTGGCATTTGTCGTTGCTTTAGCTTTTGTTTTTGCCATTATATACCAAGCAGCAATAATAGCTTTAGATATCATATCTGCCGTCCCCTCGTCATAGATTGAGGCAGGAGGAGTATATGAAAAAATTAAGTGCAAGGGATATTCTGGACGTAGTATTGGGCGGTGTTATTGCCGTGTTAGTATCGGTTTTGCTCACTTTAGTGTTTGCGATAGTGCTCAAGTTCGTCAACGTGTCGGATGAGGTAATCGACGGGGTTAATATTGCCGTGAGAATAATTAGCGTAGTAGTAGGGTGTTTTTGGGCAATCAAAAGTACACGCTACGGTATTGCTAAGGGATTGCTAATAGGGGTGATTTACGTGTTGACGTCCTTTTTGGTATTTGGACTTTTGGCGGGCTCGCTTAGCATTAGTACGATAAAACTCGTTGATTTTCTCTCGGGTATAGTAACGGGCATTATCAGTGCGGTGGTCGTTGTCAACGTCAAAAAGCCTAGTACGGTTTGAGTAAAACCCAAAAAATTGCGACAAAAACCGCTAAAATAAGTTATTGTAAAAAAGTACTTGCCAAACCGTATAAAATGATATAAAATATCAGTAAATAAATAACCTTGACGGAGGCATTATGAAACATATAAATTCTATCGTAAACAATGGTATGAAAAAGTCCGGCAACATCGGTTGCGGTGAGTGTCAATCTAGCTGTCAATCGGCTTGCAAAACTTCTTGCACCGTAGGCAATCAATCTTGCAAAAATAGAGAAGAAAAGGTAAATTCGCCAAAGAAACCTTTGCTGTAAGCGACAATTAGGTACAAAATGACGCATTCTTTTAGTTTTAGTTATCACAAGAGGGCGTACTATTTTGTTTGGGACAAAGAAAGTGGCAGTCTACATAACGTGGATTATGTCGCTTTTTTAGTTGTCAAAAATCGTTT
>JBJETR010000069.1:0-6203 GCA_051883415.1 Christensenellales bacterium | reverse complement strand
TTTGGGGTGCATTTCATTTCGGCGGGTGTATTGTTTTGTAATCTTATTCCCATTCAATGGTTGCGGTTGGCTTTGGAGAGAGGTCGTAGCAAACTCTGTTGACGCCCTTGACTTCGTTTAGGATACGAGAAGTGATTTTGTCAAGGATAGCCCAATCGATATGCTCGATAGTAGCCGTCATAGCGTCCACGGTGTTGACTGCTCTGATGATAACCGGCCAATCATAGCAACGAGCGTTGTCACGCACGCCTACCGACTTGGTATCGGGGATGAGGGTGAAGTATTGCCATACTTTACCTTGAAGACCGTTTTTGGCGAATTCTTCTCTCAAGATAGCGTCGGATTCTCTTACTGCCTCGAGTCTATCACGAGTGATAGCGCCCAAGCATCTTACGCCAAGTCCCGGACCTGGGAACGGCTGACGGTAAACCATGTCGTCAGGCAAGCCCAAAGCCTTACCACACGCTCTAACCTCGTCTTTGAAGAGGTATTTGAGAGGCTCTACGAGCTCGAATTTGAGGTCTTCAGGCAGTCCGCCTACGTTGTGGTGAGCCTTGACTGCTTTACCCGTCTTAGTACCGCTCTCAACGATATCGGGATATATAGTGCCTTGAGCGAGGAAGTCGATGCCATCGAGTTTTCTTGCTTCTTCTTCGAATACTCTTATAAATTCCGCACCGATAATCTTTCTCTTTTTCTCAGGATCTTCTACGCCTGCGAGCTTGTCAAGAAATCTGTCTACAGAGTCGGAGTAGATGAGGTTGGCGCCCAATTCTTCTCTAAACACTCTGATAACTTGTTCAGGCTCGCCTTTACGCAAAAGACCGTGATTTACGTGTACGCAAACGAGTTGGTTGCCGATAGCTTTGATGAGCAAAGCCGCAACGACTGAAGAGTCAACGCCACCCGATAGGGCAAGCAAAACTTTCTTATTGCCGATTTGTTTACGCAAAAGCTCTACTTGGTCTTGGATAAAGTTGTCCATATTCCAATTGGCATCACAGCGGCACGTATCGAAGATAAAAGACTTGATGTCGCTGGCATTGCCTTGAGGACACTTGTCGGTGTCGTGGTCTATTGCCAAAAAAGGTACGCCGATAGAGTATAGGTCTTGTGCGACGTCGATTTTTACGCCGTCAACAACTCTATTAGGACCGCCGTTGAGGATAACGCCCTTGACGTTGGGCATCTTTTTGAGAGCGTCGAGCGTAATATCGTGAGCGTAAATCTCACTATAAACGCCGTAACTTCTGATTAGTCTGGCAATAGCGGAGTTTTCTTCGCTGCCAAGGTCAATGATTGCAATCATATCTTGCTTCATAGATACGTCTCCTGTGTATTTGTTGGTATATTTTGAGCATACAACAACACGTGAATTATGTCAATTTTTTGCGATACATATTTTTGAAAATGTCATATTAAAAGCGATTTTTGTGTGATAATATTTTCGTCTATCGATTACAAAAATTTTTATAATATCAAATTGCGTAGTCAGAGGTCTTGGCTCTATAATATAAAAAGTAATTATTTGGCATAAACATTATAATAATTATATATTATAAATTGTAAAAAATAAGTAAAATTAAAGTAAATAAAATGTATAATAATGGTAAAATTTGTAAAAAGTCGTCGAAAAGGATTGCAAACCTTGCCAATACAACTACAATGTTATTATAATCTTGTCCAAGTTTGGCAATATCATAGATATGACAATTAGACCGACTTGTAGACCAAATAACGTAGGAGTAACGATGAAAATAGTAATAGTTATAGATTTATACGACCTTATGACCAACGGAACGGTTATGTCGGCACATCGCTTTGTCGATGAGCTCAAGAAGCGTGGGCACGAGGTCAGAGTGGTTGCAACGGGTGCCAAGGGCGAAGGTTGCTATGAGGTAGGCGAGAGATATTTGCCTATCGCCACCGAAGTTGCTATGTTGCAACAAGTAAGATTTGGTAAGCCGGACTACGAAACCCTCACCAACGCTTTTAGCGGTGCGGATATCGTGCATCTGTATATGCCTTTCAAACTCGAGAAGAAGGCTCTCAAAGTTGCCAAACAAATGGGCATTCCCGTTACTGCGGCTTTTCACGTTCAACCCGAGAATATTACCTACAATGCGGGACTCAAGCATTCTTCCATTGCAGTTAAATGGCTTTATGCCTATTTTAGAGACAACTTCTTCAACAAAGTTGACCACATACATTGTCCGTCGCAATTTATTGCCAAGCAGTTGCAGGATAGGAATTACAAAGCCAACATGCACGTCATATCCAACGGCGTGTCCGACGATTTTAAACCGCCTGCCGAGTACAAACAACTCGATCCCGAGCATATCAATATTATGATGATAGGCAGATATGCTAACGAAAAGCGTCAAGACGTGCTTATCAAGGCGATATCTATGAGCAAGTACGCCGACAAGATTCATCTTACTTTGGCTGGAAAAGGACCTTCGTATAACAAACTTAAGAAGTTGGCGGACAGCCTATTGACCAACCCCGTCAAGTTTGGATTTTTTAGCAAAGAAGAACTCATCGAGCAACTTCACAATACCGACCTTTACGTGCACGCAGCCGACGTAGAGATAGAGGCAATAGCATGTATAGAGGCGTTTACGTGTGGAGTAGTACCAATCATCGCCAACTCTGCCAAGTCGGCAACCCCGCAATTCGCTTTGGACGAGAGATCGCTATTTGAGGCGGGCAATCCAAAGGATCTTGCAGACAAAATCGACTATTGGATAGAGCATCCCGAGCAAAAGGAACAGATGAGCAAAGAGTACGTAGCTCAAGGCGAAAGATACAACGTATCCTATTCTATCGACAAAGCCGAAGAGATGTTTAGAGAGGCGATATCCACTGCCAAAGAAAAGCGTAGAATGGAAACCGACGAAGCCAAAAAGAAAGGCAAACAATTTGTCTCCAAAAGCAAGGTTTCATACGTATTGTCGGGCTTGCTATATTATCTTATCGGCATACCTGTGTTCTATCTATTTTGCACGTTTTATCTAGGACTGCGTATCAAGGGCAAGAAGAACTTGAAAAAAGCCAAGGGCAAGGGCGTAGTAAGCGTAAGCAACCACGTGCATCTGCTCGACTGTGCAATGAATGCGCTTGTCTTGTGGCCTAGAAGGGTACAATTTACCGTGTTATACGAGACTTTCAATATGCCGGTGGCTGGTAAGATACTCAAATTCTTGGGGGCAGTGCCGACTCCGCAAAACGTTGCCGAGGCGAGAGTATTCAAGCACGAGATCAACACCTTGCTCAAAGACGGCAAGACTGTGCACGTCTATGCCGAAGCGCATCTTATCAACTACTATGCGGGATTGAGAGAACTTAATAAGGGTGCATTTAAGATTGCGTGCGACAGCCAAGTGCCTATCATTCCTATAGTTATCAGCTGGCGTAAGAGAAGAGGCTTGTACAAGCTGTGCTTTACTTCCAAGCCTTGTGCTACCATAACCGTTGGCGAGCCAATCTATCCTAATTTGCAACTATTTAGCAAAGAAATGTACAAGGATATGGAAGATAGAACCGTCAAGGCAATGAAAAATCTCTACGACAATTCCAATCACGGTATGAGCATAGATTATTTTGAGGGCAAAGAAAAACCGACCGAGTTCAAGACTAAATACCAACTCAAGCAAATGGCTGAAGAAAACGGCGAAGAACAACCCAAAAAAATAGGCAAAGTAAAGCAAGTCGTAGGTAAAATTCTTGACGGACTCAAGGGCAAGGAAGACAAATCGGAGGAACAAACTCCTAGCGACAATATCACGCAAGTTCAACCGACGGAATGTGTTCAAACGGAAGATGTGCAAGCTACTTCGCAACAAGATACGATTGAGTCAAGCAGCAGCGAAACAGCTAAGACGCCTCAAGACAATCAAGACTAAGCAATGCTTAATAATACCAAAATCCGTGCAAAACGCGCGGATTTTTTTGGCTAAAAAATCAAAAAAATTTTTCAAATAGTTGCGTACCGACTACGGCGTGTGCAATAATATTATCGAAAAAAACAAGGAGAAAACTTATGCAAAAAATCAAAATCGGCATTTTGGGATACGGCAACCTCGGCAGAGGTGTAGAACTCGCCGTAAGCAACAACAGCGATATGGAATTGGTGGGCATTTTTACCCGCAGAAAGGACGTGGAAACGGCAACGGGCAAAGCGATAAGCATCGACCAAATCCAAGAGTACAAGGACAAAATTGACGTTTTGATACTTTGTGGAGGCTCGGCAACCGATTTGCCTAAGCAAAGCGTAGAAATGATAAAGTACTTCAACACGGTGGACTCTTTCGACACTCACGCAAGGATACCCGAGCACTTTGCCAACATGGACAAGACGGGCAAAGAGAGCGGAAAGCTCGGCATTATCTCGGTAGGTTGGGATCCGGGACTATTCTCGGTGGCAAGAATGATGTTCGGTGCTTTGCTCCCTAACGGCAATGATTACACGTTTTGGGGCAAAGGCGTTTCGCAAGGACACTCCGACGCTATCAGAAGGATTGAGGGCGTAGTCGACGCAAGACAATACACCGTACCCGTAGAGGCTGCTATGCAAGCGGTGAGAGCGGGCGACAATCCACAGCTTACCACCAGACAAAAGCACGTTAGAGAATGCTACGTAGTGGCTCAAGAAGGTGCTGACAAGGACAAGATTAGAGAGCAAATCGTTAGTATGCCCAACTATTTTGCCGACTACGACACCACCGTTCACTTTATAGACATGGAGGAGATGAAGCGCAATCACAGCGAGCTTCCTCACGGCGGAGTAGTGCTGAGAAGCGGTAACACCTACAGCGACAAAAAGCACGTATTGGAACTCAATATCAAACTCGACTCCAACCCCGAATTTACGGGTAGCGTGTTGACGGCGTACGCTAGGGCAATCTACAAGATGTCCAAGGAAGGACGCAGTGGTTGCGTAACGGTTTTCGACGTGCCAATCGGCTTGCTCAGTCCACAATCTCCCGAAGAGCTTAGAGCGCATTTGCTGTAGAATTCAATCAATAAAAATCGCCACGATTATTGCAATCGTGGCTTTTTTGTTGGCATAAATATAGTCAAAACGTCAATATTGAAATGAAAAAATCTTGTACTTGCTAAAACGTCACCGTTGGCGGAGTCAATCACGTCACTTTGACTTTAGGTCACAACGTCACTGTTGGCGTAGCCGGCAACGTCACTTGCCGTCAGACAAAACCTCACGCCACCTCGGGTGGCAAGGTATTTTGAATATATATCGAGTCGGACTCATCGATAAAGCCCTTGGCTATATTAAGCCTCAAGATAGAGTTGATTTTTTCCATATAGTCGTCTGCGTACTCACGCATCACTATATTGATATATTTGAGTTTTTCGGGATCTGAGGCTATCGAGTTGACGTAAGCCGTCATGTTGTCCTTGTGCGAAGCCTCTCTTTGGTACAAGTTTGGTCCAAAAGTAATTTGGCATTGCAATACGAACAAGCCCTTGTTCCACTCTTTGTATCGCTTGTAGTAGAGTGGCAAGATGTTGTCGATGACGTCTTGGCTTTGCATGCCGTGCAAGAGGATATAAAAAGGTGAAGTAAGCACGCAATTTTTGACGGTGCAAAGATTGTTGTTGCGTCTAAAAGCGTAGTCCACGTCGCTATTATCGCCCCAAACAATGAGCACTTTGCCACGCATATCGCCCACGGTCAGCCCATCTACGAAATCGTAGTCGGGCATATCGGTATCATTGACTACGGCGAGGTCGGCGAGCCCTATACGCTTCAGCGTATCGTGTATCATTTGTTGGCTGTTTTCGAAGTATTGGAAGTCGAGTATCAAAAACTCGCTGGGGTTGGCAACGATAAAGTCGTACAGCCCTTGCGCAATAGGCTCAAATCTCACACCACGCAATATCGAGTGGAATATAACCAGGTCGTCGCCTTGCTTAGCGGCTCTGATGTCGAAGTAGCGGATACCCGCCTTGACTTGGTCTTGGATATGTCTATTTTGGGTACAGCCTATCGAAGGCATCGTTACCGTTCCCGAGTCGTGGCTACCGGGAATGACCAGATTTTTGATAAGCACGTCGTCGGGGATATGGCTCATCCAATTGCAATAGAAGTCGGATAGAGTCGTGTCAAATTCTTTGACGGGAATGGTCTGCAAAGCAAAAGGCACTGCAATAAGACAGCACACCACGAACAAGATGAGCAG
>JBJETR010000068.1:0-6376 GCA_051883415.1 Christensenellales bacterium | reverse complement strand
TATCAATAATTATAGCATTATTATCATATTTTACAATACCCAAATCTACAAAAACAGCCATTGCAACGCAAAATTCTTCCCAAGAAACGCCCTCTATGCCGATATTTTGGAACAAAGTATAATAATCGCTATAGGGTTTGGCGGCAAGAAGCGTTTTAACTGCAACGAATACTTTGCCAAGTCCCGTGTAATCAAGCAGTTTTGCTTTACATCTACATAGCATAACGTCGTTATCCACTACCCAAATCTTTGCGTCTTTGGATATTTGCATTTTTGCCGTCACGTTATCCGAGAGGGCTCTTTCCAACAATACTATATCGCTATAATACGCAAGATTGACGTTGACGTCGGGATTGTAGATGAGTCTATTGTACGGACATTCGCTATCGCTAAAGCCGTTGTTAACCCTCAATTTGGCTATTATTTGAGGGGGTATCGACTTGAAGGTGTCGTAGTCGAAACACAAATAACACGTGCCGTATCTGGTATTAGCTACGTTGTCAAAGGCGTGTGCTTTGTCAATACTTTGAAGTTGCATTTGACGCGGCGACTTGTACACGCTCTGCATAACGTAGTTTGCCACGCCCATATCGCAATCCACGTCGTTGCTCATAACGTTGAGAACTCCGACTTGCAGAGTTTCGGTATTTTTGAAGACGTTGACGGATAGAGCAAACCTAATTTGTTTCTTTGCCGGGCTGTTGAGCAAACTCAACTTGTCAATAGCCGAAAAAGCTAAAAAATCACTGTTGTCCTTATGATATTTTAGGTGTTCGCCGTTGCCGATTGGAACAAATTCACACTTGCCGAGGTTGGTAGTAAAGGTCACTTCTCTATTGCCCTCGCCGTACGGCTCGAGATAAGCAAGTTGCTTGGCAAGTTCGATGTCAAAGCTGTCTAATTGACAAAAAGCCTCGACCTTTGGCTCAAAAGCTTGACTTGATATAGTCGATTTAGCAAAGGCATTGATACGCCTTATAAATTCAGCTACGTTTTCTTCTTTTAGCGATAGACCGCAAGCCATTTTGTGCCCGCCGAATTTGAGCAAGATATCAGAGCAAGCAGATACGCAATCTAGAATATTAACGCCCTCGACGCTTCTGCCCGAGCCTTTGACAACGTCCTTATTTTTGGTAAGAAGTATGACGGGGCGATTGAACTCACTGACAAGCCTTGCGCTAGCTATGCCCAAGATGCCGTCGTCCCAATATTTGTCGTACAACACTATGATAGGATTGTCCTCAAAATCAAAGCCAACTAGTCTGTCGTCGCACAACTTAGCGAGATCTGTAGTCATGGTTTGTCTGAGGTCGTTAAGCTTTTCTATCTCGTCTATAAGGTTGCTAAGTACAAAGCTATCGTTGCTGACGAAGAGCTCCACTACGGGATTGGCGTCTTGCAATCTGCCGACACTATTGATACGAGGTGCAATCTTGAAGCTGACGTCGCTTGACTTGACCGCTCCTTTTACGCACCTTTCCACTAACATTTTAATACCCTTGCGGTATCCTCGATTGATGAGCATCAAGCCGTAATACACGATAATTCTATTGTCTTCTACTAGCGGCACTATGTCGGCAACGGTGGCTATTGCGGCTATATCATAATACTTTTTGCTCTCTTGCACACCCGCCAATGCCTCGACAAGCCTGAGGGCAACACCCGCACCGCATAGTTCTCTAAAACAACCTTTAGACAACTTAGGATTAAAAATATTGCACTCCGGAAGCTCTGCAATAGGCTCGTGGTGGTCGGTAACTACCACGTCGATACCGAGCACCTCTTGAGCGTACTGCACCTCGTTTTTTGAAGAAATGCCACAGTCGACGGTGATAATTAGGTCGGGAAAGCTTTGCTCGGCTATACTCTCCAATGCCTCGATACTCAAGCCGTAGCCGTGAGTATGTCTACTTGGCAAAAAGTATGACACGTCTACCCCTCGTGCTCTAAGATGAAGATACAAGATACTTACACCACAAATGCCGTCACAGTCGTAGTCGCCGTAAAGCACGACTCTTTCTCGATTGTCAATGGCACGTCTTATTCTTTCAACCACGCCGTCAAGCCCTACGTATTTGTCAAGTGACGTCAAATCTGCTTGTTTTGGATACAAAAAAGCCTCAACCTTGTCAACGGTATCGATATTGCGAGCAACCAAAATGTCTGCAATCACCTTGTCAAGACCAAAATGAGAGGCTATTTGCCCCGCAATTACGTCCCTGTCCATATCGCTTGAAATCATAGTTGAATTTTCCTTTATATTATCAAAAGAGGGTTGCGTTGCAACCCTCTAAGTCAGTTGTGTCAGCTTACATACCTGCGTAGCGTTTTTTGCCGGTAGCAATCTTCTTTTTATTAGCTTTTGACTTGTCGTAAGCGTTCTTCATCAAGCAGTAGATAGAAGGCGCAATAACAAGCGAAGAATAGAAACCTGCAATAAGTCCGAAGATAACAGGAAGTGCAAATTCTCTAACGCTCGAAGCACCCAAAATCGCAAAGATTACTATAGAAACCATGGTGGTAATCGTGGTGTTGACGGAACGAGAGAAGGTGTCCCATATCGACTTGTCAACGATTGCGTTGTTGTTGAGAGTCATAGTCTTGGACAAAGTCTTTTCGTTCTTCATATTCTCTCTCACACGGTCGAATACAACGATGGTGTTGTTGATAGAATAAGACACGATAGTAATCATTGCAGCGATAAATGCACTGTTGACTTGGACTCTAAAGATAATCGTCAAGCATACCATCATCAAAACGTCGTGCGCAATAGCGATAATAGCCGCCAAACCACTCCAAATCTCAAATCTTATAATGATATATATTAGAATGAGCACGAGCGTAACGAGCAAAGATATGAGTGCCGTCTGAATGAGCTTAGCAGAAGCCGTTGCACCGATATAGCTCATATCTACCATGACGGAATCGTAGCCGTTGTCATCGGAATATATACTTTGAAGTTGCTCTTTGATGAGCTCGTTGCGGTAGTTGGTGATAGCGTTGTCCTTATCGAAGGTCTTGGACACGTTGTCGTATTTGACAATGATAGCCATATTCTCGCCCACGTCGGACTTTTGAGAATAACTGATAGAGCCTACGGCAGCACTAGCAAGAAGATCAACGCCGTTGGACTTAGCATACTCTGCCGTCTTATTGGCAATATCTTCGCTCTTGATAACGTCGGATATCTTATCGAGATGAGCGTTGAAGCCGTCGTCGGAACCAAGCTCTCCTTCTCCGAGCACGATAGTGATGACAGAACCGCCCGAGAAGTCAATACCGATATTCATACCTTTACTAAAGTCTTTTTGACTAATTGCCACTCCTGCAAATACGATGATTGCAATAAGCAATACTACAAAAGGAACTACTATCCAAATTCTCCACTTGTTGGTAATGGAAGTACCGTATAATTTATTCATATTACTCTACCTCCTTTGCCAATGTAGACTCGCTTACAATCTCGCTTCCTGTAGCGTTTGCAACGTATTTGAGAGCAAATTTAGGAGCGTCCTCTTCTTTGAACCATACCATGATGCAACTGAGGAGCAGTCTTGTGAGGAACAAGGAAGAAAGCATCGACAATATAATACCTACGAGCAACGTGATACCAAAGCCCTTGATAGAAGCCGCACCGACGATGATAAGCACGATAGCGCCTATGATGGTGGTCACGTTACCGTCGATAATCGCACCGTAAGACCTCTTGAAGCCGTTGGATACGGCGGTACGCATCATCTTGCCCGCCCTATGCTCTTCTTTGATTCTTTCGAAGATAATTACGTTGGCGTCAACTGCCATACCTACCGACAACAGTACGCCCGCTATACCGCTGAGGGTAAGTTGTACCCAAGGCAATACGGCAAGTAAGAATACGTAAGTGAGTGCGTAGTAGATAAGTGACAAAGACGAAGCAACACCCATCATACGATATATTACGCAAAGATAAATTATAATGAGAACCAAGCCCACGATTCCCGCAATGACACCTGCTTTGATTGCATTGGTACCGAGAGTTGCGGTGATAGTGTTGGACTCACTCATCTTGAGGGTGAGAGGGAAAGAACCGGCTTGAATCTTGACAGCCAATTCGTAGGCTTGTTCGTAAGTGTAGTTACCCGAGATAGATGCGTTGCCTCCCGAAATAGTCGAAGATACCGTCGGAGCGATTACCTCTTCTTTGTTGATATAGATACCTATACGCTTAGAAGTAGAAGAACTAGCTTCTTCGGTTGCATCGGCGAACTTCTTAGCTCCTTTGGTAGTAAATCTGAGAGCAACCTCGTACTTGCCTGTTTCGCTGTTGTAAGTCACGCCCGTCTCGGCAATATCCTTACCCGTGATAGGATCGTCGTAAGAAACGCCGTTGCCTGCCGAATACTCGCCTTCGTACTTCTTAAATTCCAAACTTGCAGGACGACCAATCAAATCGAAGATTCTATCGGGATCGTCTACGTCAGGTACTTCTACTCTGATACGATTGTCATAAGTGGTTACTTGCGCTTCGGTATATCCCTTTTCTACCAACAAGCTCTCAAGACTAGAGCGAGTACCTTCGAGAAGACGCTCTTTCTCGGAAGAGTCGAGGTCTGCCCATTTACGATCTGTGCCTGTATCGGTCGTATCGATTACTGCGTTCTGGTCTACGTCGAATACGGCGTATGCACCACCACTCAGGTCAAGACCGAGTTTGATTGTCTTTGGGAATGCGATGTAGTTGGTAATGCCGAGCTCTCCGTTGTCGAGAGAAACGAAAGCAAATACACCGCCCAAGATAACCAATACAGTAAATATAGATAAAATCACTATTGATTTTTCTTTGTTCACCTTGTGTTGCCTCCTAATATTTGTCAACTCTACATTTAGTCCGATAGGACATAACAATTTAGTCTTTTTTATTATATATTTATATAATATTATTGTCAATAACTTTGACAAAATAAAGAGGCTGCGAATGAATTTTTCTCAAAAATTTTATAAATATGTGCGTGTTAAAACAAAAATACGCTTCTCTAAGACACGAAAAGCGTATAACGTCAAAATTCTACAAGTATAGAATAACTTGCAAGTCGCTATTCTTGGCTCTCCCCCGCACCCTCTATAGCGGATATTGCCAGCGAAAGCTCAAAACGCTTGCGCATCATGGCGCAACTGATAGCGTAAGGCTTGTCCATAGAGCCTGCGTAGTTGAGATTGTTGGCAACGCAACCGCCGCTACAATAGTATTTAGCTATGCAGTCGGCACAATCGGGCTTATTGGTGACGATATTCTTAGCAAACTTAAGCGACACGTTCATATCGATATCGCCGTCAAATACGTTGCCCATTTTGTATCCTTCCTTTTCGGCAAATTGGTGGCAAGGATAGAGGCTTCCGTCAGGCGTCACGGCGAGATATTCACAACCCGAACCGCAACCCGTCAAGCGTTTGATAACGCAAGGTCCGCCCTCAAGGTCAATCATAAAGTGGAAAAAGTTGAACCACTTGTCGCCCTTACGCCTATCGATATAAATCTCGGCGAGCTTTTCGTACTGCTCCAATATGCGTGGGAGGTGCTCCTCCTTGATAGCAAGGTCGGGTATATCCGTAACCACGGGCTCTAGCGATATTTGGTCAAAGCCGGCGTCATTGAGAGCAACCACGTCGTCTGCAAAGTCAAGGTTGAGTGCCGTAAAAGTACCTCTCACGTAGTAAGACTTGTCGCCACGCACGCTTCTAAACTTTTGTGCATTTTTGAGGATAACGTCATAGCACTCTTTGCCGTTGACGCTCTTGCGTACCGCATTGTGCACGCAAGGTCTACCGTCAATACTCAGTACCACGTTGCTCATCTCCTTGTTGAGCCACTCGATAGTCTTGTCGTTTAGGAGTACGCAGTTGGTGGTCATTGTAAAAGAAAAGGTCTTGCCACTCTCTTGCTCTCTACTTCTGGCGTAGTCTACAATACCCTTGACTACGTCAATGTTCATCAAAGGTTCGCCACCGAAGAAGTCAATCTCCAAGTTGCGTCTTTTTCCGCTATGTGATATTAGGAAGTCTACGGCTTTGCAGCCTACTTCCAACGACATATACGCCCTGTCCGTAGTGTGATAGGTACCCTCGTCGGCAAAACAATATCTACACCTCAGGTTGCAGTCGTGACAAATATGCAAACATAGGGCTTTGATTTCGCCCACACGTTTTTGATTTTGGGTGACGGTGCAAGGACTATCGAGAACGCCTTGCATAACAAGCGTATCCAGCTCCTCGTTCACCTCACCTATAGTCGCACTATCTAGCTTGGCAAAATCGTCTTTTTCTTGGTCTGTCATCTCTTCGCCAAAACGATTTTTGACAACTAAAAAAGCGACATAATCCACGTTATGTAGACTGCCAC
>JBJETR010000067.1:0-27231 GCA_051883415.1 Christensenellales bacterium | reverse complement strand
ACCTTGCCCGTGGTGAGGTTGGAATACTTGTTGAGGTCCTCGTCGATAAATCTCTCGTAGTGTCCGAGGTCGAGGTCGGTCTCTGCGCCGTCTTCGGTCACGTAAACTTCACCGTGTTGATACGGGCTCATAGTGCCGGGATCAACGTTGATATACGGATCGAGTTTTTGAGCGGCAACTTTGAGTCCCCTTGCCTTGAGAAGTCTACCCAAGGAGGCTGCCGTTATGCCCTTGCCTAGTCCCGAAACTACACCGCCCGTTACAAATATATATCTTGTCATTTTGTCACCTCGTAAATTATTTTTATTCGAATTCCACCGTTGCAGGCGGTTTGCTGGTTATATCGTACAGCACTCTGTTGACGTGTGCCACCTCGTTGACGATACGCACCGAAACTCTATCTAGCACCTCGTAAGGTATCCTCGTCCAATCCGCCGTCATAAAGTCGTCGGTGGTCACCGATCTCAATGCGATGGCGTAGTCGTAACTTCTTCCGTCTCCCATGACGCCTACCGAACGCATGTTGGTCAGCACCGCAAAGTATTGACTCATCTTGTCTTGCAAGCCCGCCTTCTCCGCTTCTTGTCTGAATATCAAGTCGGCATCACGCAAAATTTCTAGTTTTTCTTTGGTTATTTCGCCTATTATTCTTATAGCAAGTCCCGGTCCCGGGAATGGTTGACGAGATACGAGATATTCAGGTAAACCAAGCTCTCTGCCTAGTTGTCTTACCTCGTCCTTAAAGAGCATTCTCAATGGCTCTATTATCTCCTTAAAGTCCACAAAGTCGGGTAGCCCGCCCACGTTGTGGTGACTCTTTATCGTTTCGGCTTCGCCCTTACCCGACTCGATGACGTCGGGATAAATCGTGCCTTGAGCCAAAAAATCTACACTGCCTATTTTCTTGCCCTCTTGCTCGAATACTCTAATAAATTCTTCGCCGATAATCTTACGCTTACGCTCGGGATCGCTCACCCCTTGCAAGGCGTCTAAAAATCTCTTTTCGGCATCCACCGTGATGAGATTGATATCCCATTTGCTAAAGGCTTGTTGAACCTCTTGACGCTCGTTTTTCCTCAAAAGTCCGTGGTCGACGAATACGCAAGTGAGTTGTTTGCCAACCGCTTCGGCAAACAATGCCGCAGCCACCGAGGAATCTACGCCTCCCGACAACGCCAACAAAACTCGCTTATCTCCCACCTTCTTTCTGATAGCGTCAACGGCAACTTTGGCATAGTTTTCCATAGTCCAATCGCCCTTAGCACCGCAAACCTTGTACAAAAAGTTACGTATCATCTTTTTGCCGTCTTGAGTGTGGTTGACTTCGGGGTGGAATTGCACGCCGAAGAATTTGCGTTCTTTGTCGGCTATGCCCACGTTAGGACACTTGTCCGACTTGGCGGTGAGCACGAAGCCGTCAGGCACCTTAGCCATATAGTCGCCGTGACTCATCCAACTTATTCCGCAAGGCTCTATACCGTCGAATATGTCGCAAGTCGTATCGTAGTAAGTGGTCGTTTTGCCGTATTCTGCCGAAGAATCACTCTTGGCTTCTACTACTTGTCCACCCAAATGATGAGCGAGTAGCTGACAGCCGTAGCATATACCCAAAATAGGCACTCCCAGCTCAAACACTCTCTCATCGGGGTGAGGCGATTGCGTCTTGTACACGCTCTGCGGTCCGCCCGTAAAGATTATGCCGATAGGAGCAAAACTCTTGATGTCGTCAATAGCCATATCAAACGGCTTGACTTCGCAGTAAACGCCACACTCTCTGACTCTGCGAGCTATGAGTTGGTCGTACTGACCGCCAAAATTGAGAATTAGTATCTTTTGATTGTCCATATTGCCCTCACACGTCTATTTCCGTCTTAGTTCTTGTCAAGCCTTCGGTCAAAGGTTTGATTTTGGCAAGGTATCTGACCACCTGTCTTTCGCTCCTGCCCGTATATGCTTTTGGATCAAGCAAACTATCCAACTCTTGAACACTCAATCCGAGTTTTGGATTGTCAGCTAATCTTTGCAACAAATCGCACTCGCCGCCCTCCTTCATTTTAGCGGTGGCTTGCATGGAGCAAGTACGTATTATTTCATGGATTTGTTGGCGGTCGCCACCCTTCTTGACTCCTTCCATCATAATATTTTCGGTAGCTATAAAAGGTAGATATTCCCTCACCGCCTTATCTATAACTTTGGTATTTACAACGAGTCCGTCTGTGACGTTTTGGCACAATCTCAATATAGAATCGGCACACAAAAAACCTTCGGGCATTGATATTCTACGATTAGCCGAGTCGTCCAAGGTACGCTCCAACCATTGCACCGAAGCCGTTAGATGTGCGTTGAGCGCGTCGGTGATGAGATATCTCGACAACGAACATATACGCTCGCTACGCATAGGGTTGCGTTTGTAAGCCATAGCAGACGAGCCGATTTGATTTTTTTCAAAAGGCTCTTCCACTTGTCTATCGTGTTGCAAAAGTCTAACGTCATTAGCCATACGATAAGCACTCTGCGCTATAGCAGACAAGCAATCTAGTATCAAACTGTCAGTCTTGCGAGGATATGTTTGACCGCACACGTCAAAGCTGGCGTCAAAGCCAAACTGCTTGGCAATATAAGCGTTCATTGAGTCAATCTTTTCTTCGTCGCCGTCGAACAAATCCAAAAAGCTCGCTTCCGTGCCCGTAGTGCCTCTGCAACCCAAAAACTTGATTTGACCAAGCACGTAATCGACTTGTTCCAAGTCGGACACGAAGTCTTGTATCCATAGCGTTGCACGCTTGCCAACCGTAGTGAGTTGCGCCGGTTGATAGTGAGTGTAACCCAAAGTAGGAACTCCCTTGTATCGGTCTGCAAAATCACTCAGGTTGGCAATAACCGATAGAAGTTGCTCTCTTACGTATCTAAGCGCATCACGATAGATAATCAAATCCGCGTTGTCGGTGACGTAGCAACTAGTCGCTCCCAGATGAATTATGCCTGCCGCCAAAGGCGCAACCTTGCCGTATGCGTAGACGTGTGCCATAACGTCGTGTCTTACTTGTTTTTCTCTCTCAGCCACGCAGTCGTAGTCTATATCGCCTACGTGTTCCTCTAGCTGAGATATTTGCTCGTCGCTGACGTCAAGTCCCTCTCTTTGTTCCGCCTTGGCAAGTGCAACCCATAGCTTTCGCCACGTCGTATACCTAGTGTCTTGAGAAAATAGTCCGAGCATATAGTCGGATGCGTAGCGTGATGCGAGCGGGCTTTGGTATTGTTGAGTCATTACTTTCTCCTTAGTGGGCAACGATGAATATCGTGCCGATTTTTATTTATTTGACAAACCTTATAATCAATCCGGGTGTCTTTTATCTAATTATAATGCTATCTCTCTCAGGTCCTACCGAAACGTAGGTGATTGGACAGCCTATTTTGCTCTCGATATACTCTACGTAGTCGCGAGCTTGCTTAGGTAGGTCTTGCCATCTTCTGACCGAAGATATATCGCACTTCCAACCCTCCATATATTCTATCACAGGTTGGGCGCTTGATAATAGCGTTGGGAAAGGAAAATCGTCAATCTTTTTGCCATCTATCTCATAGTGACTACATACGGGTATTTTTTCCATATAACTCAGCACGTCGAGTTTGGTCAAAGCGATAGCCGTTGCCCCTTGTATCTCTACGCCGTATCGGGTTGCCACCAAGTCTATCGGTCCTACCCTTCTAGGTCTACCCGTCTTGGCACCGTATTCCATGCCCGCTTCTCTAAGCTTGTCCGCCTCGTCGCCAAAGCTTTCGCACACGAAGGGACCTTCTCCCACGCAAGTAGAATAGGCTTTGACTACACCTATCACTTGGTCGATTTTTGCACTTGGCAAGCCCGAGCCTATAGGTGCATAAGCCGCCGTTGTATTGGACGAGGTAGTGTAGGGGTATATGCCGTAATCTAGGTCTCTGAGCGAGCCGAGCTGTGCCTCGAAGAGTATGTTTTTGCCATTATTTTGTGCGTCTTTGAGTATCTTGCCTACGTCGCAAATATAAGGCTTGATTTTGGCACAATACGTCTCAATCCACTCGTCAAGCTCTTGCATTGTACAAGGCTCGGCTCCGTACACACCCGTTAGGTAGAGGTTTTTCCACTCCAACAAGTCTTGCAAGTGTGCTTTGAGCTGCTCGGGATAGAATAACTCCCCCGCCATAATCGTCTTTTTTTGGTATTTGTCCGAATAAAAAGGTGCTATTCCTTGCTTGGTAGAGCCGTACTTTTTGTCGGCAAGTCTTTGCTCTTCCAACTCGTCGAGTTTTCTATGCCAAGGCAACAAAAGTGAAGCTCGGTCGCTGATTTTGAGCTTGTCGGGCGTGATTGCCACTCCTTTGCTCTGCACACCGCATATCTCTTTCCAAAGATTTTCGGGATCTAGCGCAACACCGTTGCCAAGCACGTTGATTACGCCCTCTCTAAATATGCCCGATGGCAAAAGGTGCAAAGCAAACTTGCCATATTGGTTGATGACGGTGTGTCCTGCGTTGCCTCCGCCTTGGTACCTTACGACAACGTCGTAATTTTGCGTGATAAGGTCAACCATTCTGCCCTTGCCTTCGTCGCCCCAATTTATTCCTACGATAACACAATTTGACATATTTTCTCCTATTTTATCAATCTTTTGAATACTTCTTGATATGCTTCTTCTACACCGCCCAGGTCTCTGCGGAAGCGGTCTTTGTCAAGCTTCTCGTTGGTTTGTACGTCCCAAAGTCTACACGTGTCGGGAGATATCTCGTCGGCAAGAATGATTTGTTTATGGAATCTGCCAAACTCCAACTTAAAGTCGATAAGCTTTAGTCCCACTTCCAAAAATTTTGCCTTGAGCACCTCGTTGACGCCAAAAGCGTACTTGACGATTGTATCAATCTCGTCTTGGGTAGCAAGTCCAAGTGCAAGTGCATAATAAGTATTGATAAAAGGATCGCCGAGCGCATCGTTTTTGTAAGAAAATTCGATAGTCGGTTGCAGTAGTGGCGTGCCTTCGGCAATGCCTAATTTCTTAGAAAAACTGCCTGCCGCCACGTTGCGAATTATGACTTCGAGTGGTACGATTTCCACCTTTTTGACAAGCGTCTCGCGAGAATTGAGTTCTTTGATATAGTGGGTAGGTATTCCTTCTTTTTCCAACAAACGGAATAGATAGTTGCTCATCTTGTTGTTGATTTCGCCTTTGCCCTCTATAGTACCTTTCTTTTCGCCGTTAAAAGCCGTTGCCGAATCTTTGTAAGATACTATCAATTCGTCTCTTTCTTCGGTGGCAAATACCTTCTTTGCTTTGCCTTCGTACAACTGTGTTAGTTTGTTCATAAATATCTCCTATATTATTTTCCGCTTGCGCCGTAGTTGGACAAAACTCTGGCGGACGGATCGTTGACGTTGCAACCTTCCCACTCCTTGTTAGGCATCCAAAAGTCCACTACCATTCCACTTTGGTGAGGATAATACTTTTCGAATATCTCTCTATATAGCAGCGACTCTTTGGTAAATGGCTGTGCGTGGGAATACTTGGCTTTTTCTTTTTCGAACCTCTCGTCGGTATACTGCGACTCGGCGTATTCTTTGAGATAGTCCACCATCGAGTGACCTACAGCGTCGGAAAAAGCAGCCTTTTCTCTATAAAGAATGTCGTAAGGTAGATAGTCTCCTTCGAAGGCTTTACGCAATAGATACTTGCCCTTGTTGTAAACGTTAAGTTTCTTGGCAGGATCTATAGCCATAACGTATTTGACGAAGTCGAGGTCACCGAAAGGCACTCTCGCTTCCAACGAGTTGACGGATATACATCTATCGGCTCTGAGCACGTCGTACATATGCAATTCTTTGACTCTCTTGACGGCTTCTTGTTGGAAAGCCTCGGCGTTAGGAGCAAAGTCGGTATATTTGTATCCGAACAATTCGTCGGAAATCTCTCCCGTAAGCAAAACTCTAATATCGGTGTTTTGGTGTATGGCTTTGCAGATGAGATACATACCCATACTTGCTCTAATCGTGGTGATGTCGTAGGTGCCGAGCATTGCGATGACTTCTTCTAGAGCGTCGAGCACGTCTTGCTTAGTAATTATGACCTCGGTGTGGTCGCTACCGATATAGTCGGCGACTTGCTTGGCGTACTTGAGGTCTATAGCGTCCTCGCTCATGCCTATGGCGAAGGTGCGGATAGGTTTGTCGCTCTTCTTGGCGGCAATGGCGCACACTAGCGAGCTATCCAATCCGCCCGACAACAAAAAGCCCACTTTGGCGTCGGCAACCAATCTCTTTTCTACGCCCGCCACAAGCTTTGACTTAATGTTGGAACAAACAGTATCGATATCGTCGTAGCATACCTTCTCGACCTTGGTGATATCGTTGTAACATACGAACTTGCCATCCTCGTAATAGTGTCCCGGTGGAAAAGGCATTATATCTCCCACTAGTCCTACGAGGTTTTTGGCTTCGCTGGCAAAGACTATCGTACCCTCGGCGTCGTAGCCGTAATATAGCGGTCTGATGCCTATCGGATCTCTTGCCGCAATAAAGCTGTCTTTCTTGCCGTCGTAGATAATGCACGCAAACTCGGCGTCGAGCATTGCAAACATATCCACGCCGTATTCTCTATACATAGGGAGCAACACCTCGCAGTCAGACTGACTGACAAAAGTATATTTTCCCTCCAACTTTTCCTTAATTTTTTCAAAGCCGTATATTTCTCCGTTGCATACAACATAATCGGAATCCAACCCAAAAGGTTGCATTCCGCTCTCCGTCAATCCCATTATTGCCAGACGGTGAAAACCTATAATACCCGACGGCAACTCTATAATTCTACTTTGGTCAGGTCCTCTGGACACCGTCTTTTGAAAACCTTGTTCAAAGGCTTGCATCGTAGCACTCTTGCCACAATATCCCATTATTCCGCACATAATAACTCCTTTGGTAAAAGTTGCCTTTTACACGTTTTGCCCGACCGCCCAATATAGAGCGGTCGGTGCGTATATGACTTTTAGTCGTCTTGCAAAGCGTCGTACCCTTCTTCTCCCGTACGCACCTTGACTACGTTTTCGACGTCGTAAACGAATATCTTTCCGTCGCCGATATGTCCCGTATAGAGTACCTTCTTCGCCGTTTCGATGACGTCTTGCACAGGTATCTTGCTGACCACGATGTCCACTTGCACCTTAGGCAACAAGTTGCTCTCTACCGCAACGCCACGATAGAACTCCGGTTTGCCCTTTTGCTGTCCGTAACCCATAACGTGCGACACCGTCATGCCCGTTATGCCGAGCTTGCTCATAGCGTCTTTGAGTGCGTAAAGTCTCTCTTCTTTGAAGATGATTTCTACCTTGGTAAACTTAGGTGTGCCCTCTGCCACGAAGGAAGGTGCTTTCTTGACTACAACCGCTTCGGATACAGGCGTCTGTCCCGTCACTACCACGGTGTCTTCGCTGATATAATCGGCGTATGCAACCGTCGACGGAGCAAAGTCGGCGTATGCGCTCGGCAAGCCGTGTTCGGTACTGTCAAGTCCTTTGATTTCTTCTTCTTTGGTTACTCTCAGTCCGATTGTCTTCTTGATTATTACAAAGCATGCTATCATCATCAGCGCCGTATATGCCGCTACCGCTACGAAGCCCAACGTTTGTACTCCGATTTGGTACCACTTGCCGGTGTAGAACAATCCGTCAAGACCGGCAGGTGCGTCAGGGTTAGCCAAAAGACCTACCGCAAGCGTACCCCAGATACCGTTAGCCATGTGTACGCCTACAGCACCGACAGGATCGTCGATATGCAGCTTTAGATCCAAGCCCTCGACTACCAATACTACCAATATACCCGCTACCAAACCTACTACAGTAGAGCCTATAGCGTCGAAACAGTCACAGCCTGCCGTCACGGCAACGAGTCCCGCCAAACAAGCGTTGATACACATCGACACGTCGGGCTTGCCATTCTTAATCCAAGTAAATATCATTGTTGTAACGGTTGCTACCGCAGGGGCAATAGTCGTATTGAGGAATATCGTTGCTAGTTCCGACGGAGAAGTTGCCGCAGCACCGTTGAATCCGTACCAGCCAAACCACAATATGAATGCACCTAAAGCTCCTAGCGGAATAGAGTGACCGGGGATTGCGTTGACCTTGACTACCTTACCCGCCTTATCCTTGACGTATTTACCGATACGAGGTCCAAGGAAGATTGCTCCGACTAGAGCTGCGATACCGCCTACCATATGTATTGCCGTCGAGCCTGCATAGTCGTGGAAGCCGAGTGCCGACAGCCAACCGCCACCCCATATCCAATGTGCTTCGATTGGATAAATAAAGAGGGAAATGACGGCGGAGTATATGCAATACGATATAAACTTAGTACGCTCTGCCATCGAGCCCGATACTATAGTCGCCGTGGTTGCGCAAAACACGAGGTTGAACACGAATGTCGACGCACCCGTAAATCCCTCCTCGGGGCTTGCTATAAAGTCTTTGAAATGTGCCCACAAATCCATATTAGGAATTCCGATTAGACCGAAGAGCGCGTCCTCACCCATCATAATTCCAAAGCCTAGCAAGGAAAATACGACGGTGCCTATGCAGAAATCCATTAGGTTTTTCATTATTATATTGCCTGCGTTTTTTGCTCTGGTGAAGCCTGTCTCCACCATTGCAAATCCCGCCTGCATAAAGAATACCAATGCTGCTCCTATAAGATACCAAAATTCTATTGTCATAAGTCTATCCTCTCATCTTGATACGCATTTTTGTCGACACGTATCGACTTTTCGGCGTTTACTTGACTCCGAAGAGCAAGTCGCCGTAGGTTGGGAACGGCCAATATTTTTCTGCCGTAAGTGTCTCTGCCTCGTCGGCTACAGCTCTGAGTTGCGACATGAGCGACAACACATTGTCTCTGATGACGTAGCTCTTTTGCTCGATATCGGTGATAAATTTTAATTTGACTACTTCGTCCTCGAGTTCTTCCGTCTTGGCAATTATTTGCTCGGTCAAAATCGACAATCTGGCAACCGTCTTTTTTTCGGTGGCACAGGTTGCTTCCGGCATAAACGCCTTCTTAGCAACTGCGGTGTCGCTGAGCTCTTTGATATAAGACTCGATTGCGGGTAGTATCTGCTTTCTTGCCATATCCACCATTGTGCTTGCCTCGATGACAATCGTCTTGCAATAATTGTCAAGCATGATTTCTACACGAGAATATAGTTCTTTCTCCGTAAAGACGTTGTGAGATGTGAGCATGTCGACGTTCTTTTTGTCAACGAGGTGTGGCATACAATCGGGCGTTGTGCGATAGTTGAGCAAGCCTCTCTTTTGTGTAGCCTCTTCTATCCAAGCATCGTCGTAGCCGTTGCCGTTGAACAAAATACGCTTGTGGTCTTTGATAGTCTTCTTGATCATATCGTGCAATGCCTCTTCGAAGTTGTCTGCCCCTTCTAGTCTGTCGGCATATATTTTCAACGACTCTGCTACCGCCGAGTTGAGCATAATGTTGGCGCAAGAAATGCTGTTGGACGAGCCGAGCATACGGAATTCGAATTTGTTGCCCGTAAATGCAAACGGGGAGGTTCTGTTGCGGTCTGTCGTGTCCCTTGCAAACTTAGGCAAAACGTCTACTCCTAGTTTGAGTGTCGTCTTTTTGGTTCCGCTATAAGGCTTGTCGCTCTCGATAGCTTCCAAAATAGCCGTCAGTTCGTCGCCCAAGAAGATTGATACGACTGCAGGAGGTGCTTCGTTGGCACCGAGACGATGGTCGTTGCCTGCCGTTGCTACAGACAATCTAAGCAAATCTTGATAGTCGTCCACTGCCTTGATAACGGCACATAGGAAAAGCAAGAATTGTGCGTTTTCGTAAGGCGTCTCTCCCGGTGACAAGAGGTTGACTCCCGTGTCCGTCGCCATAGACCAGTTGTTGTGTTTTCCGCTACCGTTGACGCCTGCAAAAGGCTTCTCGTGGAGCAAACAAACAAGTCCGTGTTTGAGCGCAACCTTTTGCATTATCTCCATCGTAAGTTGGTTGTGGTCGGTGGCAATGTTGGTCGTGGTATAGATTGGCGCAAGTTCGTGTTGTGCAGGCGCTACCTCGTTGTGCTCGGTCTTGGCAAGAATGCCCAGCTTCCACAACTCTTCGTTGAGGTCTTGCATATATGCCGCTACCCTCGGCTTAATCATACCGAAGTAATGGTCTTCCATCTCTTGTCCTTTAGGCGACTTGGCACCGAAGAGCGTTCTACCCGTAAAGACGAGGTCCTTACGTGCATCGAACATTGCCTTGTCTACAAGGAAGTATTCTTGCTCCGGTCCTACCGAGGTTCTAACGCATTTGACATCGGTATTACCGAAGAGTCTAAGCACTCTCAATGCTTGCTTGTTGAGGGCTTCCATAGAACGAAGCAAAGGCGTCTTTTTGTCGAGCGCTTCACCGCCGTAAGAACAAAATGCGGTAGGAATACACAAGGTCTTGCCCTTGATAAAAGCGTAAGAAGTCGGATCCCACGCAGTATATCCTCTTGCCTCGAAAGTTGCTCTGATACCGCCCGAAGGAAAACTCGAAGCGTCAGGCTCGCCCTTGATGAGTTCCTTGCCCGAAAATTCCATAATTACTCTACCGTCGGGAGCGGGAGTGATAAAGCTGTCGTGCTTTTCTGCCGTGATGCCCGTGAGCGGTTGGAACCAGTGAGTAAAGTGCGTGGCACCTTTGGATATCGCCCAATCCTTCATTGCCGTAGCAACGGCGTTGGCAACCGACAAGTCGAGTTGCGCTCCCTCGTCGATAGTCTTTTTGAGGGATTGATATACCTTGGCGGAGAGGTTGGCTTTCATTACTCTGTCGTCAAAGACTAAACTTCCAAACATTTCGCTTACTGTTTCCATATTAGTTCTCCTTAAAAAAAATAAGACAATGGGGCTTGATATCAAGACTCCATTGCCTTTGTCTTATAATATTGATATTTGTAATCAAATAAAAAGGGCGTCTAAGAGATAACTCTAAGACGCCTTTGCCTTGATTACGTCATCATTATATTCCTTGACCAAGCCGTTGTCAACGATTTGCTCGCAATTTTTTACAATTTTTTTTACAGTCGATTTTTTGCTAAAATTGTCGTCTATTGTTGACAACGTACAAAAAAGTGAGTAATATTGAAGTATAGATGAGCAAAGGCGTTCATCGATGGGTTTATACCCTTCGGTGGACGCCTTTTTTTATTGATAAAATATTGTGAGGTAAAATTATGTTGAAAGAAGGTCAGATTCGTATTCCTTCGGGCTGTGCTATCGCCGCCGTGATTTCTCGTGAAGGCAATTTGATGAGCGGAGAAAAAATCATCGAATGCATGAAGCCTATGCACGATAGAAGCAACGGTCTCGGCGGTGGTTTCGCCGCATACGGAATATATCCCGAATACAAAGACCAATACGCATTGCATATCTTCTATAACAACCAAACTTGCCGTGAAGAGTGCGAGAGATTTCTCAAAGACAGCTTTGAGGTAGTGCGTTCGGAAAATATCCCTACGAGAAAAATCCCCGAGATAACCGACGAGCCTCTCATTTGGAGGTATTTCGTATCGCCACTAGCTTCGGTGCTCGCTTCGATGCAACTCGACGAGAAGGAATACGTCGTAAGGATAGTGACTACGATAAATACCCGCCTAAAGGGCACGTACGTCTTTTCGTGCGGAAAAAATATGGGCGCTTTCAAAGCCGTGGGCTTTCCCGAAGACGTTGGTAGATTTTATCGTTTAGACGAATATCAAGGTTATAGTTGGACGGCGCACGGAAGATATCCGACCAATACCCCCGGTTGGTGGGGCGGAGCGCACCCATTCGCTCTACTCGACTACTCTATCGTGCACAACGGTGAGATTTCTTCTTACGACGCCAATAGACGATTTATCGAGATGTTCGGTTACAAATGCACGTTGCAGACCGACACCGAGGTCATCACATATATCGCCGATTATCTACTACGCCGCCAAGGCTTGACGCTGGAAGAGACGGCTTCCGTCATTACGGCACCATTCTGGGAGACCATTGCAAGGAAAGAGCCCAAAGAAGCAGAAAGACTCAAATATCTCAGAACCGTCTTCTCTAGCCTGTTGATAACGGGACCGTTCTCAATAGTGCTAGGCTTCGAAGGAGGCTTGATGGCACTCAACGACCGTCTGAAGCTCCGTTCGATGGTGGTTGGAGAATACGAGGACAAGGTGTATATCGCCAGCGAAGAAGCAGCCATAAGAACTATGGAGCCTAACGTAAACAATATATATGCTCCTGCGGGCGGTCAACCCGTGATAGTACGTGTAAAGGAAGGTAAATATTGATGAGTATAAATTACGTATATCCCGAATTTGAAGTGGTGAGAAACCCCAATCGGTGCATCGCTTGTCGTGTATGCGAGCGACAATGTGCCAACGAGGTGCATAGGTACGATGCCGATGCAAAAATAATGTTAGCCGACGAGTCAAAATGCGTCAACTGTCAGCGTTGCGTTTCGCTCTGCCCTACTCGTGCACTAAAAATCGTCAAAAACGATTGTAGGTTGAGAGAAAATGCCAATTGGTCAGATAATACGATAAAAGAAATATATAAGCAAGCCGAAAGTGGCGGAGTTTTGCTCTCCTCTATGGGCAATCCTAATCCGTTGCCCGTATATTGGGACAAAATACTTATCAACGCTTCGCAAGTGACCAATCCTTCTATAGATCCTCTCAGAGAACCTATGGAGACCAAGGTCTTCCTTGGCAAGAAGCCTTCGGCTATCGAGAGGGACGCCGAGGGTAACCTGGTCAACAACTTAGCACCGCAGATAGAGCTGTCTATGCCCGTTATGTTTTCGGCAATGAGCTACGGCTCAATCAGCTACAACGCTCACAAGAGTCTTGCCCTTGCCGCTCAAAAGTTGGGCGTATGCTACAACACGGGCGAAGGCGGACTGCACGAAGACTTTTACGTCTACGGCAACAACACTATCGTGCAAGTGGCTTCGGGTAGATTCGGCGTGCATGAAAGCTACCTCAACGCAGGCGCCGCTATCGAGATTAAAATGGGGCAAGGCGCCAAGCCTGGTATCGGAGGACACTTGCCGGGAGCCAAAATCGTGGGCGACGTATCTCGTACTCGTATGATACCGGAAGGTAGCGACGCCATTTCGCCTGCACCTCACCACGATATCTACTCTATCGAAGACTTAAGACAGTTGGTATTTTCGCTCAAAGAAGCGACGGAATACAAAAAACCTATCATAGTCAAGGTTGCAGCCGTGCATAATATTGCCGCCATTGCCAGCGGTATTGCCCGAAGCGGTGCAGATATCATCGCCATAGACGGCTTTAGAGGAGGTACGGGTGCCGCACCTACCAGAATTAGAGACAACGTAGGTATTCCTATCGAACTAGCTCTCGCAGCTTGCGACAAAAGACTGCGTGACGAAGGCATACGCAACAACGTGTCCTTGGTGGTAGGCGGAAGTATTCGTTCCGCCGCCGACGTTGTAAAAGCAGTTGCACTCGGCGCAGACGCCTGTTACGTTGCTACGGCTGCCCTACTCGCTCTCGGTTGTCACCTATGCCGTACTTGCCAGACGGGCAAATGCAATTGGGGTATAGCAACGCAAAAGCCCGAACTCGTCAAGAGACTTAATCCTGAGATTGGTAGCGCAAGACTAGTCAATCTAATGACTGCTTGGCAACACGAAATCAAAGAATTGATGGGCGGTATGGGTATCAACTCTATCGAAACGCTACGTGGCAACCGATTGATGCTGCGTGGTATAGGACTAACGGAAAAGGAGCTTGAGATTCTCGGTATCTCACACGCGGGAGAATGAAAAAGATTTACGTGAAAGAAGAATGGTGTCTCGGATGCCATCTATGCGAATACAACTGCGCCTTTGCCAATTCGGGCGAAATAGATATGGTCAAAGCCCTCAAAGGCAAAGAAATCAACCCTAAGATAAGAGTGGAACAAAACGACAAAATCACCTTTGCCGTCAACTGCCGCCACTGCGACGATCCGATATGCGTCAAGAGTTGCATCTCGGGTGCGCTTAGCAAGCAAGACGGTACGGTGTGTATAGACCAAAACAAATGCGTAGGTTGCTTTACTTGCGTGCTGGTCTGCCCTTACGGCGCAATTATGCCTAACGGCGACCATGCAGTGCAAAAGTGCGAACTGTGCACCAAAAACGCTTGCGGTTACCCCGCTTGCGTCAAAGGCTGTCCTAATAGAGCCATAGTTTATGAGGAGATTTGATATGAAGAACTACGTGATAATCGGAGGCGGTATTGCTTCCGTAGGCTGTATCGAAGGCATAAGAAGCGTGGACAAAGACTCTCCTATCACTCTCGTTGGACAAGAAAACTACAACGTCTATTGTCGTCCACTCATCTCATATCTATTAGAGGGCAAGACTACCGTCGACAAGATGAAATATCGTCCAGACGAATTCTACGAGCAAAACAACTGCAAAATTGTGAGAGCTACTGCTACGGGACTTGATTTGGAGAGCAAGACGATTGCGACCGACCAAGGAAAAATTAAGTACGACGAACTGTGTATTGCCACGGGTTCTTCGCCGTTCGTTCCACCTTTTGCGGGACTAGATAGCGTGGACAAAAAGTTCGGATTTATGACCTTGGACGACGCCCTCGCTCTACAAAGCGCCGTCAACAAGGATAGCAAGGTATTGATAGTCGGCGCCGGTCTTATAGGGCTAAAATGCGCCGAAGGCTTGGCGGAAAGCGTTGCTAAAATTACAGTATGCGACCTAGCCGATAGAGTTCTCTCTAGCATATTGGACGCCGAGTGCGCCTTAATGATGCAAAGACCTCTAGAAGAAAAGGGCATAGAATTTTTGCTTGGCGACAGCGTAAAGCAATTTGACAGCAATACCGCCACGATGACTAGCGGCAAGGTCGTGGACTTTGACGTTTTAGTATTGGCGGTGGGAGTCAGAGCCAACGTATCTCTTGCAAAAGACGCCGGCATCTCAACCGATAGAGGCATCATTGCCGACAAAAATATGCGTACCTCGGCAAGTAGCGTATACACCGCGGGCGATTGCGCTCAAGGTTACGACTGCTCAATAGACGGCAATAGAGTGCTGGCAATTTTGCCAAGCGCATATATGCAAGGTTATTGCGCAGGCGTCAACATGGCGGGACAAAGCACGCAATATGAAAAAGATATGCCTATCAATGCAATAGGATTTTTTGGCACACATGCTTTGACTGCGGGCAAATATACGGGCGAGCTCTATGAAGAAAGGGGCGAAAACAGTCTAAAACGACTCTTCTTTGAAGACAATCGCCTAGTCGGCTTTATGCTGATAGGCGACGTGAAAAATGCGGGTATCTACACCTCTTTGATAAGAGAAAAAACTCCGCTCGACACGATAGACGTCGAATTGATGAAAAAAACTCCGTGTCTATCCGCCTTTGATAAAGAAAACCGTAGAAAAAAATTGGGAGGTGTGTTATAATGATTTCGATAGATGCGCAAGGGTTGAATTTTGACGTACTCAATCGTCAAATACGCCAAAGTGGTGACGACTGCAGGGTAACGGGTTGTCTAGGACAACGCTTTATCGCCACGGGTATGAATGACAAAACAATCACTCTCTACGGCACTCCCGGCAATGCGTTGGGGGCATACCTCAACGGCGCGACCATAGTCGTCAAAGGCAATGCTCAAGACGCAGTCGGCGACACTATGAACGACGGCAAAATAATCATTCACGGCAATATCGGCGACGCTGCGGGCTATGCTATGAGAGGCGGAACTATATACGTCAAGTGCAATGCAGGCTATAGGGCAGGCATTCATATGAAGGCGTATAAGGACAAGGTGCCCGTGCTAGTAATCGGTGGCTCGGCGGGAAGTTTCCTCGGCGAATACCAAGCAGGAGGCATTATCATTGCCCTCGGTCTTGATAGCAAGAGCCCTATTGTAAGCAACTTCCCTTGCACGGGAATGCACGGCGGTAAGATGCTGTTGCGCTCAGATTGCAACGATATTATCTTCCCGAGCAACGTGCATGCAAAGCAAGTAAAAGGTGAAGAACTGCAAGAGTTTTTGCCATACCTCAAAGAGTTTTGTGAATTATTCGGATATGATATCGATAAGGTTTTGGATAATCCTTTTACGCTAGTCGAACCCGACAGCAAAAATCCTTATAAACAAATGTACGTAATGAATTGAGCAGGAAGGTGCTATATGAAATATACGAAACAAGAAGTATTGCAATTTGTAAAAGAAGAGGACGTCAAGTTCGTACGTCTTGCCTTTTGCGACGTGTTCGGCAAGCAAAAAAATATATCCATTATGGACAAAGAATTATCTCGTGCCTTCGAGTACGGCATTGCCATAGACGCCTCGGCAATAGACGGCTTCGGTGACGAAGCGCATTCCGACTTGTTTCTTCACCCCGATCCTTCTACCCTCGTGGTTTTGCCTTGGCGTCCCGAGCACGGAAGAGTGGTGCGTATGTACTGCGACATTACCTATCCCGACGGCAGACCTTTTGAGGGAGATACCAGACATATCCTAAGAGAGGCAATACGACAAGCCGACGAAGCGGGATTTTCTTTCAAGTTTGGTCCGGAGATGGAATTTTATCTCTTCAAGCTCAACGAAAAGGGCTACCCTACCCAAGAAACGTACGACAACGCGGGATATATGGATATCGCACCTAGAGATAAGTGCGAGAATATTCGCCGTGAGATTTGCTTGACTCTCGAGCAAATGGGTATCACCCCCGAGAGCTCTCACCACGAAGAAGGTCCGGGACAAAACGAAATCGACTTCCGCTATTCCTACCCTCTCGAAGCAGCCGACAACGCTATGACCTTTAGCGCAATGGTCAAAGCCGTGGTATATCGTAACGGCATCGCCGCAGACTTTAGTCCAAAGCCACTAGACAATGCCCCCGGCAACGGCTTGCATATCAACTTCTCCGTTCGCTCTAGTGATGGCGAGGACGTAATCAAGCCTACCATTGCGGGCATTCTCAATCATATCAGGGAGATGACTCTCTTCCTCAACCACGTACCAAAGTCCTACGAGAGATTGGGCAAAGAAAAAGCTCCTTCTTACGTGTCTTGGTCGGCTCAAAACCGTTCGCAACTCATTCGTATCCCTGCGGCTGTGGGAGAATTTGAGAGAGCTGAGCTTAGGTCTCCCGATCCTTACGCCAATCCGTATCTCGCCTTTGCGTTGATAATATACGCAGGACTCGAGGGTATCAAGAAAGGCAGCAAACTTCCAAAGCCTGCCGATATCAACTTCTTTACCGCATCAGACGAAGTACTCAGCAAGTACAATCGACTTCCTCTTTCGATAGAAGAAGCAATTCAAGTGACTGCAAACAGCAAGTTTATCAAGAAATACTTGCCTACAACAATTATCTCGGCTTACTGCAACCAACGCTAAATTTTCGGAGAGCCTATGGCACTAAAAGAACATATCTACAGCGTGTTGGTAGTTTCCGCCTCACAGTCATTTGACGACAGCATTAGTTCACTGATGCCCGTCTCCACCTTTATGCCGACGGACTACGTGCATAGTATCAATTCTGCACAAAGAAAACTCCTCGAACGCTCCTACGATATAATAATAATCAACTCGCCCCTGCCCGACGACTTCGGCGTAAAGTTTGCTATAGACACTTCGAGCGACAAGACCTCGGTCGTACTGCTCTTCGTGCGTAATGACGTGTACGACAACGTCTTTGAAAAGGTGTGCGACTACGGCGTATTTACGCTTCGCAAACCTATATCTCCACAGACCGTATCGCACGCTTTGGATTGGCTGAGAGCCACCAGCGAAAGATTGCGTAGAATGGAAAAAAAGTCGCTATCCCTGCAAGACAAAATGGAGGAGATAAAACTCGTCAACCGGGCAAAATGGGCTCTCATCAATTCTCTCGGTATGTCGGAAGCCGACGCCCACCGCTATATAGAAAAACAAGCGATGGATAGATGCGTCACTAGACGAGAGATAGCCGACCTAATAATCAAAACGTATAAATAAATATCCACCCGCTATGGGGTGGATATTTATTGGATTTATTTCCAAATAGATACATTATTGTCACAACTACTACATTGTATAGTATATTTCTCACAATGATTGAATATTAATCTTGGTCAGTTTTTGTTGAATTACTATTATTCGTATGATACTTCATCGTCAGCAATTATTACTATTTCCGCTTCTTTGCCATCAAAATATATTACCGCCGTATCTGACATATATCGATTTGTATGAGTATCGTAAAAATACATATTGTATTGATAATACCCTTCCGGCAAGTACGCTATTTCCAACGCCGTTGTAGCCGAATATACAACTGTATTGCCGTCTAATAGATTTTTGTCGTAATTAGTCCTATCATCATATAATAATACTATTGTGTCCCCCACGGAAAAATCGCTTACTCGTCCGCTTACTTTACCATCACCGTCTATGGTCATATAACCTTGTAGACGTATTTCTCTAGTCTTTTTATCAAAGACAAATCGCATCTCCGCTCTCGTGCCGTTTACTTTAATTGGCGAAGAGTATTCGGTATATTCGGTATTATCTTCTTCAACGGAGCAATTGATGAAGTTGCCGTCAAACATCACCCAACGACCTTCAAACATAACGCTGTAGCTAGTGGCGCCATCATATAATATGTCCGTATCTTCTCCCAAGCCGTAAACTATTTCGTATTCTTCCATTGTTATTATTTGAAATAGTTGATACGTAACCTTAGCAATATTCGCCACGCTCTGAGTGCTTACCGTAACTTTGAGTTTTCCGTTGTCGTCTTCTCCACCATTTACGATAAATATCTTTTCTCCTTCTATATTGATAAAGTTGTTTTCAAGAAAAGACTTATAATTACTATCTTCACAGACAGCGATATACTCTTTTAGATGATTTAGGCTGTTTAGCGGAAAGTAAATACTCAATCCCGTAGCTTTGTTCCTATATTCACCCGATACCGATTTGACACAACTTTCTATAGCATCTTTTACATCGGTGTTTCCCATTGCGGTTGCAAACTCCGACAAATCAATAAGGTCGGTATAGACGCCTCTACTATTCATTCCAAAGCACGTAGATTTTCCTGCTGCTCTTACTATTCGTGCTAGTTCAAATTCATCTAGTCCTACAACAAAATCATTGACTGTATCTTTTAAGTTACCAAACTTATCGAAGTCTATCACGCTCAACGTATACGTCTGCTTGTTGTTATTTTTACATTTTTCTGCATAAGACGATAACAATACATCATAAAAATCATCTTGACTCTCATTCTCTGCCAAAGTCGTATAATCCCAACCGCCCAACGGCTCGTTTTCTTCGCTTGCTATCATATATTTGGCATACGGCTCTATGACGCATGCCGTATCGTAGTTTGCCATTAAGCAGGCGTCGAATCCAATAAATTCAAATTTTTCCTCTACTTGAGAATTTGCAAGTCCTCTTTTCAGTTCCGGCAACGTTAAACTATCGTTATTGAAGTTTTCATCAAAACATACCCCGTTTATAGAACCGGCGCCGTGATTCCAAAATATTAGCGACTTGCTGTAATCCACATATCGGTCTACAGCAAAATCAATAAATTCTATTAAGGTATCCTCTTGCCCCATATTTTGAAGTTTTTTGGTTACTAAAACTTCGTAATCGTTGTTCCTAATTTCTATGTATTGTGTAAAAAAAGAATTAACTATGTCCGTATGCCAAGCGGACGCACCACCCGTTGCTACTAAAAACACCGTTTCTTCTTGTACGTTGGCAGACAATAAATCATTTACCGTCTTTGTTCCCTCTCCGTATTTGCTTTCAAGATTATTGCCACAAAGATATATCATCACCAAAGACGGTCTTTCTTGCTGCACGTTTTCATCTTTATCGTTGCTTATATCGCATCCGATAAAGAAAATTGATACGCAAATCAACAAAAATATTAGAAATGTTGTGATTGATTTTCTCATCTCGTCAACTGATACATCTTTATTTCATTTCCTAAACTGTCCTTAAACGGAGCTTCTTTTTTCAATGTACCATATCGTGTTTTTGTCGACATATTGTAGCAGTTGCCTATAGTTGTTTCCAACCCTTTGTCGATTTTATATGTCCATTCTATATCGGTTTTATTGTCTTTTGGCTGTGTTTTCTTTGCCGTAATCGCAAAATAATCAACATATACATAATGATAACGGTTCAAAGGTCCCCAGTCGTTACGAGTGAGTAATACTTCTTTTGTCTCGTAGCTACATGCAAGTGCAAATCCTATCGCTTTACTTCCTCCGACGCTCAACTTATTAACGTCAGCTTTAAGCGATTTGAAGCCTGTAAATCCTGCGTCTGCCATAGTTTCCCACAATGTAAGTCCCCTATTAGTCGCCGCATTAATGAGTTCTTCCCATTCGGATTTTGTAAATGCACACGTGTCGTATACATAATAGTATTTCGTTTCGTTTTTGCTGATATAGATGCCTTTCTGCACACTTGCCTCTCCCATATTTAGAGAAACAACCCTATGTTTAGTAAAGTCATAAGTTTTGCCGTTTCTAGCTCTTTCTTTCGCTTCTTTAACAAAATTTTCATATGGCTTTAATCCATCATTTACCGACTTTATCGATTCTATAGTGGCATTAATTGATTGAGTATAGCCCTTGATTTGATAATACCTCAACACCATATTGATAGCAAGTGTATAAACGCTAACCGTTGAAGTATAAAAGTTTTCCATCAGTTTTTCGCACTGCGAATCAAACATAAAGTAACTCTGCATCAGTTCCCAGTATGCCCCAAAATATCCATTTGACAGTCCTGCCACGCTACTAACCAAAGCGTTGCCAAAG
Source organism: Christensenellales bacterium (assembly GCA_051883415.1). Taxonomy (GTDB): domain Bacteria; phylum Bacillota; class Clostridia; order Christensenellales; family UBA3700; genus HGM11368. The sequence continues at coordinate 6,358 of JBJETR010000067.1, read as the reverse complement.
TTAGTAATTTGAGATGCTGTTGTTACCTTCTCAAAATGGCTGACAAAACTGTTGCATGCTGCATTGTATTCGTCTGCATTTACACCTGTTTCTAATTGTGCTAATCCTTCATCCGTGATTTTTCCGTCTGTAGCTATCCCCGCCTCCAGCTTAATCATCTTTGAATATCCGGCATCAAATAACTCCACTACTATTTGCTTCAACGTTCCATAATCCCTATCATACCCGCTCAATGCTTGCTCATATTTTGACACATTGATTGCATTAATGATAGTTTTTTCCATTGTCAAAACTTCTCCTCTCAAAGAAGCTAAATCATTTGACACTTCAGAAATTTTGTTATTTAAATCTTCCATCGAAATGGTCTGTGTTTGTTCAATTCCAAGCAATTTATAAATTTTCGGCGTCAAAAATGAAGATATTTTTTCTTTTGCCACTCCTGCAACGCTCTCCAAAATACTGCCTAAAGCACTTTGCGCTTTGTCAATCAAAAAAGCTTCTAAAGCAAAACGAGATTCATCCATATGAACTAAAGTGGCTTTGCTTGTGTATTCTCCTAAATAATAAACAGATGCGGATACCGCTTCTGGAGAAACAGTAACGTTAACATCCATTTTCGTTTCTGACGATGCTATAATTACACTAAACTCTTTGTCCGTTGCAGACAAAAGTTCAAAAGGCACTTCTTCTCCGCCGACTTTTTTGATAGAAATCGCATTTGCTACCGATGAAATGAATTTTGCATTAATCAATTGGCCTTTGATTATATAATTTACTATTCCGTCTTTCTCCTCGCCATCATATCCGTTAACTACCAATTCCGAAGAGAAATTTGCCGTCAACTTACAATCATTGCCACCGAGATTGCAAGCACTTTTGTCTATTTTTAATTCCATTTCGTTGAGTGCTGCAACCAATGACTCTTCAGTAAGAGTTGTCGATAAAGTTACCAACATCGTATTCTGATTTATTACATTCAAATTTGATACCGAAAAGAGTTCCGATGGCGTTACGCTAACATCATCTAACCCGATATTTGCAATAGCACCTTCATCTGCCGCTATTGCCATGATTACCTGACTTCCACTTGTAGTATTGATGACTTGGGTTGATTTAGAATCAATCCAAAGGCTGTCTTTCTTTACCGAGAAAGTTACCGTCAGATCTTTTTCCCTATTACCGTATATCGCATTAGAAGATAATACTATAGCACCCGCCGTAGCGATTTTGCCCGAAAATGCATCACTAAACGACAGTTCCAACGTGTTTTCATTAATTTTTTGTAACGTGTACGTCGCTCCCGAAAGAATACCCTCTAACGTAATATCAGATTTTTCTACAGTTTCCGTAAATACTGCACCGTTTAACGTCAAAATGGTGGAAAAATCGTCTTCGTAATAATTCAAAACCTTCTTGTCTGCTGTCAAAGAATAGTCGTTTGTATCTTGCCTTACGCAACAATACTTTTCCTCTCCCGACTTTAAAGCGTTAGACGAAATTTTTAGCATAACGCCGTTTGTTTCGCTCATTGCATATTTATTGACATATGTAAAAGACACGGAGCCGTCTTCCTCCGATATAGTAGCAAAGTCATCTAAAAAGACTATACTTGTTGAAATGTCGGCTCTGTCGCAAATATAAAGAGAAAAATTTTCCTTTTCTGATTGTACTATTTGGTCATCCGAAAAGTATAAATTAAACTGATAAGCACCATCGGTGAGCTTTGTCGTATCTATAAGCGCAACATTGTCAATACTTATCCCTTCTTCATCGCTGTTATTGTTATTACAAGCAGTTACTGTCATCACGCTAATTGCCAACAACACCACCATAATGAATATAAGATATTTCTTATTCTTCATATCCTAAGCTCCTTCTAAAATTTCCTTAAATAGTATTTTATATCACTATAATATAATTATAACATATTAAAAAGAAATGTAAATATATTGACAACATAATATTTTATTAATAAAAGTAATAAAAAAATATTGTGGCTAAAGTTGGATAACTGTCGTTTGAAAAAGTAGCAAAATGCAGTTATTATATATAATATTATACCTATTGTGCTTTATACAGTATAATATATTCCGTTACTAAAAATCTCTTTCTTCCATATTATGTTTTAGCTGTTGCATGACTATTCGTTAGACAAAAAAGAGATACTTTGCGTATCTCTTTTTTGCAATTCAAAAGCCGTTCTATGCTTTAGTTGTGTTCGTCCTCTAAGTCCTTGGACAATTCTTTTTGTTCTTCGACAAATTGATTGGCAACTTTTATATCCTTTTTGGTCACTTTGATATTGCTCTTTTCGTCTTGACCGATGACAACGTGAGGATATGAAATATCTATGCCCTCTGCCGTGATGATAGCACGGTATTCTCTCAACAAGTCTCTCTGTACTTGGAAGCGATCGACTTCTTGGCAAGTAGCCACAATCTTGACGGTAACGTTGGAATCCTTATATTCCGTCACGCCTTTGTAGAAAGGTCCCGTTATTATGCCCGGTATCTTATCTTTGAGCCCCGCGAACTTTTCGTCAAAGAGCTTTTCTATGAATTCTATAGGTACGTCGTACGGAAAATCTACGTCCACTACGGCTAGCGACGGCTCTCTGGACAAGTTGACGATATTCTTGATATCGCTGTGGTTCATAATCTTGATATTACCCGCAGCGTCGAGAAGTTTAGTAGTACGTATACCTATTTCGATTACCTCGCCTCTAAATCCGTCGATAGAGATGATCTCGCCCGTGTTGAAGGTGTTTTCAAAAATGATAAACATACCCGCGATAATATCGGCAATAAGCGACTGAGCACCGAGACCTATGATGAGAGCCAAGATACCTATCGACGCTATGAGTGCCTCGGTATTGACGCCAAACGCCTTGAGTACGTAGATAATCACCGCAATAGCCGCGCCGTATTTGACGAAACCGTCCAAGAGGCTGACTACGGTCTTAGTTCTGTCGGATTTTTTGTATCTTAGTTTGAAAAGCGAGCGCAATATCTTGGCAATGGACAAAATGAGCAAAATAGTAAGCAAACTGTTGATTACGACTTGTTTCATACTTGGACTTACTACGATAGTTTCGCTCCCTTGCGTTATCGTTTCTTTGACGATATTGACGTATTTGTCAAAAAACTGCAATGCAAATTGCGACTCGGGCGTGCTGAATTTGATAATAACCAGCACTACGTATGCAATGAGATAAATTGCCGCCAACGTCACAAAAGCAACGTTTATCGAGGTTTTTTTGTCTAGTTTTTTCATATATTATTCTCCTATAATGACCTCATTTGTTAGTTCTATCTTAAACGGACAATATTCGTTGCCCAAGACAGTGATTTCGTTCTTTATATTGTCGCCGTTACCGTATTGGAAGATGGCTTCTCCTATGATAGTCAGCGTAAAGTCGGTAAGCCCGTACGACGATAAATCAATACTGCTTTCCGCCCAATAGTTACCCGTATTGATATCCTCAGGCGGTATAGTAATGGATATTGGTTGCTCGCCCGTAGGGGTAAGTACGAGTCTCAAATCCCCCATAACCTTACCCGACACACTGATCGAGAGTTCTCCCGTGCCGCTGTCGTAATACGCACTACCGCTTTCGCCGTAATAATATCCGTCTTGGTCAAGACCTGCGTATATCGAGCCCGACGGCCATTGCATATCGTACATAGAGTAACAAATGCCGTTGTCGTTGAGCATTGCTCCAACTCTGATTGAGTATTGTCCCTTAGGGATATTGCTAAATACCGCCACCATGTCACTGCTCGTACATTCGTAGTATACCGAATTGTCCGTCACGTCCACCAGATATGCTTTGTAATACATATCATACGTCGTGTCTTGCACGTTCATATTCATATAAACGTTGGAAGTGCCGTCGTCGTTGTAGGTCACCAACACGTCGCCCGGGTTAGGCGTGTTGCAATAATATGGAGGCAAGTCAAGAATTTCTATCATAGACAACGTATTAGTCGTTTCGCCTACTTGAGTTTCTTCTCCGTCTGCAGTCAAATAGAATACAAAGGAGTATTCCATATCGACTAACAAATCCGTCAACGTTATTGGCTTGTCCAACGACGTAATACCCGTTATCGACGTGACTTCTCCGTCCAAGTTGAATACTCTAACCGAATAGCTGTCGCCATCATTCAAATATCCGTCAAAATACAAGTTGACCGTTGCACACAACGCATCGTCAACGCCCTTGAAGAGCCCGTTATACGTCGTGTTGAAGATTTCAAACTTAGCAAGGCTGATTGTAGAAGTCAATACCGCATCGACTACTACACTGTCGTATACGTTTTGATACTCGTTGCCCACAAAGTCGGCAATGTCACCCATTGTGTCAAAATCATATAAAGCCGCCATTGCAAATATATCTACGGTAGGATGTTGACTGAGGCTACCTAGCGTGATTTCGTAAGCATTGTCGACCATTTCGTCTGCGTTGAAGGTAAACTCTTCTATAGACGTATCGTCGTGAGTAACGACAACTTCTACCTCTCCCTCCAACTTATTGTCAAAACGTAGCGTCAGTTGTCGGTCAAGGACGCTTGCACTCCATTGTAACGTGCCTTCGCCTATCATTATTTCTTGCGAATAATAGTAATAATAGTTGTTGTCTTTGACGTAATAGGAAACAAAATTCGCCGAGAATTTCTCGCCATTGATATTCAAAATTCTATACGTATCATCAATACACTCCGTCTCGTATTGGTTGGTGTCGGCAAAATCATCCGACGGGTTGCTTATGTTGATATAAGTAACAAATTCTCCCTCATGAGCGGCAGTAAAGCGAGTGTACAAGTTGTAGCTTCCATCATCGTTGCACGTCGACTTATATACGTAATGAGAGTCGTTGTTTTGTCCGCATAGATAGTGGTCCTCAAAGTTTATTGTCTGCGACTCTACTACTTCGTCGCCCTTGTATATAGCTAGGTCAAAGGTTCTATCTCTATTGACGATATGCGAATACTCGATGGATGAAGCGTTTATTTCCGTTGCTTCCCCTGTCTCATTGTCGGTAAGCATACAAGAGAAGCCTTCCGATAGTTCTCCTTCAAAATTAAAAGTGACGTTGGCGTATACTATGCCCGAATCTTCGTCGGTAGTATACTCAACCATGTAGTTGTTGTACTTAAACGTACCAAAGTCAATAGGTTCATCGACTGGTTCTTCAATATCAGCAGGTTCCTCAATGTCTGCAGGTTCTTCTATTACATAGGCAGGTGGGACGGTGTCTTCAAAACTAAGCCCGGGCACCGCTACCGTACCCACAATAGTTGCAACGCATATGGTTGCGACGCTTGTCGCCAATACGCTCGTTGCACCAACGCTCGCCGTAGCACTTGCCGTTGCAGTTGCCGATGCGGTGGAAGATACAGTTGCGGACGAGGACGAAGACGTCGTCGCCGAAGTAGACGTTGATGAGGACGAAGCCGTGGAAGTAGATGTCGACTGCATCAACTCTTGCGCATCGTCGACCGACATTACGTCTTCTTCAATTTTTGATGAGGTGTTTTGAGATAAAGACGTCTCGGGAGCACTATAGCTTTCTCTGGCACAATTAAGAGTCTCTTTGACAAAGTAGCGTTCTGCAGGAAAATATTGTATTTCCGAAGACTGTACATATTCTTCGCAATCGAAAACTTCCTTTTCCAAAGCACTACTCCCCGATAGTATAAAATACAACAAACGATAGTCTTAGCATAGCTTACAAGATAAATATACAATATTTCCCCTTCTTGACGTGCTCAAAAACTATAGTTTTCAATAAAATTATAAAACATCGTTTGTTTGCCGTCAATCAATTTGTTTTGATTGTACAAACTTAAATAATTGGGATAGTCCTTGACTATTCAAGGGGCATAAAAAAGAGATGCACGAGGCATCTCTTTTTTATGGCGCCTTCAATAGGACTCGAACCTATGACACTTCGGTTAACAGCCGAATGCTCTACCGACTGAGCTATGAAGGCTTATTGATTGCATATACGATTTTATTATATTATACGGTTGGTGTCAAGTATTTTGAGTATTTTAATTAAATTTTTCTCTAAAAAAGTAATTAAAATATTTGTCACAATTGCTGCCTAAAAGTAAAACACTATTTATTAAAAATATCGACACGTATCGAGTTTTTGATATAATATTCATCGTTCAACTTCGGGCACTTGGCTAACAGTATAGAGGATTGGGTATGGATATTAAAAAATGCTTTTATATATTTGCTAGTCTTTACTTCTTACGTCTTTTTATCTAATGCATGTATTGAATAACTAAGCGTAAGAAAAAAGACAAGCATATCGCTTGTCTTAATGGATCCGGCAGCGTCCTACTCTCCC
>JBJETR010000066.1:0-29451 GCA_051883415.1 Christensenellales bacterium | reverse complement strand
GGGAGAGTAGGACGCTGCCGGATCCATTAAGACAAGCGATATGCTTGTCTTTTTTTGTGCTTTTATTATTGTTTTCAGTGGTAATTATATATTTTCAAAAAGCTACGTATGGATATAGTTTGGTGATACAAACCAATCTAGTTATATTTTGATTATATTTTTATGTATTACGTTGGTGTCGAAGTGTTTAAAAGTGCTACTAATCTCCGGCAATTTTTACCTATAAGATTTTTGCCTAAAAACTCGATACGTGTCGATGTTTTTGTAAAATACGAGACGTATTGTATTGTGACTTGCATTGACAACACTTATAATTTGTGCTATAAATAAGAAAATATTATAGGAGTGTATGATTATGAATAAATCAAACCATATTTTGATTTTAGTAGTTATTATACTCGTATTTTTTTCATTATTTACAATGTCTGCTTGTCAAAATGAAGAAAAAACATACAATTTTGAATACGAAATCACCGAATTAGTCGTAAAAAATGGTAACTTGGATATTTATGGAAGATTATACCTTCCTATTTGTCAAAATAGCGAGAAGCCTTTGGTTATATTGGCTCATAGTGCTAATCTTACTAGTGACTCTTTAAGCCAATACGCCGTAGGATTTGCAAAAAGAGGCTTCATTGCCTATGCCTTTGATTTTTGCGGAGGAAGTAGTAATAGTAGAAGCGGAGGAAATCAAGCAGATATGACGGTTTTTAGTGAGTGTGACGATTTGAAAGCCGTGATTGATGCGATGACAAAGCTTGAGAATGTGGACGAAAACTCCATATATCTGTTTGGAACTAGTATGGGCGGTCTGGTGTGTGCTTTGACAGCAGAGGACAATGCGTGCATCAAGGGAGAGATTTTGTTGTATCCCGCATTTAATATACCGGAAATTGTTTCCGTTTTTTCAAGCTTTGGCAACGGAATGTTCAATACCTACGGACAAGCATTTTGTGATACTCTCAAAGATTTTGACGTGTATGATAATATAGGGGAATTCGGCGGCAATGTATTGATTATCCACGGAAGCAACGATTTTATCGTCAATTCATCCTATTCTCAACGTGCAGCGAATAAGTACGAACATTGCACTTTGAAAATTATTGAAAATGCGGGACATGGCTTCAATAGCGACAACTATTCTATCGGCGGTGAGTACGACGACGAAGTATGGCAGTTTATTGATGAATATTTTACGATAGAAAAGATTTGATTGAAGTTTATTTTTTATCGGGCTATTTACTTTATATTTTTATTATGATATAATATAAAAGTTAATTGAGGTGCAAAATGCAATACAATATTTTTATAGTTGAGGACGATAAAAGCATTAGGGATATGTACGAAATGGCTTTTTCGCAAGAAGAGTTTAATATCTCTACGTTTGTTATGGCAGAGACAATGTTTGACTGTCTCAACAAATATAGCGCCGATTTGATTATACTTGACTTGATGTTGCCGGGTATGGACGGTTTGAGCGCCCTCAAAAAGATAAAAGAAGACAAAAACACGCAAGATATCCCCGTAATAATCGTGTCTGCAAAGGGCGACGAGGCTATCAAGGTCAAAGGACTCGATATGGGTGCCGACGATTATATCGAAAAACCTTTTGGAATGTTTGAGCTTGTTGCAAGAGTCAAAGCCAATTTGCGCAAAGTCGGTGGTAAGGGCGAAAACAAGATTATTGCTTACAACGATATAGTTATCAACGACGACGAGCATATCGTGACCGTGGGCGGACAACAAGTCAATTTGACGCTCAAAGAGTACAAATTGTTGCAGCTTTTGATGCAAAATATTGATAAAGTCGTAGATAGAGAAACGATTTTGAGAAAGGTGTGGGACTATGAGTATTTTGGCGAAACTCGCACACTAGATATGCACATTAAGTCACTTAGAAGCAAGCTTGAAGAGTTTACTCCAATCAAATACATAGCAACCGTGAGAGGTGTAGGCTACAAGTTTTGCAAAGTGAATTATGAAAAATAAACTACTACTAAAAATAGTTATTATCACCACCATTGCTTTGCTGATAAGCACCGGCATAAGCATTGGTGTTTTATATTATATCAATCTTACCACCGTCAAGGACAATCTTACCAAGGCCAATAATACAATATCTTCGGATATTGCGAAAATGACCAACGTTAGGCAGGTGGAAGAGTACGTGGCAGAGGTCAACAATCATATTGTCGGCGTTTGTATTTTGGATTCTAACAACGAAATTTTAGCTAATTCTATCGAGTACGGTCTGCTCAGTGACGAAACGCTCAAAAATAAACTTTGCGATGCCACGAGAGAAAAACAAACATTTAGTTATATTAAACAACTACGTAGAGAAGGTAAAACGATACTTGTAAAATGTACTTTGGTGAGCAATCCCGCGATAGACACGTCGCAAGAGCTTATCGTTATGACTAGCACGGTATTTTTTTACAACAGCAGCATGATGAGGATAGTAATAGTGTTTGCTTTGGCTGTACTCTTGGTGGTCTTCGTAGGGGCAAATATTATCATCAATTCCGCAATCAAGGTCGCTGTAGAACCGATAGGAGAGGTCGGCAACTCGTTGAAGGAAATCGTCAACGGCAATTACAAAAAAGCCAATATTGTCTCGTACGGCGACGAAGATATAGACAATCTATTTGGGCAAATAGGCGAAATCAGCGACCAGATATCCAATTCGGTGATAGAACTTAGACAAGAGCAATCCAAGTCGAGATTTTTGCTCAAAGCAGTCAACCAAGGTGTAATGGCAATAAGCAAGATGGGCACCGTTATGCTCACAAACAGCGTGGTTAATGCTATTTTTGAACAAGACGACCTGTCGGGCGCAAGCGTAGAAGAATTCTTTACTCTAGAAGCCGTGGCAACGATAAAACAAGCCGTCAACAACAAGAGTAAAGTCGAAGTTTTTGTGGAGCGAAACGGCAAAATATATCTAGTTGAGGCTGTTCCGTTTGACGACGAGAGCGAATTAGAGTTTAGTAATATCAAAATGATTTTGGTCTTTACCGACGTAACTCAAGCATTCAACGCCGAAAAGATTAGGAACGAATTTTTTGCCAATGCGTCGCACGAGCTTAAAACCCCGCTCACTGCGATAGTGGGTTATTCCGAAATCTTGCAGATGCATTCTGATCCCAAGACAATTGACAAATGTGCTAGCGAAATCAACAAAAATGCTCAAAAGATGAGGGAGCTTATCAACGATATGCTCAAATTGAGCCGTTTGGAAGCAGAACAAGAGGTGGAAAAGGACAAAAGAATCGAACTTATGCAACTGTGCCAAAAGACGGTCGAAGAGCAAAAAGACGTGGCGGCTAACAAAAATATCAGCGTGAGAGTAGAAGGTGAAGAGGCGTATATCGTTGGCAAAGAGGATATGATAAAGACCGTAGTCGAAAACCTACTCAACAACGCTATCAAGTACAATAAAGAGGACGGAAAAGTCGTTGTAAAAGTGCAAAAGACCGACAATTCGGTAGTTTTGAGCGTCGCTGACAACGGTATAGGCATTGCAAAAGAGCATCACGATAGACTCTTTGAGAGGTTCTATAAGGTAGATGAGGCGAGGACGAGAACGGAAGAATCTTCTACCGGTTTGGGACTAGCAATCGTCAAACATATTTTGCAAATGCACGACGCTAAAATCGCCGTAGAAAGCCAGCTTGGCGTCGGTACTAAGATGACGGTGACATTCAAAAAAGCACTCGATTAAATTGTTATAATTGGTTGGCTGAAAGTTTTGCTCAATACGAGAGTCGTCGTTACCACTCAGTTGCGACGTATCGCATGCAAGGCTATACAAAAAGTAGTGCAACGACGTCATGCCATAACGTATATAATATCAACTAAACTACAAACTATACAAAAAAGGAAGAGCCGTTAGACTCTTCCTTTTTGCTAATCATTAACTTAAGCCGTTGGATCTTCGATATAATTGATTTTAGCTGCGGCTACTTTGAGGAATTCGCCGTCCTTTTGAGCTGCCTCCAAGCTTCTATTTGGCATACCCGAACCAAATACCTTGTTGTCAGGCGTCATCAATTTGTAGGTAAAATAGCCGTTGGCATCTTTTCCATAAATTATACTACCTTGGTCAACGGCTTTACGCAACGTTTCGATTTGTCTGGCTCTTGGTCTAATCTTGTAGCCTTCCGAAACGAATACGGTAACGCCTTGCTTGTCTTTGATGACAAATCTAAACGGCTTAACCAACTCGTTAGAGATTTGTTCAACGACGAATTTGCCTTGCTTAGGATCAATCTTGTCACCGAAAAGTTTGATTATGGTAACTGCTTTGTCATTGTTGACCATTGTAATTGGTGCAAAGTTGGATATAGTGTTGGCAGGGGTAGCTTTGGCTTGAGTAGAAATTGCCTTGGCTTGGCTTGCCTTTTTGGTCTTAGCGTTGGCAGGACGGCTAGACGGTGCTTTGATAAGGTTTGCTTTCTTGGCAACAGGCGCTTTTTTGGAGCTCGAAGGCTTGATAACCGGTGCGCTTGAGGTTAGAGTAGCTTGTATCTTATTGGAAGGAGTAGGGGCTTGCTCTGCCGCAACTTCTTCTACAACAGGCTCAGGAGCAGGCTCTTCAACCTTTTCTTCTACGATAGGCTCAGGAGTAGGCTCTTCAACCTTTTCTTCAACGACAGGCTCAGGAGTAGGCTCTTCGACCTTTTCTTCAACGACAGGCTCAGGAGCAGGCTCTTCAGCCTTTTCTTCAACGACAGGCTCGGTAGCAGGTTTCTCAACCTTTTCTTCAACGACAGGCTCTGGAGCAGGTTCCTCAACCTTTTCTTCAACGACAGGCTCAGGAGCAGGTTCTTCAACCTTTTCTTCTACGACAGGCTCAGGAGCAGGCTCTTCAACCTTTTCTTCAACTACAGGCTCAGGAGCAGGTTCTTCAACCTTTTCTTCAACTACAGACTCAGGAGCAGGTTCCTCAACCTTTTCTTCAACGACAGGCTCAGGAGCAGGCTCTTCAACCTTTTCTTCAACTACAGGCTCAGGAGTAGGCTCTTCGACATTTTCTTCAACGACAGGCTCGGTAGCAGGTTCTTCAGCCTTTTCTTCAAACATTTCGTCAAGCAAATCGTCCATTTCGAGGTCGTCAAAGTTTACGTCTTTTTCGTATCTATCGGATACAGGAACTTCGATTTCCTCTTCAGGTTGTTTTTCTTCGGTTTGCTGAGTTGTTTCGGCATTCTCTAAGTTTTCTTCGGTTTGTTCTTCCGTTTTTTCTTGAGGCTCAACGTTCTCCTCGCAATTTTCTTCTATGGTGGCTTCGTTGACCTCTACGCCCGTGGTATTGTCAACAGGAGCCTCTTGTTTAGTCGCAAAGAGTTGTTCCGCCAGCTCTTCGATAGGCGTAGCAGCTGACTCCGGATTAGGAATTTCTTTATTTTCCACGTAAGCAGGAGTAGGGTTCTTGTATTGTTTTTTTGACATCGCATACTTAATTTGCACGTCCTTGACAATCTCGTCTGCGTTGCTGAGTTCGGAGTGCGACACACGCTTTTTGCCCAAAACGCCAACTATAATAGCGCCGATAATGAAGATACCGACTACTATTGCTAGCAAAGACCACATAGGAAGTGTGAGAGGACCGATAGAGATATCTCCCATCATAATGGTCTTGATCATTTCAAGAAAGTCGCCGGAAGAAGCCTCTTCGGCGGTTTTTGCAACTGTTGTAGATAACAATGCGCTAGATAACATAATATACTCCCAAATTTTATTATATCTATTTTAGCATATTATTTATGTTTTGTAAATATATAAAAATTTTTAAAGAACAAAAAAATTTTTCAAAATTAAGTTTTGAAACAGTATAAGGATATTTTTTGTTATTTTTGGTACTTTTTATTGCATATTGTTGTCAATGAGGTTAAAATATATATGATAAATTCCGTTGTGCTTGCCTTGGCAAGTGGAGTAGTTGCAACATTTTTGGGCATAGTATTTGCTCTGTTGGTGAGAGTCAAAGAAGAATCGCAATTGAGCGTGGTGCTTGGCTTTTCGGCAGGTTTTATGCTTGCCATGGTAGTGTTTGATATGTTGCCGTGCGCTATAGAGCAGTCCAACGTCGTCGTTGTAGGTATATCGCTAGTTATCTCACTTGTAATGATAGCGCTTATGGCGAAGTTTATCGACGGCAAAGTGCAATCCAAGGCGCATGCTCGCCCCGACTACGGCACGGGGATAATAATATTACTTGCGATGTCATTGCACGATTTTCCCGAAGGTATTGCGCTGGGGGCACTCGAAACCTTGGAGATGAGTACGGCATTTACTATATTGCTCGCATCGCACAACGTGATAGAGGGTGTGGCTATCGGGGCTACGCTAAGAGCAAGCAAGTTTGAGAACAAAAGCGTGATTATCAGTGGGCTTTTGGCAGGTGCGCCAACCGTGTTAGGGGCAATAATAGGCTACGGAGTGTCGGGTATATCTGAGACATTTTTGTCAATATCTTTGGCGATTGCGTCGGGTGCGATGCTATTCGTAGTATTCAAAGAATTGCTTAAGGACGTCTACCGTGACGGAGAAAAGTCTTGGACGGGCGTACTAGTTGGTACTATAATAGGAATGATAACTGTATTCGTGGTATAAATGAAAACGGAAGTATTACAAGGTAAAATTGCATTAAAAAGAGCAAGAGAACTCATCTGCCAAGGTGAGGTCGTCGCTTTTCCTACCGAGACGGTTTACGGTTTGGGTGCCAACGCTTTTGACAGAGATGCCGTTGCCAAAATATTCCAAGCTAAGGGTAGACCTGGCGATAATCCGTTGATAGTACACGTGGCGGATAAAGAGGATATAGCGCCACTTGTCGACTATATCAGCCCTTACGCACAAGCAATAATAGACAATTTTATGCCGGGACCTATCACCGTAATTATGCCTAAGTCGGACAAGATTCCTGCCAACGTCAGTGCGGGACTCTCTACCGTAGGTATAAGAATGCCTATGCACCCCGTGGCTAGGGATTTTATAAGAGAATGTGGTTTACCTATAGCAGCGCCTTCAGCCAACACTTCAACGCATATTTCGCCTACCAGCGCCAAACACGTATACGACGATATGCAAGGTAGAATACCGCTCATCATCGACGGTGGCAACTGCAACGTAGGTATAGAATCTACTATCGTGGATACCACGACCGACGTGCCGACTATACTAAGACCGGGTGCAATCACGGCTCAAGACCTTGCCAAAGTGCTCGGACAAGTTGTCAACTTTACGGGAGAAGTAGTGGTAGCTAAAGCTCCGGGAATGAAATACAAACACTATGCGCCAACTTGCAATATGGTGGTGGCAAAAGACCTAGAAAGTGCAGTGGCAGAATATGACCAAAAATCTAAAAATTGTCGACCTGTATTGATTTGTTCGACTATTTGGCGTCAAGAAATCGGTGATAGAAGGGCTATTGACGTTGGTGACGACGACAAGCAAGTAGCGAGAAATATATATGGTGCAATGCACGAGGCACAAGAGACATCCGACTATATAATATGCCAGGACTTCGGCGATAGCGGTGTGATGATGTCGGTGATGAATAGAGTAATCAAAGCTAGCGGAGGAAAGAGAGTATGAAGATAGTTTTCGTATGTACCGGCAATACGTGCAGGTCGCCTCTAGCCCAAGCTATTGCACAAAAATACGTTGAGGATAACGGCTTGGATATTGACGTGGATAGTGCGGGCTTGTCGTGTTCTTACGGACACGAGATGGCGGAGCATAGCAAAAAAATAATTGAGTCTATGGGTATCTTTTTTACTCATACTTCCCAACCTATCACTCAAAAAATGATAGACCAAACCGACTATTTCGTCACTATGGAGAGGTGGCAAAAAGACGCACTCATGCAAGTAGCTCCAGGCAAGACTTATTGCGTAGCGGATTTTTCAGCCGAAGGCGACGTAGACGATCCCTACGGACAATCCTATCAAGTGTATTTGGAGACGGCTGACAAGATAGGTAGAGTTATGCCGACCATTATTGAAGAAGTCCAAAAAATGAAGGACTCAAGTAAAAACTAAAAATCTGCGCAAGTTGCGTAGTATATTGATAATTATATAATATTATACGGAGGATGATATGAAAATTGCTATAGGTTGCGATCACGGCGGATTTATACTTAAGCCTGCCATAGTTGAGATGCTAAACAAGAGAGGTATAGAGGTCATTGATTGCGGTTGTCAGGGAGAATCGGTAGATTATCCCGACTATGCGCTCAAGGTGGCAGAGCTTGTGTCAGGAGGACAAGCCGACAAGGGAATAGTCCTTTGCGGTACGGGTATAGGAATATCCATTGCCGCCAATAAGGTCAAGGGGATTAGAGCGGCGGTATGTCACGATGAATTTACCGCACAAATGTGCGCAGAGCACAACAACGCCAATATTATTGCGTTGGGCGGTAGAGTGCTGAGCGTAGAAAAAGCGGTAAAAATGGTAGAGATTTGGCTAGATACCGAGTTCGGCGGAGGAAGACACGCAGGTAGAGTTGACAAAATTACCGCTATTGAGAATAAGTATTTTAAATAATCATAGTGCTCTGAATAATCCGAAAATGACAATTTAGACCAAATACCCCTAACGTTGATTTTTTGCAATATTTTGGACAAACCGTCCTAATGAGGTTATAAATCCTCCTTTCTTAGCATAGAGTTAGATTGTAAAGAAGGGAGGTTTTTTATGAACAAAAAAGCACTTGTGATATTGTCGCTCACTTTGGTACTTTTAGTTGTTTTGGGTGGCTGCATGCAACAAAAGAGCAATCTTGAGAAAGTAAACGATTTGGTCAGTCTAAGACAAACTATGCTTCTAGAGGGCGGTAACGACGACTTTAGAGTGAGTATCAACCAGACTATGCAAGAAGAACTTTTCGTTGCGGACGGCAAAGTAGGCAAGCTGGTAGAAAAGACTGATTTGACAGTCAAGCCAAACAAAGCCGAATTGCTTGACAAGACTTACAAATACACTATCGTGGGCGAAAAAGGAACTCTCGAAGGTGAGTTGACCAAAGATAGATTGGGTGTATTGTTCGTTGACGATATCGAAGGGATAGCTAATATAGGTAGAGTATTGCAGGTAAAAGTCAAATACGACGACCAAGAAGTTACTATCGAACTAGCAGACAAAATGTCACAAGGTATAGGTAGTGCAGAGGCTTTGGAGATTGCCTACAATACCTTTAAGGACAAGATAGACCAAGCCTTGGCAAGTGACAATGGTTTAGCCAGAGAAGTGTATATCAAAATGGTGTCCGACAAAAACGGTGGTGACGACTCTTATTGGTACGTTTCTTTCATCGCTTCCACCAGCGATTATTGGTCGGTACTCGTCAACGTGTCTAACGGCGAAGTGGTGAGCAAGAGAGAACATTGTATAGAAAAATAAATTAGAAATTGTCAAAAACGCAATACGTATCGAGATTTTTGACCTAAATCAAAAGCACACTGCGATTTGTAGTGTGCTTTTGATTAAATATAATCAATATAATTATAATTGAACTTGGCGATTAGATTATTCGTTGGAACTATTCTTTTCGCTATCCTTTTCCGTAGCTTTTGCTTTAGCTGCAAGCTTTTCTTCTTTTTGAGCCAATTTGTCGGCTTTTTTCTGTTCCTTCTTGGCTTGACGAAGCTGACTTGCAATTTCTCTACGCTCTTTTTGACTGCGAGAGAGGTTTTGGAGAGATTTGATCAATCCGACGAAGAGTTTGCCGAGAGCTTTGAGCCTATGCTTATTTGCCCACAATACCATACCGTCGAGGAAGTCGAAGGACAATAGACCGCTGGTGACGCCGCCAAGTCCACGGATAGGGAATTCGGTCATGCCTTGTCTTAGCATTATCATTGTCGTCTCATCGGCGTCGGGCACTTGGCTTCTGATTACGCTTGGCGCAACCGCCATAAATATTTTACCTATTATACAGCATTGCAGCTCACCTACAGTGGTGTTGCTGTCAAAGTCACCTCGCTTGGTAGGAGCGTTGGACTTGATTTCTCCACCGTATAGCGATTTGAATTGAGCTTCATCGATTTCGGTAACGTTAGCCAAATCGTAGTATACAGGGCAGATTGCTTTGTAGTCGGGTACTTGTTGACTCTCGCTAAAGGTCATCTCGACTTGTTGGCTAAGTCTTACGTCACGGCTACTGCTTGCAACCATGATTGTATAAGTACCGCTACTTGCATACCAGGAGTTTGTCTGTGTGTTGTAGAAGGAGAAACTTCTCTCGTTGAGCTCGTAGGACACACGCTTGCTTTCGCCCGCTTTGAGGTAGGTCTTGTTGAAACCTTTGAGTTCTTTGTCGGCTTTGAATACTACAGGAGTGTTGTCTCGGATATATATTTGGCTGACTTCCGCGCCGTCTCTGTCGCCCGTATTGGTGATAGTGTAAGACACGGTGTAGCCGTCTACTTGCAAGTCGCTGTACTCAAAAGTGGTGTACGACAAGCCGTAACCGAATGGGAAACGTACGTCCTTACGTGCGGTATCGTAATATCTATAACCTACGAACAAGCCCTCTCTGTATTCTACCGCTTTTGGTCCCATTGGGAAGTATTGCGAGCCGATATAGTCCTCGAGTGCGATAGGGTAGGTCTCGGCGAGCTTTCCGCTTGGGTTGACTTTGCCCGTCAAGATATTGAAGATTGCTTCGCCGCCTGCTTCGCCCGGGAGATATGCGTTGACAAGGCACTTGACGTCGTCTGCCCATGGCATCTCGACAGGAGAGCCGCCGAGCAAAACGACTACCGTATTAGGGTTGACTGCACACACTTCTTTGAGAAGCTCTACGTGCGACTCAGGGATACGCAAGTGGTGTCTATCGTAACCTTCCGACTCATAGTCGTCGGTCAAACCTACGAACATAACTGTCTTCTTGCCTTGTTTTGCAAGGGCCACTGCCTCGTCGAAGAGCTCATCGTTGCGTTCGTTGCCCTTAGGATTGTAGCCTTGCGCATATTGATATCTTACGCCAAGCTTGTCGAGGTTGTCTACGAAGCTAACCAAGTCGTAAGGATTGATACGGGAACTTCCGCTACCTTGATAGCGGAATTCTTTGGCGATATTGCCTATTACTACAACGTCGTCGCAGTCCTTCCAAGGCAAAATCTTGCCCTCGTTTTTGAGCAAAATTATTGATTCTTCAGCAATTTTTCTAGCTACAAGGTGAGCGTTGTCGTAGTCGGCTTGGTAGTCGGTTACAGCATTCTCTTGCGCTTTGAAAACAAATTCTAATAGACGTGCTACCACTTTGTCAAGGTCTGCTTCGGTTATTTTACCGTTTTTGACGGCGTTTACGATACGCTTATCGTTTTCGCCACCACTGCTTGGCATCTCCAAATCCATACCGGCTAGTATGCCTTCTACACGGTCGTTGACTGCGTTCCAATCTGATACGACTATACCGTCAAATCCCCATTCGTCACGCAAAATATCCGTCAAAAGACGCTTGTTGTCGGAGCAAAAGACGTTGTTGACGCGGTTGTATGCACACATCACCGTCCAAGGCTTTGCCTTGACTGCTTCTTCGAACGGAGCAAGATAAATCTCTCTCAAAGTACGCTCGTCTACGTATGCAGATATAGTCATACGCAATCTTTCTTGGTTGTTGGCGCAGAAGTGCTTGAGGGAAGTGCCGACGTTGTTGTCTTGCACGCCTTCTATGTATTTTCTTGCGAATTTTCCCGCAAGATAAGGATCTTCCGATAGATATTCGAAGTTACGTCCACACAGTGGCGAACGCTTGATGTTGGTGCCGGGACCTAAGATTACGCTGACCTGTTGGTCTTTGCATTGGTCGGCGAGGCATTCACCCATCTTATAAGCAAGGTCGGGATTCCAAGAACTTGCAAGGTTGACGGCAGGAGGAAAGGCAGTGGCAGGGTAGGATAATTTCATTGCCAGCGATTCGTCCTCATTGTTTTCTTTGCGCAGTCCGTGAGGTCCGTCGGATACCATTATCGAAGGTACGCCCAAATCGGCAATAGGCTTGGTCGTCCAAAAATCTTTGCCCGAACAAAGTCCGGCTTTTTGTTCCAAAGTCATCTTGCTTATAATTTCGTTGATTTTGTTTTGTAATTGTTCCGTCATACTAAACTCCGCTAATCAATTATCATTATATAATATCATATCACACTCGTTTACTTTTTTCAATCCCTTTTATATATTTATTTTTTAGTGTACCTAGTTCAAAATAATTGCGTCTTGAGAGTCGATTGGGACTTTTTTGGAAAATGATTGGATAAATAAGAAAATCTGTATTTTGGCATTGCAATCGTTTGACTTATTTTTTTTATTTGGCTAAAATTAGAAAAAGTGCAAAGGAGAATTTTTTGTTATGTCAAAGATTTTGAAAGAAGGTTTGACTTTTGACGACGTTTTGCTCATTCCGAGATATTCGGAAGTTTTGCCTCATCAGGTAGATTTGTCGACCAAGTTGTGCGACGGTATCAATCTCAATATCCCACTTCTCAGTGCCTCGATGGATACGGTCACCGAATACGAACTTGCCATTGCTATCGCAAGAGAAGGCGGTATCGGTATGATTCATAAGAATATGACTATCGAAGCGCAAGCAGAACAAGTGGACAAGGTTAAGAGAAGCGAAAACGGAGTTATCACCAATCCCTTTTCTTTGGGACCAAACAATACTCTCGAGGACGCCAACAACCTCATGCGTAGATTTCGAATCAGCGGTGTACCCGTTACGGTAAACGGAAAACTCGTCGGAATCATCACCAACCGTGACCTAAGATTTGAGACGGATATGACCAAACGCATCGGCGACTGCATGACCAAAGACGGACTCGTTACCGCACCCGTTGGTACGACGTTGGAGCAAGCGCAAGGCATACTTGCCGCTCACAGAATAGAGAAGTTGCCTTTGGTAGACCAAGACTTCAATCTCAAAGGACTCATAACAATCAAAGATATCGAGAAGGCTATCAAATATCCTAACAGTGCCAAGGATGCCAACGGCAGATTGTTGGCAGGTGCTGCGGTAGGTGTGACGGCGGATATTCTCGACAGAGTATCGGCACTTGTCAACGCCAAAGTTGATATCGTGACTATCGACACGGCTCACGGACACAGCAAGGGCGTGCTTGACACCGTTGCCAAAGTCAAGAAACAATTTCCAAACCTTCCTCTCATCGTAGGTAACGTGGCTACCGCAGAGGCGACTAAGGCTCTCATCGACAACGGTGCAGACGTAGTCAAGGTAGGTATAGGACCTGGCTCTATCTGTACCACTCGTATCATTGCAGGTATCGGCGTGCCTCAGGTCACCGCAGTAATGGACTGCGCAGAGATGGCTGACAAACTCGGCAAGAGAATCATCGCCGACGGCGGTATCAAATATTCGGGCGATATCGTCAAGGCTTTGGGCGCAGGCGCTAGTGCGGTTATGCTCGGCAGCTTGTTTGCAGGTACTGAGGAAACTCCGGGCGATATAGAGATTTTCCAAGGTAGAAGCTACAAGGTTTATAGAGGTATGGGCTCGCTCGGCGCAATGGCGGCAGGTAGCAAGGATAGATATTTCCAGACCAACTCCAAGAAGCTTGTGCCGGAAGGAGTCGAAGGTCGTGTTCCGTTCAGAGGAAGCGTATCCGACGTCATCTACCAACTCATGGGCGGTCTCAGATCGGGTATGGGATACTGTGGTATGAGCAATATCGAGAAGTTGCGTAAAGAATCGCAGTTCGTCAAGATTTCTAGCGCCGCTCTCGTAGAAAGCCATCCACACGACATTAGCATCACCAAAGAAGCGCCTAACTATTCTACCAAAGGTTAAGACCAATCGTCAAAACGAAATAATAGACAATCAGCCGTTCGTAAGGACGGCTGTTTTTTTGTACTTTTTGAGTTTACAAAAAACTTACGTTCTCTCTACACAAAGGTGATAGTTGCAAACGTTGCATAATTCTATAATCAAGTCGACAACAAAAAAGGAGAAAGACAATGAATACGATTAAAAAGATTGTAGCAATTATTACAATACTAGCAACGATGATATGTTCCGTCGTTCTATTGAGCGCATGTGGCGTCGGAGAAAAGAATATCACCGTCGTTGCAAGAGAACAGGGCAGTGGCACGAGAGAAGCATTCGACAAGGTTGTCACCGACGGGGCAGGCAACTATTTGGAGATGAAAGTTGACGGCAAAAAGGTATATAATACGACCTCCACCGCCGATATCCAAAAGGAGACGGGTAACGTACTCAGCAAGGTGGCAACCGACGTCAATGCAATAGGCTACGTATCGCTCGGTTCGGTCAACGATACCGTCAAAGTGCTCAAAGTCGGTGGCGTAACACCTTCTGCAGATAGCGTGCTGGATGGCACCTATTCTATCCAAAGACCTTTTGTAATAATGACTAATAGTAGCGTTACGCTTAGCGATTTGGCTAAGGATTTTCTTAGCTACCTCAAGAGTGATGCTAGTAGTACTCACGCCGAAGAAGCAGGCTGTATCTTCCTTGATGATCCTGCAAAAAGAGGCAAAAACCCAATACAGGTCGAAGATTTTGTTCCAAAGGCAGAGCTTCCGCAAGGCGACAAAGTGGTAATCAACGGCTCGACTTCTATGGAAAAATTTATCAAAAAGGCAATGGCTGGCTATGCCGGCTTGTATGGCAGAAGTGCAGACGACTTGTTCACGCTTGACCTGCAGGGCTCTTCGGTTGGTAAGAGTGCGGTTGAAAACGATAGAAACGGCAACGTAATAGGATTGTCTAGTGCGGCGGTAGACGAAGAAGGTATTGACAGCTTCAACGTTTGCCTCGATGCGGTTGCAGTTATCGTCAACGTGCAAAATAATGCGGTCAGCGACGTGACTCTAGGTCAGTTGTACGATATCTTTAGCGGAAAAATCGTCAAATTTAGTCAGTTGAACGGTTGATATGAATACGAAACTAAAAGAAAAATTAGGCAAAATATTCTTTGGTGCTTCGGCGGTTATTTGTATAATCGCCGTCGTAGCCATTTTTGTATTTATGCTTATCAAGAGCATACCTGCTCTTAGCAAGATAGGATTTTTTCAATTCGTAACGGGAGACGTGTGGTCGCCCGATAGACTTGACAAGTTGGATACGCCTACGCTAGCGGGCAGTTACGGCATATTTAAGATGATAATTTCGACGCTTGCCACGACGGTGGGAGCGTTGCTCGTAGGCGGAACCCTAGGTTATTTTACGGCGGTATTTATATCGTTTTATTGTCCCAAAAAGCTAAAAAAAGTCTTTTCTTCCGTCATCAATCTTTTGGCGGGTATACCAAGCGTGGTGTACGGCTTTTTCGGCATAGTATTTTTATTGCCGCTACTTGCCAAGATAGCCCCCAACAACGGAAGCGGTCTACTTGCGACTTCGCTTATACTTGGCATTATGATTATGCCAACCATAGTATCTTTGTCCGTCACCTCTTTCAACGCCGTGCCAAGGAGCTTTTACGAAGGGGCATTGGCAATAGGCGCAACTCATACGGGGGCGGTGTTCGGCGTTATGACCAGGGCGGCTAGGTCGGGCGTTACCGCTTCTTTGGTGTTAGGAATAGGCAGAGCGTTGGGAGAAACTATGGCGGTAGTTATGGTAGCGGGCAATTCCGTGGCATACCCTCAAAGCCTATTCAACAGTTTTAGAGTTATGACTGCCAATATCGTTATGGAGATGGGATATGCAGGCGAAGTGCAACAAGGCGCATTGGTAGCTACGGGCGTGATTTTGTTGCTATTTGTCACGATAGTCAACGTCATATTTTCTATAATATCTAAAAAAGCCGTCTCCAAAATTTCGTCGCAACAAAGTAGAAAGAGAGAAAAAAAGACTAAGCCTAATTCATTCAACGACAAAGTACGTAAAACTATCGCCACGCTCCAAGACGCAAGACAAAGGGTTAGATATCTATTCAATACCCCTAATATCGGCAGGGTAGCAGCCATAGGCGCAGGAGTCGTCTCTGCCGTTGCTCTTGTCTTGGTGATAGGCTTTATCCTTGTCAAAGGCACGCCGTTTCTTATTCAAAACCCGCATTTACTCATTGGCAAATATGAGTTTGACAGCGAACAAGTAACGATATTGCCTTCGATAGTCACAACGTTGATGACGGTATTACTTAGTTTGATTATAGCAATACCTATCGGGATAGGCACGGCGATTTTTCTAAACGAATATGCACCCAAAAAATCGTGGATAGTCAAGGTGATAAAAGGAGCGATAGATATCCTCAACGGCGTACCTTCGATAGTATACGGACTTTTCGGAATGATTACTTTCGTTACGCTCATCAAGGGCACGGGCTCGATATTGGCGGGCTCGCTAACCGTAAGCATAATGTTGTTGCCTACGATAGTTAGATCTACGCAAGAGAGTCTAAAATCGGTTGAGGGTGGACTGAGAGAGGGAAGCTTTGCACTAGGAGCAGGTAAATTGAGGACAATATTTTCCGTAGTTTTACCATCAGCCATGCCGGGAATAGTATCGGCTATTATATTGAGCATGGGTAGAGTGATAAGTGAATCGGCTCCGTTCATTTATACTATGGGTTCGGTCATCTCGGCTGTCCCTAGTAGTTACCTCGATTCCAATGCTACCTTGGCTGTCGCATTATACAGACTGTCCGGCGAAGGTTGGTACGTCAACGAGGCTTATGCAACGGCGGTAGTCTTGATAGTAGTTGTGCTAGTACTCAATCTATTGGCTGAGTTGATAGCAGGTAAACTCAATAGACGACTCAAAGGAGAAAAATGATGAAAAAAGACAAAAATACGATAACGCTTGGACAAAACTTGAGCGTTAAAGACGCCAATTTATGGTACGGGGACTTTCAAGCCCTCAAAAATATCAATATCGAGATACCTGCCAAGCAAGTGACGGCGTTCATCGGTCCGTCGGGTTGTGGAAAATCTACCTTTCTCAAGTGCTTTAATAGAATGAACGACCTTGTTGAGGGGTGCAAAATAGAGGGAAAATTTTTGATGGGCGACGTTGATATATATGGAAAAATCGACGTCAACGAATTGCGTAAGAACGTGGGAATGGTATTCCAAAAACCCAACCCGTTTCCTATGACGATATACGACAATATCGCATTCGGTCCTCGGACCTTTGGCATAACGTCAAGGGCTAAGCTCGACGAGATAGTAGAGAAGTCGCTTAGACAAGCAGCGATGTGGGACGAACTCAAGGATAGACTTAGGCAGTCGGCTCTGGGTTTGTCGGGCGGACAGCAACAGCGTCTATGTATAGCTCGCTCGCTTGCCGCCAATCCGCAAATACTGTTGATGGACGAACCGACGTCGGCTCTCGATCCGATTTCTACGGGCAAAATAGAAGAATTGATGGAAGAACTCAAAAAAGATTTGACGGTGGTTATAGTCACCCACAACATGCAACAAGCCGTCAGAATAGCCGATAAAACAGCGTTTTTTCTATTGGGAGAATTGATAGAATACGGTGATACCGACGATATATTTACCTCGCCTGCCAAGGAACAAACAGAGAGATATATTACGGGTAGATTCGGTTGATTAGTTGATAAGGCTACAAAACAATGATATAATGGAGATAAGTAGATGAGTGTTAGAAAGTATTTTGAAGAGCAACTAGACAGTCTCAAAACTCGTATGGTTGAGATGTGCAGATTGAGTGAAAAAATGATAGAAAACTCGATACAGGCTATCGAAAATCACGACAAAGAGTTGGGAAAAAGCATATCGCAGACAGACAAAATAATTGACGAATACGAGATGAATATAGAGCAAGGTTGTATGAGGATTTTGCTCAAGCAACAGCCCGTTGCCAAGGACTTCAGAGAAGTGTCCGCTATGCTCAAAATGATAACTGACATAGAGAGATTTGGCGATCAAGCCAGCGACATCGGCGACATAGTATCCACTATGCAGGGCGACGGATACGTGGTTAAGCTGTCTCACATATCGGCAATGGGCAAGCTTGCCGTTGTCATGGCGAGGGCGAGCGTAGATTCCTTTATCAACGACGATGCAAGACTTGCCGACGAAGTGATTGCCATGGACGACGATATGGATAGACTTTTCGTCAAGGTCAAAGCCGATTTGATAGAACTCATCAAGCACGACGGCGACCACGCCGACCAGGCTATCGAATTTATGATGATAGCCAAGTATCTAGAAAGAATAGGCGACCACGCCGTCAACGTAGCGGAGTGGACGAAATATTACCAAACGGGAGTACACAAAAAATTCTAATGAAAGAGCT
The DNA here is from genome assembly GCA_051883415.1 of Christensenellales bacterium. Classification (GTDB taxonomy): domain Bacteria; phylum Bacillota; class Clostridia; order Christensenellales; family UBA3700; genus HGM11368. The sequence goes on along the minus strand of JBJETR010000066.1, from coordinate 11,201 downwards.
GATTTATATTGTTGAGGATGACGAAGGCATAACCGAAGTGTATGAGGGAGCTTTTGAAAGCGATTACGCAATAAGGACGTTTGACAACGGCAAGGACTTTTTCGATGCTTTTTTTGCTCAAAAGCCCGACCTCATTATATTGGATATAATGTTGCCCGATATGGACGGATATACCATTTTGACCAAAATTAGGCAAAAGGATGCCAAAGTCCCCGTTATATGCGTAAGCGCTAAGTCGGACGAGATGAGCTTTGTCAAAGGACTCAATAAGGGTGCGGACGACTATATGTCCAAACCTTTTTCGGTGTTAGAACTGCTGGCGAGAGTCAAGACCAACTTGCGTAGAGCCAAGCTTTACGTGACGGGTATGGGCGGATTCGAGGTGGACAACAACGTCTATAAAGCCTATTACGAAGGAAAAGATTTAGGTTTGACGCTCAAAGAATTTAAGTTATTCAAACTGCTCGTTGCCAATGCGGGAGTTACGGTCGAGAGAGAACAACTATTTAGAGAGGTTTGGGGTGAAGATTGGATGGGCGAAACCCGAACGCTAGATATGCACGTGGCACAAATTAGAGAAAAAATCAAAGATGTCGGTGCAAAGGATTGTATCGTAACGGTGAGAGGGGTAGGATACCGATTTGAAGTATGAAAAAGAAGATTTTTGTTAGAGTATTTTGTCTTGCAGTGGCAATTATCGCCGTTATGTTTTGCGTAGGCGTGCTTGCAGTAAATCTCAACGCCAAGTCGATGATAAAGGATAGATTGCAAAGGGAGACCGACTTGGTATGTGCATTGATCAAGGATAACGATGACTTTTCTTCCTTCGATGGGTTTCGCGGAGACGACGCCTTCCGAATTACCGTTTTGGACGCCACGGGACAAGTGTTATACGAGAGCGATACGGATAGTAAATTGGAGAGCCACGCAGATAGAGAAGAGGTTGTCAATGCTTTGGCGGGTACACCTACTTCTGTGGAACGATATTCGCAGACTTTTGGTTGCAAAATGACGTATTACGCACAAAAGACCACTTTGCAAGACGGGGAAACAATAGTAGTGCGTCTGGCTGTCAAAAGCGACACCGTAGACGACTACATGGCAGTAGCCGTACCTATTATGCTTGCCGTAGTTGTATTGGCGATTATTGCCTCAGCCGTCATTGCGAGGGTTATTGCCGATAGATTTTCTTCTAAGGTTACAGAGATAGGACTTAGCCTGAAGAGCCTCGAAGAAGGAGAATACAAACCTATAGTCACCGATTCTAAAGAGCCGGAACTATATATGGTACTAAGCAAAATCAACGAACTAAGTAGTAGTATTGAGCAAAGCGTAAACAAAACCAAACAAGAACATAGAAAGCTTAATATAGTGCTTGACAACGTTGCGCAAGGCATAATTGCCGTTGGCAACGACGGAAAAATTGTATTTGCCAACAAGAGTGCCTGCGAGTTGTTTGGACAACAGTCGGTTGCAGATAAAGACCTGGTATATCTGGTCGACGACGTCAAACTATTGGAATCTATCCGCAACGGCTTTGAAGAGGAAAAGTCGTTTGAATATCCGTATCACGACAAGTGGCTTGCAGTTGCAACCAAAAAAATCAAAGACAAAGAACTGATAGGTATAGTTGCGGGCGTAGTCATTATCACCGACGTCACGCTGCAAAAGCAAGCGGCGACAATGCGTAGCGAATTTTTTGCCAATGCCTCGCACGAACTTAAGACGCCCGTCACGGCTATGCAAGGATTGTCGGAATTGATGATAAGTAAGCAAACGCTTGACGAATCTTCGCAAAAACAAGTTGAGAGGATATACAAAGAAAGTACCAGGCTGTCCACGCTTATCGGCGACATGCTCAAACTCAGTCAATACGAAAGGGGAGAGGATAGTACGGCGAGTCTTGTCAAGGTTGACCTACGACAAGTCGCTCAAGAAGCTGTAGCCGAACTTGCGGAGAGTATGGGCAAAAAGGGCGTCGTTGCTACCATTCAAGGCGAAGGTTGCGTGGAGGGCGACTACAAAAAGATATATGAATTGGTAGAAAATCTTTGTTCCAACGCCGTCAATTACAACGTTGAGGGCGGTAGAATCAACGTAGATATCGGCGATAGTGACGACGAGGTGCGATTGACGGTGTCGGATACGGGCATAGGTATAGAACAAGAGCATATACCAAGACTATGCGAGAGGTTCTATCGTGTGGACAAATCTCGCTCCAAAAAGACGGGAGGCACGGGACTAGGTCTTGCTATCGTCAAACATATCTGTGCATTATACGATGCCGACTTGCACATAGCCAGCAAGGTCGGAGAGGGTACAACCGTTACGGTTACTTTTCCTCAAAATATCAAAAAATAAAATTAAAATAACCGATATTTGAAAGCGCAGACCATCTACCGTCTGCGTTTTTTTGTCATTGACATTTCTTTGGTTGCAAAAAATCGTAAATAAGATATAATTGAGTTATGGACGACAAAATTCAAAAACTATACGACAATCTTTACGACCGAGGCGCATGCCTCATTGCTTTTAGCGACGTGAGCGAAATAAAGCAAGCCAAAGGCTTTCCTTATGCGATTACCATAGGATATCGACTCAACGACTACATACTGCAAGGCATAGACGACAAGCCTACATACGAGTATTTTCATCACTATCGCACAGTCAACGCTTGCCTCGACCAGCTGGCACTTTATTGCCAGACATATCTTCAACGGTTGGGCTATACCTCTTATATGATACCTGCTTCTCAATCGTCTGATAGCGACAGATATGCGGGAGCTTTTCCTCACAAGACGGCGGCAGTATTGTCGGGTAGCGGTTGGATAGGCAAGAGCGGACTATTGGTTACGCCTCAGTGGGGTAGCAAGATTAGACTTGCTACCGTACTCACCGACTATCCTCTCGGCGTGACCAACCAACCTATCGTCAACGGTTGCGGAGGGTGTGACGAGTGCGTCAAGGCTTGCCCCGCGGGAGCAATTGTCGGCAACAATTACGTGAGCGGTCAGCCTCGCGACACCATACTCGATGCGGAAAAATGCTCTCGCTACATGAAGGAACACTTCCAAAGTATAGGTAGGGGTAGCGTATGCGGAATATGTATTTCCGTTTGTCCTTACAATCATCTAAAATAGGTCGATATGCGTCAAAAACTCGATACGTATCTATCAAAATCAATCTTAAGCAAAAAATAAGCGGACCATAAAGTCCGCTATTTTCGTGTTGATATTTGTTAATAAATCAATACTCGAGATTGCTTTGCAGATAGTCTACCAAGCCGTCGATAGGTATTCTCACTTGAGCCATACTATCTCTTTCTCTTACCGTCACCATATTGTCGTCGAGCGTTTCGAAGTCAACGGTCACGCAGTAAGGAGTACCGATTTCGTCCTGACGTCTGTATCTCTTGCCGATGCTTGCCGTCTCGTCGTAGGTGGTAGAGAACTTCTTAGAGAGCATACGGAAGATTTCTTCGGACTTTTCGCCGAGAGCCTTCTTTTGCAGAGGCAGTACTGCCACTTTGTATGGAGCGAGAGCGTGGTGCAAGTGGAGTACGGTACGGGTGTCTCCGCCTTCGAGCTCTTGCTCTTCGTATGCGTTGCACAAGAATGCGAGCACCATACGGTCTGCACCCAAGGACGGTTCAACTACGTAAGGCACGTATTTTTCGTTGGTTACAGGATCGGTGTATTCGAGGTTTTTGCCACTCGTTTTGATATGTTGATTGAGGTCATAGTCGGTTCTGTCGGCAATTCCCCACAATTCTCCCCAACCGAACGGGAACAAGAATTCGAAATCGGTCGTTGCTTTGGAATAGAAAGAGAGTTCTTCTTTGTCGTGGTCACGAAGTTTGAGGTTCTCTTCCTTGATGCCAAGCTCGAGAAGCCAATTTTTGCAAAATTCTTTCCAATAAGCAAACCACTCCAGGTCGGTGTCAGGCTTGCAGAAAAATTCTAGTTCCATTTGCTCAAACTCTCTGGTACGGAAGGTGAAGTTGCCAGGGGTAATCTCGTTACGGAAGGATTTGCCGATTTGGGCTATACCAAACGGTATTTTAGCTCTTGCCGAACGTTGTACGTTGGCAAAGTTGACGAATATACCTTGTGCGGTCTCCGGACGGAGATAAACGGTATTTTTGCTATCTTCGGTCACGCCTTGGAAGGTCTTGAACATAAGGTTGAATTGTCTTACGCCCGTAAAGTTGCACTTGCCGCAGACAGGACATACGATGTTATTGTCTACGATATATTGTTCCATTTGCTCGTTGGTCCAACCCGCGATATTGAGGTTGATACCTTTTTTGGCATTGTAGTCTTCGATGAGGTTGTCGGCTCTGTGTCTGGAATTACAGCTCTTGCAGTCCATAAGAGGATCGCTAAATCCGCCCACGTGTCCGCTTGCCACCCAAACGTTAGGGTTCATCAAAATAGCGCAGTCAAGACCGGTGTTGTAAGGGTTTTCTTGAACGAACTTTTTCCACCACGCTTTTTTTACGTTGTTTTTGAGTTCTACGCCGAGAGGACCGTAGTCCCAAGTATTTGCAAGTCCACCGTAGATTTCGCTACCGGAAAATATGAAACCACGGCTTTTGCAAAGTGCTACCAATTTTTCCATTGTCAATTTTGCCATAATTACTCCTTTTTATATACGCCGGCTTGCGTATATATTTTAGTATCATATCCATTATATTGATTTGGCTGAGCTTTGTCAAAGAATATTCACACCTTAGGCGTTTTGGTCATATTGTAAAATAGAAAATCTACTAAAAAGGAGGTCACTATGAATTGCTTTGGTGGAGGTTATAACAATAATAACGGTTGCGGTAACAACTGTTGCTGTTGCTTACTAATAGTATTGCTTTTGCTCTGTTGCTGTTGCAACCGTGACAGACGTGCAACAACCGACGACGACGTAGAAGTGAGCGATAGACGTTGCAACAACAACTGCAATATCTGTTGCATCATACCTATCATTCTGTTGCTTTGCTGCTGTGGCTGCTGCTAACGGATACATAAGAAAGGACACGCCGAGCAATCGGCGTGTTTTTTCGTGCAATACTTGACTATTCTAGTCCGGCAAACTATAATATCAATATGAAGTACAACTTTTTGCAATGGTGGCTGTCGGTGTCGATTAAGCCCAAAGCCTATCAAGTTTGGAAGTATATCATCACCTTTACCGTATTCATCGGTTGGGTGGCGTGCATTGCCATTTATCGCGACCTGTATTGGAAATATAGCCTTTGCATAATGTTGCCGATAGCGATTATCGACTTAATTTGGGATGCAATCAACTTTGCTCTTTACAACAAAAAGCTGTCGGACAACTCGGCAAATGCAGAATGTCAAAATCAATTAACCGACGAGAAGCAGTAGAATAGCAGATATGACATCAACGGCTTTTTAGCCGTTATTTTTTTGTTTTGGCAAATTTTGACGTGCTGACACAAGCACGTTATTATTTTAATTCTCAATTGATAATCAGTGATGCTGGTGCGGCAACCTAACGTTTAGTAAATGCAGCTAATCAGGTTTATTAGACGGGGTAGGAGGAATAATTAAATATATATATTTTATAATAATGCTTGCAAAAGGCGTGCCTTTGTTGATATAATAATGCCAAGTACCGATACGTAAGATTGGATACTTGCAAAATAATTTTTTACATAGATGGATATCCTTATTAGGAATTCAAGCGAGGTGTGTATGAAAAAATCTAAGCGCATAGCCTTAATGGCTTTTATGTTGGCATTGATTATTATCTTCAATTTCGTGCCAATCTCATTCGGACCTGTTACTTTGGGACTGATGATACTGCCCGTATTGATAATGGCACAGATGGAAGATCTCAAGATGACCATCGTTACGGGGCTTTTATTGGGGGTTACCAACCTGATATCTTGGTACACCGTCAAAGCGGGAGCGTTGCTAGCGCCCGTGTTCCAAAACCCGTTGGTGTGCATTGTGCCGAGAGTGATGATAGGTATAGTAGCCTATGCGGTATATCACTTGCTCTCCAAACTACTTAGACCTAAGTACGGCGAGGTGGACGGACAAGAGATTTTGCTCAACAAAAAGCAACTATTCGTCAGCGAAAAGGCGATAAGCGTAGCGGCTACTGCGTGCGGGGTTTTGACCAACACCTTGCTGGTGGGCTTGATGGCGTTGTTGCTCTTCAACGGACAGACTTTTGGAGGGACGGCAATTAGCGCACAATGGATAGCAACGCTCTTTAGCGTCAACTTCGTCATAGAAGTTATAGCTTTTCCTATCATCGTGCCCGCAATAGTGTTTGCACTCAAAAAAATTGACAGGAAGACAACGCTATGATTTTAGTAATAGATATAGGCAATACCAACATCAAATTGGGCGTGTACGACGCCAACAAGTTGATAGCGTCTTGGAGATTGTCGGTATCTGCACCGAGGACTTCGGACGAAATAGGTATATATATCAAAAATCTCTTTGAAGAGATAGGACTTAGCAAAGACGACTTCGAGGGAGTCATTATGTCGTCGGTTCAGCCGTCTCTCAACTATACCTTCGAGAGAGCGTGCGAGTATTACGTGGGCAAAAAGCCTATGATAGTAGGACCGGGTACCAAGACGGGGCTCAATATCAAATACAGCAATCCTCAAGAGGTGGGTGCGGACAGAATAGTCAATTCGGTAGCGGCATACAAGTTGTACGGCGGACCGTGTATAGTCATCGACTTCGGTACGGCAACGACCTTCAACGCTATATCGGCAAGCGGAGAGTTCTTGGGCGGTTGTATCGCCCCGGGTATCAAGACTTCGCTCAATTCTTTGACGGACAGCACTGCCAAACTGCCAACCGTCGAGCTTATCAAGCCTAACAGCGTAATAGGCAAGACTACGATAGGCAATATGCAATCGGGCATAATATACGGCTTTATCGGACTTGTCAAAAACATTGTCGCTTCTATCAAGAAGGAGATGAAAGCCCCCGATGCCAAAGTAATCGCTACGGGTGGTCTTAGCGAATTGATAACCTCCAACGACGATGACAATACCATAGACAAAGTTGACAGAGTGCTCACCCTCAACGGGCTGAAGCTCATCTACAATATGAACAATCAAAACCAAGCAAAAGAATAAAAGGAGATATATATGAAAAAAGTCGGAGTAGCAATATTGGGCCTCGGCGTAGTAGGCGGAGGCACTGCAAGAATTTTGATTGACCGCAGACAACAAATCAAAGAGGAATACGGCGTGGACGTAGAGATTACCGCCGTGCTTGACTTAAAAAAGGAGAGAGTGCTCGACCTTGGTCTTGACCTCAAGATTTTGGCGTCTAGTATGGACGAAATTGCCCTCAATCCTAACGTTGACATAGTAGTAGAATGTATGGGCGGATTGGAGCCTGCCAAGAGCTTTTTGCTCAAAGCATTGGAAGCGGGCAAGAGCATAGTAACTTCTAACAAAGAGATGTTCTGCAAGAGTTGGCCTGAGTTAGAGGCTGCCGCAGCCAAGACGGGTGCAGGCTTGTACTATGAAGCAACTACGGGTGGTGGAATGCCTATCATCAGAACGATGACGCAAGCAATGCAAGCCAACAATATTTTGGAGATAAAGGCTATCATCAACGGCACTACCAACTACATTCTTACGAGAATGTCGCAAGAGGGTGCAAGCTACCAAGAGATACTCAAGGACGCTCAAGCTTTGGGATATGCCGAAGCCAACCCCGTGGCAGACGTTGAGGGTTACGACTCAAGCTACAAGCTCAGCATTTTGTCTAGCCTTGCATTCAACAAAAGACTTCCGGTCGACCTCATCTATAGAGAGGGTATCACCAAGATAACGGCAGAGGACATCGCTATCGGTAAAGAACTCGGCTACGTAGTCAAACTTCTCGCCATTGCCAAGCAAAAAGAAGGCAAAATCGAGGCGAGAGTTCACCCTGTATTCTTGTCCAAAGAACACCCGCTTGCCAACGTCAACGACGCCTTCAACGCAGTGTTCGTAGTTGGTGACGCAGTGGGCGACATCATGCTCTACGGTAGAGGCGCGGGTGCATTGCCAACGGGCAGTGCTATCGTCAGCGACGTAGTATTCTGTGCAAGACAAGAAGTACACGCAAGATACGGCGAGATGAACAACGTTATGACTGCCGGCGACATCATCGAAGACTTTGAGAGTGACTACTATCTCCGCCTCAACGCAAGAGACGTATCGGGCGTAATTGCCGACATAGCGGGGGTATTCAAGAAGCACAACGTGTCTATCAGCCAAATGAGACAGGATAGAAACAACGAAATTATTCCTATCATTTTCGTAACGCACAAGACGAGAGAAAAGGCTATGAAGGCAGCGGTTGAAGAGATTGCCGCACTCAAGAACGTCGTTAGCGTCGAAAATCTTATCAGAGTGGAGAAATAATGTTATCTCAACAGGCAACTGCATTTTTGAGTGGACTATGCGACCTAATCCCTGCAGGCAAATACACCATCAGGGATTGGGAGGATTTGCATTCTCTATCGGGCGAGGGCGACGCCAAAGAAATGATAGACCAACTCAAAATCAACGGTTGCGTTGATATAAAATATAAGAGCGACAGTGAGATTTGCTTTGCTTTGACAGACAAGGCGACGCTCGTGTCGCAAGAGTACAAATCTATAGTGACGCAAGACGAGTCGTGTCAAGTTGTCACCAACAATGCGGGCAACGTCATAGTCGTTTCGCAGAGCGTAGAACCTGCCAAATCCACCAAAAAAGTCGGCAGATTGACTAGCTTTGTTTACGGGCTTCTCGGCGGATTGCTGGGAGGCTGTATAGGTGGCGGCGTTGTGCATGCGATACTTACACTGATAGGTGGTTGATATGCTTAGCAAAAAGACTAAAGCTTTGATGAAAGCCATATACAATAGAGCTATAGAGAAGGACGGCGTGTGTATCGTCAGCCCTTTGGATTTGCTCAAAGACGTTTCTTTCAAAATCTCTTTTGATAGGGACGACCTTGATCCTGCGCTCAAACTTCTTGCCACCGAAGGATATTTTGAAATTATAGAAACCGAAAAAAAGGGGATTACTTATTATTGTATCACGCTTCTCCAACCCGGCTACGATTTTAGTAGACAAATAGCCGCCGAAAAGAGAGCCATCAAATTTAAGATAGTTTTGACCGTGGCGGGCGTGATAGCGTCGTTTATCCTCACGAGGATTATATCGGCGATATGGCAATAATCTAGATTATGTTGCAACTTCATTCCGATTACCAACCTTGCGGAGACCAACCGCAAGCCATATCCAAGTTGGTACAAGGCGTCAACGACGGACTGCGCACCCAAGTGCTCTTGGGCGTGACGGGAAGCGGAAAGACCTTTACAATGGCCAACGTCATCAAAGAGCTGGGAAGACCGGCTCTTGTCATTGCACACAACAAAACGTTGGCGGCGCAACTTTGCAACGAATTTAGAGAATTTTTTCCCAATAATAGAGTAGAATACTTCGTTTCGTATTACGATTATTATCAACCCGAAGCCTATATCCCTACCACCGATACCTATATAGAGAAGGACCTTGCTATCAACGACGAGATAGACAAGCTTCGCCACTCTGCAACGGGTGCGTTGTGCGAGAGCAGAGACGTAATTGTCGTGGCTTCGGTGTCGTGCATTTACGGTCTGGGAGTGCCTCTAGATTACTATAGCATGGCAATCTCGCTACGACCTGGCATGCAAATAGATAGGGACGAGCTCATTGACAAATTGGTGGCAATACAATACAAACGCAACGAAATCGACTTCAACAGAGCTGAGTTTAGAGTGCGTGGCGACGTGGTGGAGATATTCCCGGTAGACAGCTCCCAGCTTGCCGTGAGGATTGAGTTTTGGGGTGATGAAATAGACAAGATATCGCAATTCGATTACGTCACCAACAAGGCGGTATGCACTCTCAAACACGTCAACATTTTTCCCGCTTCGCACTACGTTGTGCAGAAACAAAAAATGGAAGAGGCGCTTAGACGCATCAACCTCGATATGCTAGCTCAAGTAGAGCAGTTTAAGGCAGAGAACAAACTTCTCGAAGCGCAAAGATTGCAAGAGAGAGTTAGCTACGACGTCGAGATGATTAGAGAAATGGGCTATTGTAGCGGTATCGAGAACTACTCTCGCTATTTTGACGGCAGAGTTCCGGGACAACCTCCTTATACATTGTTAGACTTTTTCCCTAAGGACTTTATTTTGTTCGTAGACGAGAGCCATATGACTTTGCCACAGATTAGAGCAATGTACAACGGCGACTTGGCACGCAAACGCAACCTCGTAGACTTTGGTTTCCGTTTGCCGTCGGCTTACGACAATAGACCACTCAAATTCGATGAGTTTGACGAGCGTGTTGGACAAATGATTTGCGTATCGGCAACCCCTGCGCCTTACGAATTGCAAGAGGCGGGACAAGTCGTAGAGCAGCTGATAAGACCGACGGGACTACTAGATCCCGAAGTGGAAGTTGTGGCAACCGAGGGACAAATAGACGACCTTATTTCGAGGATAAACACCAACGTAGACAAAGGCGGAAGGGTACTCGTCACAACGCTTACCAAAAAAATGGCAGAGTCGCTTACCGAGTATCTCAAAGAAAGACGTATCAAAGTGAGATATATGCACTCTGACGTGGACACGTTGGAGAGAATAGATATTATTCAAGGTTTACGCAAGGGCGACTTTGACGTGTTGGTGGGCATCAACTTACTACGAGAAGGTTTAGACCTACCCGAAGTCACTTTGGTGGCGATATTGGACGCAGACAAAGAGGGATTTTTGAGGAGTGAAACTTCGCTAGTGCAGACCATAGGTCGTGCGGCTAGAAACGCCGAGGCAAAGGTGGTAATGTATGCCGATACTATTACCGACAGTATGCGCCGAGCAATCGACGAGACCAATCGAAGAAGAAATATCCAAAATAGATACAACCAAGAGCACGGTATCGTGCCTAAGACGGTAGTCAAGCCTATCGTCAATACTTTGGAGATAAGCAAAAAAGTAGAAGAAAACAAGCCTAAGCAAACCAAAAAAGATATAGTCAAAGAGATAGAAAGACTCACCGCCGCTATGAAAGTTGCGGCTGCGGGACTTGACTTTGAGATGGCAATAAGATATAGAGAGGATATTGCCACGCTCAAGAGAGCATTGGAAAACAAGGAGTAATATGAGAGAAGATATAACCGTCA
>JBJETR010000065.1:0-1515 GCA_051883415.1 Christensenellales bacterium | reverse complement strand
AGATTTTCTTGTATAAACTCATACACTTGTGGAGCTTTATCCGCCCAATTCTTGAATATCCACTTGGCGGTATTACGATTTTGGATATTGAGTTTTAGTTCCATCAGCGGCATGGTGGTGGACTCGATTTTTAGCACTACGGTATAGGTGCCGTCGGCGTTTTTGTAATAATCGGAGAAGTAGTCTTGCTTTTTGCGATACTTCATACGATTTTCTTTGATAATCTCGGTAATATTGTCACGCACCGAAGAGTTGATATCGGTATAGAAGTGATTTAGGCACTCTCTGCCGTCGCTGGTAATAGTATATCTGGGCGTGCTACTTCTCGGCGAGATATTGGCAACGAAACTCGTCTTGATAAGGTCTGCAAGGCTTTCTTTGCATTCCATATAATTTATCCAACTATTTTCCGTAGCCATCTCGACTATGATGTTCTCTTGAAGAGGCACGTCCATCTTGTCGAATATATACAGCAATATCAGCTTGTTGATTGATTGTTGGTCAAACATAGCACTCAGTCGATGAAGGGTTGAAGTTTGTTTAGCAATTCGTCACACTCGTCGGCATAAATTTCAAGCACGACGGGACGGTTGAGGTCAAGCGAAAAAATACCTAGTATAGACTTGGCGTCAACGACGTATCTACCGCTTCTCAGGTCCATTTCGTAGTCGTATTTTGTCAGCAACTCGACAAAGCTCTTTACGCTGTCGGTGGTATTGAGTAAAACAGAAACCGATTTCATATTCTATCTCCCAAATTATTGATTATCAATATTATAATACATATTATTGCAAAAATCAATAAAATACTTCGCACGCCTAGTCAATAAATTTTTGTTGATTATTTTGGCTATTTATTCTATAATAAAATGCAAGGAGTGACTATGAACGCAGAAACGCAACAAGCATACCAAATATTTACTATGAGATGCCACGAGATTATTGCCAGCAAGTACGTAATGTCGGGCAATTATATTATGCGTCTGCTTAGATACGTAGCGTCCACCCCTTGTCTTATGGACTTCGTTGCCAAGTGCAACCAAGGCTTCAATTATCGCGAAGAGTTTGAGCTCGCCTCGTCGGGAGCAAGCTTTAGACTTCCGTCTTCCAAAAAGAAGATTGTCGCTCTCGTCACGGGTATGTTGTTTGAGATTGACCGCAACCAACTCAACCTCAATGCGTTTTTTATCAAATATTACGGTGTATCCGACTACGAGGAGGGTTACAAAACCTTTTGCAAGAGCATTCTTGAGCCCTATATCGAAGCCTTTGCTTTGATACTTCAAGACGATTTAGCCGAAGAGACGCCCGACGTTTCGTCCGTCAAGGATTTACCGCTCTCCGACAATATCAAAGAGCAGATTTACCCATATATCTCAGCCATGAAAGAAGTCGTCATGTCCGACCGTACCCTCAAAGAAAAGAAGAGGGCAGACTATATGACCATGCTCGAAGGCTTCTACTATTCCATAGAAATCAGCAATTCTCGCATGATCAAAGTCGTCTGGATAGGACT
>JBJETR010000064.1:0-86164 GCA_051883415.1 Christensenellales bacterium | reverse complement strand
TGAGTTGGTCGATAAACTCTTCATTGGTCTTGGTCTTGACTATCATATTGAAGAGCTGTTCCGTCATCTCGGCATTTTCACCACCCGACAACATTCTTCTTATCGCCCACACACCGCCTAGTTCTTGAGGCGACAAGAGCAAGTCTTCCCTTCTGGTACTAGAACGATTGAGGTCTATGGCAGGGAAAATTCTTCTCTCGGAAAGTTTTCTATCGAGGTGAATTTCCATATTGCCCGTACCCTTAAATTCTTCGTAAATTACCTCGTCCATACGACTGCCCGTGTCTACGAGTGCCGTAGCGATAATAGTCAAAGAACCACCGTTTTCGATATTTCTTGCACTACCGAAAAATCTCTTTGGCGGATGCAACGCTCCCGGATCGATACCGCCCGACAACGTTCTGCCGGTAGGTGCGACGGTGAGGTTGTAAGCACGAGCAAGACGTGTCAAAGAGTCCATGATAATTACCACGTCCTTTCCCGTTTCGACGTATCTCTTGGCTTTTTCTATCAATAGTTCCGCCGCCTTGCAATGGTGCTCCGGCGTTTCGTCAAAGGTAGAATATATCACCTCGCCTTTGATTGACCTCTGCATGTCCGTCACTTCTTCCGGTCTTTCGTCCACGAGCAATACGAATAGCTCAACCTCCGGGTAATTTTCGGTGATAGCCGTGGCAATCTTCTTGAGCAAAGTCGTCTTACCTGCCTTAGGCGGAGAAACAATCATTGCTCTCTGCCCCTTGCCTATTGGGGCAATTAGGTCTATGCATCTTATGGCGAAGTCGTTGTTTCTTCCACTGACCTCCAGCTTGAGTCTACTATCGGGATAAATCGGCGTCATCTTGTCAAAGTATGGTCTATTGCGCAGACTCGTCGGAGCAAGTCCGTTGACCTTTTCTACTTCGATGACTGCCGGCGGTTTGTTTTCGGCATTTTTCTTGGCGATAGCCTCGACCATATCGCCCATTCTCAATCCAAGCGTCTTGATTATTTTGTTGGACACGTAAGTATCTTTGTTGCTATATTCGCAATTTTCTGCTCTCAAGAAGCCGTATCCGTCGGCAAGTATTTCTAGTATACCGCTCTTACGCTCGCACTCGCCCCTCTCCAACATCTCTTCGGTGCTAAAAGTGCTATAGCCAAAATCTCCGCCCTTATTGACGTCGGCAACCATAATGGGTTTGACGGGTGGCAAAGGAAAAATACTCTCTTCTTTGTAATTGACGGTAGGTACTTGAGTTTGGCAATAGCGACCGGCACGTCTAACAACCTTTGCGCGAGGCTGTTCGTCACCGCTCTTTTGCGCTTCGACTTGCTGTCTTTGCTTGTCGATAATAGCTTCTACCAACTCGGCTTTTTTCTTACTAGTCGGCGACTTGACGTATTTGAGCGTAGCAATTCTTCTCAAAACGAATATCGTTGATGAAAAAAGTTCCTTTTCGGAAAAAATCTTATTTTTCATTTCTTCATCGGTCAATGCAACTTTCTTTTTGGGCATAAAAACCTCCTGATTATATATAATGACCTCTATGAGCCTCATCGAGGCTCATAGCGTCTTCGGTTGTAAATTAAATGGGTAAATTAAAACTTATCTGCGTTAAAAAGTATAACTCTGGTGCTTTCGCCGTCAAAAAATTCTCTATCGAACTCAAAGGTATCTCCGTCAACCTTGATGAGTTGTTCTTCTTCAAACAAATCGAGAAAATCGTCAATCTTGTCGACGTCAATCTCGCTACTAGGCGTCTTAAAGTGCATAGGTATCACTACGTCAGGCATTAGAAAATCTACGTATTCTTTCGCTTGCTCGGCGTTGATGGTATAAGTACCGCCAACAGGTATCATCAATACGTCGACCGAACCGATAGACTCGCCTAATATAGGATTGATTGGCTCCCCTATGTCACCCATGTGGCAGAGGTCCACACCATCCATACGGTATTTGAAGATAAAGTTTTCTCCTCTTTTGTCGCCGGCGGTCTCGTCGTGATAGCTCTGCAAAGACACGACTTCTACTCCGTTGACTTCCCACAGTCCCGCCTGATTGAGTTTGATATATCCCTCCTCAATATTGTCGGTACAGTTGTGGTCTGCGTGATTGTGCGATATCGTCACCACGTCTGCTTTGATTTTCGGTAGGTCAATGCCTACCTTTTTCGGGTTGTACGGGTCTGCTACAACAGTCGTTCCCGTCGATTCCTCGAGCTTGAAACAAGAGTGCCCCAACCATTGAATTTTCATAATTACTCCTCGTCCACGTCAAAACTGAGTTGTTGTGGTTTATTTTGATTGAACTTCTCGATAAGTTCTTTGATTTTGTCATGCGGATCAAGCAAGGTCGACAAAGACTTGTTTTGGTCCACGGCAGCAATTATGTATGCCATAAACTTGGACAAATCTGCTTGTACGAACCAAGGTCTGGACTTGACTTCGTCAGGCGTGTAGGTGAGATTGGTGCTGAGCACGGCGGTAAACAAACCGTCCTTGTACGCCTTTTCGAATTTTTCTACGCCTTCGGTAAACAGGGCATAAGTTGCGGTAAGGAAGATTTTGCCACAACCTCTCTCTTTGAGTTCGGTACAAAGCTTGAGCATACTGTCGCCCGTTGCGATGATATCGTCGGCTACGAAGATATCCTTGTCTCTTACGTCGTTACCGATATACTCGTGAGCTACGATAGGGTTACGTCCGTTGACTACCGTCGAGGTATCACGACGCTTGTAGAACATACCCAAATCTATACCCAAAACCGATGCGTAATATATATTTCTTCCCATTGCGCCTTCGTCAGGGCTGACAACCATAAAGTTGTTTTTGTCAATATTGACCTCGGGATAAGCCTTGAGCAAAGCTTTGAGAATTTGATAGGTAGGAAGGAAGTTGTCAAAGCCCATGAGAGGAACGGCGTTCTGAACGCGAGGATCGTGTGCGTCGAAAGTGATAACTCCGCTGACACCCATCGTCTCCAATTCTCTGAGCATTTGAGCGCAATCGAGAGATTCTCTTGCGTTCCTTCTATGTTGTCTGCCACCGTAAAGGCTTGGCATAACTACAGTCATAGACTTTGCCTTACCACCTGCTGCCGATATTATACGTTTGAGGTCGGCGTAATAGTCGTCGGGGGACATTCTGTTGAGCACTCCAAACATATTGTAGGTCTTAGAATAGTTGCCCACGTCGACGAGAATAAACAAATCTTTACCTCTTATGGTATCGTTGATCATACCCTTGCCGTCGCCTGTAGTAAATCTAGGACATACGTTGTTGAGCAAGAAGGTCTTTTTTTCAGGGACGTTTTTGTTATATCTTTTGATGTCGTTGTTGTAGAGATTGACGAGATAATAGTCAACCTTCGCCCCCAATTCTTTTGCGCCGTCCAGCGCAATAATAGCCATGTTGGATACCTCTTTGTCAAAGTTGAAAACTGACTCAAAAAAAGGTTTCATTTGTGCCTCCGTAATATATTTAACTTAGTTGTAGTATCAAAAAAAGGTTGCAAAACAAAAGACTGACAAACCTGTCCGCTTGTCCTAGATAAATGAATATTGCCGCTGTCGCCGTAAGAAATCATAAATCCTCTGAGACTTTTTATGGTTATATTGTAACATCTTTGAATAAATATATCAAGGGTTTTCGTCTTGTAAAAATATATTTTTGCAAAGTATAAAAAATGCTATCGTTTACAAACAAATTTTAATATACGGCAAGCTTTTCGCTTGCCGTATACACTCACATCAGCAATTCTCCTTCATCGCTGTCGATAACTTGTAAAATCTTGATTTGCTTGCCGTCCAGAGCGTCAAGATAAACGTAAAAGTCTAATTCGTTCAATTTCCCGTATACTTCATAGGTCAACTTTTCGCCACCGCCGTCGGTAGGTATAATGGCTAGTCTTATACTCTCGACTTGCAAGCCTCGATAGTCGTATCCTTGTACGGTCGACATGGATACCCCCACTTCTTCTATCTTGCGTGACGAATCGTGATTGAAGCAATAGTTGAGCGCTTCGTAGCCCACCACTTTACCACTCTCTAGCGAAACTTTGATTTTGACCATATCGGGATAGCATATTACCCCCTCCTTTTCATAGCACATATTAACGTACAACATACTGTTGCTTACGCACGCCCATACCGCTTTCATATTGTCAAGCCCGATATCTTGACAATAGCTTTCCGCCACTTGGACGCCTTGTTCTTTGGACATAACGGGGTTGTCGACTGCAGAATTGATATTCCACATTATCGTCATACCGCCTTGTTTGGCTATCTCTATCGTACCCGACTCGCCCGACTTGGTCTTGAAGTCGTAGAAATAAGTGGAAAATTTGTTATCGTTTTGATAGACGAAAGTATAGTCGGACAATTCATACCCGCTGAGGGCTTTGACTATATACGCCCTTGCTTGGTTGGGATCTATATCGTCACCGACAATCATCTTAGGCTGCTTGTCTACCAGCGAATCGCTAAATGCTCCGTCGTAGATGAGTGACGGATATTTGAAGGAGCCGTTGTTGAATTGCAGCAGCATATCGGAAAAGCCGTCGTTGACCTTGTTAAGTCCCAACACAAAGTCACCCTTCGAGGTAAGCGAAGCACTAACCGACGTCAGTCCTTTGGATATACTGTAAGTCATCTCGTACAGCTGTCCGAGCGTCTCCTGCTCTTGCTCGCTAAGTGTAGATCCGTTGCTTATCTTTTTGAAAGCATATTGACAATAGTCACCCACTTGATTGCAGTATTTTATCAATTCGCTAAGGTCTTGCTCCGACGAAGATATCGTCGTCAAGTCGCATACCGCCGACTGCGCCGACAACGCCGTATCGAGCAATAGTTGTTGTTGTAGACCTTCCGAACCTACCACTCTCAATTTCGAGAGGTTGGTTTCCATAGTCAAAAACTCGTCTACCAAGTCGTAGTACGCCTGTTGATATTGTCCGTTGGCTTGCCTTAGCCACTTTTGATTTTGGCTACTCGACAATCCCAAAAATATCGCCAAAGTTGCTATCGTCGCAAGTAAAATTACGCTTGCGGTTATAATAGCTATCATTACGGGCTTGTTGATTATTATTCTACCTTTTTCATCTCTTTCCATACTTTCACCTATACCGCAAACTTGTGTTTGCCTATCGTCAATTTTACTTCTCTTGTCCATATCCAAGACGACGTTGCCGTTGCCGGATTAAAATAGTACAGACAGCCGTTGGTCGGATCCCAACCATTCATTGCGTCCCTCACGGCGTTGTATGCAGTTTGGTTGGGTTCGAGATTGATTTGACCGTCAGCCACCGCCGTGAAAGCATAAGGCTGATATATTACGCCCGCAATTGTGTTGGGAAAGCTACTGCTCCGCACTCTATTGAGCACTACCGCCGCTACCGCAACTTGTCCGGTATAAGGCTCGCCTCTCGACTCGGCATACACGCATTTTGCCAGCAAATACACGTCTTGTGAATTATAACTACTATTGGTCGACGACGACTGAGTGAGTGCAATGCCTATCTTTGCCGCCGTTGCTTCGCCCACTATTCCGTCAACTTTTAGCCCGTTGACTCGCTGAAAATTTTTGACGGCTTCGGTGGTCTTAGAACCGTAAATTCCGTCCACTTCACCGCTATAGTAGCCCCACGCCGACAATTTGGATTGTATCTGACGTACTTGTTGCCCGCTTGAACCTTGTTTGAGTGCAAAAGTTTCGACCTCTTCGCTCTCAAAGCTGCGACAAAGAAGCGCCGCCACAACTACTACCACGACCAGCAAGACAATGCTTACTACCCTCATCACCATTACTTGATTTTTCACCTAAATTAACCAACCTTTCAGTTTTTTTATCCCGTCGACAACGAGCGATTTGTATTGAGGCTTTCCGCTATCGGCAACGAAACACAACGGTGGAAAAACAACGCACCACCAATTGTCACCCTTACCGGAGCCGAGTTCCACTATCAAGGCGTCGTACACTCCGCTCTCTAGAGTCAACTCCCCATAGGTGCGTGTCGGGAAGGCTTCTTCCGTCAACTTTACTCTACTGACGTATGGTGCACCATGACTGAGTAAAGACGCATCGGCGACTTCTTTGATGCCATCAAGATTGTCTGCGACTATGCTCATCGCTTCTTTTTTGTCACTGACTCCCGCTAATAAAGGCGTAAGATATTCGACTATATCGTCTTTGACCTCGTACTTGATTGCTTGGTCAATCTCCTCGTTGCTGTCGGCACGAATATGTATTCTTAGATAATCTGCGTTTTGCGTATCTCCATTCGCCGAACAAGCCACTACCGCCGTAATCACCACGGCAACCAAAACTAAACACGTAATCAATTTCTTCATACTCACCTCTCGATGAGAAGTATTGACAACGCTCAATAAATTATAACGCCACACAAAAAAATACGCCACGTAAGGCGTATTCTATTTTTGTAACATATTTTAGATTTTTGTCGACACGTATCGATTTTTAGAGAATTTCGTAACCGGTTTTTTTGGTTTTGAGTGCCTTAGCACAAAGGTAACCGCCAAAGTTGAGTTCGCACCATTTTGCCTGCATTTCGTCATCGAAGACGCCCACTACAGCACTACCGCTACCCGTCATAAAGGTCCTATCGCTGTACAGTCTGAGTGCACTGAGAGAATAGCCTATAGTCGGGCATAGCCTAATAGCAGCATCTTGTAGCTTGTTAAAAAAGCCTCTTCCCGTCGACTTTATCGTCGCAATGGCGTCATCTACGTCGCTAGGCGGTATAGGACACCTATCGTACTCTTGATATACCTTAGCGGTAGGTGCGCCGTACTCGGCTTGCAAAATCACCAAGTTCATATCGTCCATTGTGATTGGCTCGATAATTTCTCCTTTGCCGCTTACTCGACAAAAGCCCCCTCTCATCATATAAGGCACGTCACTGCCAATTGCTTGAGCAAGTTCGTACATTGCGGCAATATCTATACCGAACAGCTTAGACGCTCCGATAAACACGCCCGCAGCATCGGCGGAAGAACCTCCTAACCCTGCGTTGAAAGGGATATCCTTGAGGATATCCACCCTCATGCGCAAGCCGAATGCTTTAGTCAAGCTCTCCAATGCTCGCACGGCTGTGTTTTCTTCACCCACGATTACGCCGTCCATAGTCACCAAGTTTTGATCACTCACCGTCAAACGTAAGGTGTCATACATATCGACGGAAGCCATCAGCATATCGAGTCTGTGATATCCGTCGGGATACCTGCCTTTGACGTCAAGGGCAAGGTTTACTTTGGCAAAAACTTTGATTTTGATAGTATCCATACGGATATTATATCATACTTTGAGTTCTCTGTAAACCACCAATCTTTCCGCTCCCGTCATTACGTCTCCAACGCCCGGATTTTGAGCAATTATTTCCCTGTCGCTGACGGCAAGTTGTTTGGCAACGTCCCACAAAGATTCGCCTTGCTTAGGCGTATAAATGCTTATCGCCACTCTATCCACCTGGCGAGTTTCGCCTTCTACCACTTCGGATATACCCTTGACCACCGTCCTCTCGGCAATATCCATAGCCACGTCTATATCGAGATTGACCTCGAACTCTCTGTCCCTCTTGACCTTGACGGTTACGTCTTTGACGTACGGAGTGCAGTCCATAAGCTTGTCGTTTCCCAAACCGTATTGGCACTTTTCTACAAAAGGTATCTCAATGTTTTTGCAGTCTACCTCATCGTTTTCGTCCAGATAAACTATCGCTACCTCTACCATTCCGCTTATCTTCATCTCGTCCTTGCCGCTGACGTCGGCAATACTGCAATTGATTGCATGAGTTGCAAGTACTTGCTTGACGTCGGCTGCGTTATCGTCGATGCTCTCGCTTCCCGATACGTCTATATGACAGTGTA
This sequence comes from Christensenellales bacterium, assembly GCA_051883415.1. GTDB lineage: Bacteria > Bacillota > Clostridia > Christensenellales > UBA3700 > HGM11368. The sequence goes on along the minus strand of JBJETR010000064.1, from coordinate 78,299 downwards.
AAGGCTGAACTTGACGATCGTACTCGCATTGCGAGTATTGGCAATCCAATTCCGCCTCGGGACAAAACATATCTTCCACCGTCTCCAGACAGTTTTCGCTCATCACCACTCCACCTAGCTTGCATAGAGCTTCCACTCTCATAACGGCACTGTCCTCGGTGCCCTGCAACACGAGCTTACTGTTTTTGATAGAAGCTTCCACCTTAGCAACCAAGTCACTCGTCTTTTCTCTCCACTCCTCTTCAAAAGGAAGCTCCATGGTTTTTTCTATTATTTTGCCTTCGGCAAGATAGATGATTTCTACGTTGACACTGCCTTTGACCGACACGATATCGCCCGCTGCAGACACGTCGTCTACGCCTGCGGTCATGTCAAAAAAGAGTACCTTTTCTACGTTCATTCCGCTGTCGTACTCCTGAGCAATCTCAATCTCTCTATCTACGTAATCCACAAAGGTTTGGTTGCACGATTGACTATCCTTGATTAGCGCACCCTCGGCGCTGACTACGTATTGTTGAGTCTGACTCTCTACGAATATAGGACGAAGCTCGACTACCACTTGAATTTTGATTTGGTCACCATTGATTTGGTATTCGCTGTCCACGACCTTTGCACTTACTCGCACCTGCATATCTTCGGTCACAGCGTCACAGTCGATATCCTCAACGAAATCGGTGATATAATCAAAGCTTTCGCATTGCTTGTCGGTATTGAGATATACTACCTTGATATTGACGAAACCGCTTATTTTGACCTGCCCCGTCATTGGGACGACCTTGGTTATTTGCGCACTACTTTTGACAAAGAATACTTTGGACACTCCGCCCTTGGACGACGTATCCATATTGCAGCCCAAAAGTATTTGCTTGGACTGACAGCTCTTTTCGTAGTCGATTGATATTGGTTGATATACGGCATTGATAGACATAGGCACCTCTTGTTTTTCGTTAGTACAATATATCTAGCTTTGCCGTGCTTTATGACATCAATTTGACTTAGGAGGCAAAATTCTTATAGTTTTGCACGCCACGTCGTTGTAAGAAAAGGTAAAAAGTTCGTTGCCGAAGTTGTCGGTTGACACTATGGTAAATATCGAGTCGTATGCGTCCACCACCTTACCGTCAAACGTAACGAATTTGTTTCTACCCTTGTTGACAACAAAGGAGAGCTCTTTGCCCTTGAGCTGAGCAATGGCTTTTTTGATATAATCTATGCTCTTTTTGACTTGTCTCATAATCCCCCCGTTTGATTATGCCCTTGCTTTCAAGTTTTATTCAACGGCTTTAGAATAAAATATATGCAAAATAGTATTGTCCCTACTATTCCAAAAAAACAAAAACTCAATACGTGTGCAAAAAAATATCACGAAGCGTCAGGCTTCGTGAATGATTGCTTCAACTATTATATCGCAGTATCAAGTCTTGTTGGATAGCTTGAATACGTCCTTTTGCTTGCCTATGACGAAGATATGATCGTTTTCTTCAAAGACCGTCTCCGCCGAGGGTATCTCTATGCTTCCGCCTTGCTTGAGCGCCATAATATTGACGCCGTAGTTGTGACGAATGTTGAGTTCTTTTAGGCTCTTGCCTACCCATTCTTTGACTACTGCCAACTCGTATATTGCATAGTCGTTGGTAATCTCAACATAGTCGAAGATATTTTTGGCATTATGCCTAATGGCAAGCTTTTCGGCGATATCATGTTCAGGATATACTACCTCGTCGGCACCGTTGCGTTCCAAAAACTTGGCTTGCATATCTCTATCGGCTTTGGACACGACGTACTTAGCATCCAATTCTTTGAGCAAAGACGTGATTTCCAAAGAAGCTTGGAAGTTGTCGCCAATGGCTACAAAACATATATCGAAGTTGCTTACGCCGAGATTTCTCACCACCGATTCGTTGGTGCAGTCGCCTATCATTGCATTGACAAAATCAGGAGCAAGTTGATTGACGATTTCTTCGTCCTTGTCAACAATCATCACCTCATTGCCAAGCTCTGCCATCTTGTAGGCAAGCGTCTTGCCAAATCTTCCCATTCCTATAATCAATACCGATTTCATATTATTCTCCTTATCCTATCATAATTTCTTCTATTGGTCGCTTGATAGGCGGTTTTTGCCTCGTTTCCATAAAGGCGGATAACAAGGATATTGCGCCTACACGTCCCATGAACATCAACAATAACAAAATACATTTACTTACCAAAGAAAACTCTGCCGTTCCCACCAAACTCAAGCCTACCGTACCTATCGCCGATACCACTTCGAATACCACCGCTTGCACGGGAATTTCTTTGTCTATTATGGCTATAAGCAAGGAAGCCACTACTATAATGGACAAATAAAATATAAATATTGCATTGGCTTGTCTGACAAGTTTGTCCGAAAATCTTCTCTTGCCTACGTCAACGTGTTCTTTGTCCCTAATCGTGGACAATACACCCAAAAATACTATGATGACGGTAGTAATTTTGATACCACCGGCAGTCGAGCCTACGTTGCCTCCCACCATCATCAGCACTATCGTCAAAACTATGCTCGAGTTGCTTAAGCCCGACAAGTCAATAGAATTGAAACCCGCAGTTCTGGAAGTAACCGACTGAAAGAGGGAAGCTAATAATGCTTCGCCAACGGACATTCCCGCAAAGGCATTGTTGCGCTCAACTACAAAAATAAATAATGCAGGCATCAAAATGAGCATCGGCGTAACTGCAAGCACCATTTTGGTCTGAAGACTAGTCTTGCTCAATTTCATCTTTTTGTCGTACACGTCGCTCCACAACAAGAAGCCCAAACCACCCGCAAATATCAACGCCATTAGAGTCAAATTGACTACCACGTCGCCCGAAAAAGTTGTCATAGAACTATAAGCGCCGTACTTGCCCATCAAGTCGAAGCCCGCATTGCAAAACGCCGAGATGGAGTGGAACATTGCGTTGAATAATCCTTGCCAAAAGCCCATCTTAGGCATAAATCTAGTGCAAAGTAACAGAGTGCCCGCGCCCTCGAAACACATTGTGCATATCAATACTCTATTGAGTAGCTTGCTGAGCACCGAAAAACGTGCCGAGCCCATAGACTTTTGTAGTATCGTCTTTTGGTATAGCCCCAACTGTCGTCTAACCACTACCGATACCAACGACACCATCGTCATAAATCCTACTCCGCCCAGCTGTATCAAACACATAATTACCATTTGTCCAAACAGCGACCAATGACTAAACGTGTCTACTAGCACCAATCCCGTAACGCACGTGGCGGAAGTTGCCGTAAAGAGCGAAGTAAAAAAGCCCGTCCATTGTCTCGATTTGGAGGCAAATGGCAAAGACAACAAAAAGGTACCGAACATTATTACCAAAAAGTACCCAAGCACTATGACCTGTATGTTGGTCAGTCGAAACTTTTTGGCTTTTAGTTTATTGATAACGTTATACTTCGATTCCATAAATCTTTTTTATTATAACACAGTTTTTCACTTTTGCCAATAAATATTGTTGACTAGCATGTTGGGATATGATTTGCGATAATCTTTATTATTTTATATTGCTGCATTTTTAGCAGTTTTTGCTCAAAAATGCTTTTTATTCTTTGACTTTATACAAAAAGCCATTGTTCTACTGTTGCATATTCTTTCAAGTAGTTATATAATAATACTATGAAACGACGTCACGCAAAACCAATGCGTAATATTTTTACTGCACGCAATATCACTATTGTGGCGGTTTTGCTTGTTATCATACTGCTCATGGCAAGCATTTCTATCTTTGCTATAGCCTATAATATCTACGGCAACGCTATGTTTAGCAAAGACTATATCAAAGATGCCAAAGCAAAAAGATACGCCTATCTCAATCAAAGTGCAGAGGTCGGGCAAATAGTATTTTTGGGCGATTCTATTACCGAAATGTACGATTTGGGATATTACTTTCCTCAAGCCGATATATACAACAGAGGTATTTCCGGCGACACCACAGACAGAATGCTGGTCAGACTCGAGTCCAACGTGCTCAATATCAAGCCAAGAGCAATTTTCCTTTTAGGTGGTTGCAATGACCTCAGAAAAGGTTCTTCTCCCGAAGATATTGCAGTCAATCTCTCCAAAATTCTGCACGTTGTGAGAGAAGAATTGCCCGACACCAAAATCTTTATGCAAACAGTCTATCCCGTCAACCGTTCCGTCAAACTCGCAGGCAAGGATTTGATTGGCGAATATCTCACAGACGACAACGTAATTTTGCTCAACGAGTATATCAAACACTTGTGCACCATTTATCAAGTTGAGCTCATCGACACCTACTCTCACCTTGTGGGCGACAACAAACAACTGCAAGACAAATATACCTTCGACGGACTGCACATGACGAGTGAGTCTTACGAGCTCATCACCTCTCTACTGACGCCTTGCGTTGACTCGCTTTTTGACTAGTAATATACCCAACGCAACAACAGGTTGACACGAGAGGTCTCGGCTATCTTGCTTTATGCATCCTTTGTTAGGGTTTATCCCAGCCCTACAAAAATTTTGCAAAAAGACTTTGACAAAAGCCACATTGTGTGCTACTATACTTATGCTAATATAGTTTTTTATACTTCGACTGTGGAGAAATACCCAAGAGGCCGAAGGGGCTCCCCTGCTAAGGGAGTAGTACGGGATACCGTAGCGAGGGTTCAAATCCCTCTTTCTCCGCCAACACCCTGAGTTATATCAGGGTGATTTTTTATTTTGTTGATTTTCACCCTCGCTACGCTCGCTGCACGCTCACTTTCAGTTCGCTGTAAGGCAAAACCCTCTTTCTCCGCCAAAAATAACCTAATCCGAATTTTGGATTAGGTTATTTTTTGTGTTATGCTAAGAGGGATTTGAAAGAGCGTTAATAAAACCTGCCTGTGGCAGATTTTTAGCGGTGACCGACGTATTTTGCAAAGCGTTTGTTCCAATGAGTAATTTCGCCTTTGCAAAATACTAGACTCAAATCCCGAAGTCTGATTTTGCTCAATGCATTTAGGGTGATTTTTTATCACTTGGCTTTTCACCCTCGCTACGAGGTCAAAAAGCCTTTTAGGTTAACGATTCTCAAATCCAAAGAAATCGTCGTAACCGTCCTTTAACTTGGCAAGGTCTAGATTATAGAAGGACAATAATTCTTCATATCCCGCTTGGATAAGTTCGACTTTTGTGTGTCCGTACTCTTTCAAAAAAGCGTTTATTTCTTCCGCCATCTCTCTCGGAAGGCTCGTTCCCCAAATAACGTTTTTTGCTTTACGCTCTTCTTTGTGCCTTTCTTCGTATCTCTTGTCTTTTTCGCTTCTTGGCTTAGCCATATTTCCATACCTCCAAAAATAGATAGTCGTATCTATACGACACTATTATTTTATACGCCAAGAATGTCAATGTCAAGCTCTTTTTGAAAAAATATTGTTTTTTGGGAACAAAACCTTATTTATACGACGGAATTGTATTCTTCGTGAGGAATAACTTATTTACGTTTTATGCACCAAAAAACTCGATACGTATCGAGTTTTTGTGTACTATTCGTAATGTAACGCTTACAATTAGCTATAGCAATTTTGCCGTGTTTTGAAGTTTATGGTGATTTAGCGATATTGCTATTGAGAATTTCTATATTATATGTTACAATACATTTATGAACGCAAAAAATAAGAAAAGTGAAAATATTAGCTTGCAAAAAAGGTTGTGTATTTTGGTGGCGATCATAATTATCGCGATGTGTCTGAGCCTCACCATGGTAGCTTGCAACAAGCGTGATAAGAGCGTCATGTCGAGCGAAACGCTAAATATATCCTCTCACTTAGGCGAGTATGACGAAGCAAGTTTTAGAGAGCAAATGAGCGTGGAAAAGGATATAGGACTTGCTCTAGACGGAGCCTCCGATTACAAAATATTGATTAGTCAATACGCCGAGCCTAACGTAGTGGAGCTTGCCGAAACTATGAAGGAATACCTCAACACAATAATTGGCAGTACGAATAGTTTTGAAGTAGTGGACGACAGCGAGGCTTTGCCGGAGCATTATATTGCTTTGGGCGACAGTATCGCCACCGCCACGCTATCCAAAGAAAACGTAAAGGACGACGGTTATCGTATCGTCAGCCAAGACGGCAATATACATATCCTTACCCTTGACGACGACGCCCTATCCAACGGCGTGTACGGTTTGCTCGAGGACTACCTCGGCTGTATGTTCGTGAGGAGCGACTACGACTACGTGCCGTATTTGCCTACGATTTATCTCGATAGTGTGGACGAGGTGAGCAACCCCGACTTTGCTTGGCGCAAGGTCTTTCAATACGAGGTAGCGCAAAACGGCTGGTACAAAAAACTCAAAAACAACGGCGTGGTGGCGGACGAGATAGAAGAACACGAAGATTGGGGCACTTGGTGTCACACGGCGTTTACCTTCGTAAGCCCCGACGAATATCTTGACTCTCACCCCGAATTTTTCGTTGTCAAAAACGGCGAACCTAAGCAACTGTGCCTATCAGCCGATGGCATATATCCTATAATCGAAAAGACAATGGAAGAACTCATAGCCGAAAATCCCGACAAAAAATATTGGGACTTTAGCATTATGGACAACTACGACTATTGCACTTGTAGCAAATGTCTTGCCGTAAAAGCGGAAACGGGCTCGATGATGGGCACTATGCTACCAATAATCAATAAGCTGGCTCAGAAATTCCCTGACAAAATCATCTCTACCCTTGCATACTTTTACAACGAAACTCCGCCAAGCGGAATGACTTGCGAGGACAACGTCAATATCGTAATTGCACCTATCCAATGCGGTCAAATGTACAGCTATCTCTACGGCGCGACGGCGCAAAGTGCCAAAGCAAAGAAATTGATTGAGGGCTGGGGCGAGATTGCCCACAATATTTTGGTATGGGACTATGTGGTGGACTTTAGTCACCTACTGTTGCCTTTCCCTAACTACGACGTGCAAAAGGACAATCACACGCTGTATCTTGACAACAACGTGACGGCTATCTTCCACCAAGGCAGTAGAGAGAGCGGTGACGAAATGGCTCACCTTAGGACTTATATCCTCTCCAAGCAAATGTGGGACAACGACGTGGACGTGAGCAAAACTCTGGCAAAATATCTGCAAGTGACCTACGGCGAAGGCGCCGAATTCGTTGCAAAATACCTCGACACGTGTAACGAAGAACTCAAAAATAAAGGAAAAAATCTCGACATATTCGACGCGTCCAACTACCACACCTTGGACTACCTATCCCCTAGCAATACCGACCAATATCTATCTTGGCTCAACCAAGCCATAGAGCAAGAAAAGGACAACCCCGCTATCGTGAGCCGTATAGAGGAAATCAAGGTCAACGTACTGTACGCCATAATGGAAGAATCTATCCCCGACTACAATCGCAAACAAACCGCTTTCGACGAGTTTAGCACCCTCGTAACACAACTAGGTATAGAGCAACCATACGAAGCCCACACCCCTACTATGCAAGAGTATCTGCAACAATACCCAAGGCGAATAGTCGGCGATAAGATATCAATCGCCGCCATAGTGATATCACCTTTTGTCCTAGTGGCGATAATTATAGCAATAGTAGCAGTAGTAAGGAAGAAAAAGAAAGCGTAACAATTGCAAGAAATAACAAGCGGACTGATTGGTCCGCTTGTTTGTTTGAATTTGTATGTATTCATTTGCCAATAAATGCGACAGTGAGATACAAGTATTTAATTTATTGATATATAACCACCGTTGGTCATTACATAGTTTGTGCCCATATTTGCGCCCCAATTTGCGCCTTTAGTTATTGATTTCCATCGTGCTGCTGTGTCGTGGAACCATATAGTTGTCACATTATAGCAAGCATAGAATGCATAACTTCCTATACTCGTCATGCCCTTAGGTATGGTTATGCTTGTCAAACTAGTGCAAAAATAGAATGCATAATCTCCTATACTCGTCACACTGTCTAGTAAGGTTATGCTTGTTAGACTACTGCAATCACGGAATGCATAATCTCCTATACTCGTAAGTTGACTATTTTCTACAAACGTTACACTTGTTAGACTACTGCAATCAGAGAATGCGTAACCACTTATACTCGTCACACCCTCAGGTATGGTTATGCTTGTTAGACTACTGCAACCATCGAATGCATAACTTCCTATACTCGTCACACCGTCAGGTATGGTTATGCTTGATAGGCTACTGCAACCACGGAATGCACCATCTGCTATAATCGTCACACTGTCAGGTATGGTTATGATTTTTAGGCTACTGCAACCAGAGAATGCATTATATCTTATAATCGTCACACCGTCAGGTATGGTTATGCTTGTCAGACTACTGCAATCATGGAATGCATGATCTCCTATACTCGTAAGTTGACTATTTTCTTTAATGGTTACACTTTTTAGGCTACTGCAACCATAGAATGCACAACTTCCTATACTCTTCACGCTGTTAGGTATAGTTATGCTTGTTAGGTTACTGCAACGATCAAATGCACTACCTCCTATACTCTGCACACTGTTGCCTATAGTTACGCTTGTTAGGCTACTGCAACCATAGAATGCACTAGATCCTATACTCGTCACACTGTTAGGTATGGTTATGCTTGTTAGACTACTGCAACCTTCGAATGCACACATTCCTATATTCGTCACACTGTTAGGTATGGTTATGCTTGTTAGACTAGTGCAATTATAGAATGCACTATATCCAATACTCGTTATGCCACTAGGTATCGTTATTTTTGCTAAGCTACTATATTTATAGAATGCGTATTCATATATTTCTGTAACGCTACTCGGCAATATCAAGTACGTTTTATTGCCTATATACTTTACTAATAATTTATCTTCTCCGTCAGTATAGATAACGTAGCCATTGGCATCGGTACTAAGTTTACTTCCACCTTCTTGGGTATATACGTTCTTTGCATACATCGCCACGGAAGCACCTACTACAATATCGAGAGATGATTTATTATATACTTCTATTAGACTATGGCAACCAGTGAACGCCCCATCATCTATACTCGTCACACTGCTTGGTATAGTTATGCTTGTTAGGCTAATGCAACCAGTGAACGCACTACTTCCTATACTTGTTACAGTGTTAGGTATGGTTATGTTTGCAAGACTACTGCAACCATAAAATGCACCATATAGTATATTACCACCCGTCACGGTAACCGATTTGAGAGAAGATGGAATATAGTACGAGGTAGACGTTGTGCTTGACGTGCTGCTTCCATAATAGTGCTGCTCTGTTGCTACACCACCTGTATAACTTGAAGTGCCGAATATATATCCAAATGGATATTGATAGGTTGAACTACTTGTCTTGCCTGCCACTGCTCCCACAAATGGAATAGTTAAGCTCTCTAATTTTCCACATCCTGACAACAATCCGCTTGATATGTTTGTTACGCCATTTCCTATTATTAAACTTGTTAGGCTTGTGCAACCACTGAACGTACTACTTCCTATACTCGTCACATATTCTGGAACGACTATTTGAGTAACCGTTTTATCTTTTATACTTGATATACTACAAGTAGTTGACGTTGAAGTAAAAATGAAGTTACTCATTTCTTCGCTCACTTGCCACTTAGCGGTGTACGTCTTGTTTTCCGCCGGCATCGCAAAAGTATAGGAGGACTCGTCCGTCAGCAATGTTGCTCCGTCAAACCAACCTAAACACTCGTAGCCAACGTTGCTTGCTGCAGTAATTGTTACAATATCTCCTACCTTGTATGCAGTCGTCAATCCACCTATCGTACCTGCTGAGGTATTATTTCTCTCCAAAGTAACTTTGCACCACTTAGCGGTGTACGTCTTGTTCTCCGCAGTCATTGTAAACGTATAGGACAACTCGTCCGTCAATTTGACATCTCCGTCAAACCAACCTACCCAAGTATATCCATTGTTGGTAGTAGCGGTGATTGTTACGCTATCGCCTACTTTATAAGTTGAAGTAAGACTACTTACCGTGCCTGCCGAGGTATTATTTCTGTCAAGCGTGACTTTGCTCCACTTGGCGGTATAAGTCTTGCTCTCCGCTGTCATCGTAAATGTATAGGACAGTTCGTCCGTCAACTTGGTATCTCCGTCATACCAACCTAACCAAGTATAGCCTATATTGGTAGTAGCGGTGACGGTTGCACTATCGCCTACTTTATAAGTTGAAGTAAGACTGCTTATCGTACCTGCCGAGGCATTATTTCTCTCCAAAGTTACCTTACTCCACTTCGCCATATAAGTTTTGCTCTCCATAGGCATTGCAAAAGTGTAAGACAATTCGTCCGTCAACAGAGTTTCTCCGTCATACCAACCAATAAAAGTATATCCTATATTTGTGATGGCTGTTATTGTCGTTGGTTTTCCGGCTACTGTTGTACCTTCTACTCCGCTCATGTTACCTGCTTCTTCTATATTCTTGACTAGATTTATCGGGCAAGTTATCCACTTAGCGGTGTATATCTTGTTTTCGGCAGACATTGTGAAAGTATATGACAACTCGTCCGTCAACAAGGTGTCTCCGTCATACCAACCTAACCAGGTGTATCCGTTGTTGGTAGTAGCGGTGATTGTTGTGCTATCGCCTACTTTATAAGTTGAAGTAAGACTGCTTATCGTACCTGCCGAGGCATTATTTCTCTCCAAAGTAACTTTGCTCCACTTAGCGGTGTACGTCTTGTTCTCCGCAGTCATTGTAAACGTATAGGACAACTCGTCCGTCAATTTGACATCTCCGTCAAACCAACCTACCCAAGTATAGCCATCGTTAGTGGTAGCTTCCAAAGTCACTTGATTGCCTACGGTAACCTTTTGTTGTGATTTTCTTGTATATGTTCCCGCTTCGGACATATTAGTATTGGTTGTAACAGTATAATAAGTCCACTGAGCTGTGTAAGTCTTATTCTCGGCAGGCATTGTAAACGTGTACGAGAGTTCGTCAGACAACAATACATCCCTGTCGAACCAACCTACCCAGGTGTATCCATTGTTGGTCGTGGCATTAACAGTTACGATACCACCTACTCTATACGTAGAATCAAGGCTACTTATCGTACCTGCCGAGGTATTATTCCTATCCAACGAAATTTTGCACCACTTGGCGGTGTAAGTCTTGCTCTCCGCAGTCATTGTAAACGTATACGAGAGTTCGTCCGTCAACTTGGTATCTCCATCAAACCAACCTATAAACGTATAGCCTATATTGGTAGTAGCGGTGATTGTCGTTGGCTTTCCTACCGCTGTTGCTCCCTCGACTCCGCTCACGCTACCCGCTGCGGCAACATTCTTGGCAAGAGTTACGTTGCAATTAGCCCACTTAGCCGTGTACGTCTTATCCTCTGCAGGCATTGTAAAAGTATAAGACAGTTCTTCCGTCAACTTAGTATCTCCGTCATACCAGCCAAGCCAAGTATATCCGTTGTTGGTAGTAGCGGTGATTGTCGCACTATCTCCCACCTTATACTTAGAAATAAGTCCGCCTACCGTACCTGCTGAAGTATCGTTGGTATCAAGCGTGATTTGACACCACTTGGCTGTGTACGTCTTGTCCTCGGCGGGCATTACTAAGTCGTAGACAAGTTGATCGGACACCTTGGTATCACCGTCAAACCAACCAATAAAGGTATATCCGTTGTTGGTGGTGGCTGTGAGCTTGGCTGTTTCACCTACAATAAAGAAGTCTCTGCCCAACGTCGAACTAATGGTGTATTGAGGCATATTGGCGTTGACCACAACGGTAGCATAGCCATTACTGCTATATCCGCAAGGGCGAATATAATATAATTGTCCTGCGGTAACGCTATAGGTAATCTTGAAGTTGTTGACGTCCCCGCCATCGTCATCAGACGCTATTTGACTCTTATTAGCATTATAAAGATATCCATAAGTATCTAGGCTACCCGTGGTATAGATAGTAATGCTTTCACTCACCAACGGAACAAATGCATAATATCTAGTAGTAGAACTAGACTTAGAATAAACGTATATCGATTGTGAGCTGTTTGGGTTAAGTACGCCTGCACCACTATAAGCAATCCACTTAGCGTACACTGTCACACTTGTACTCGCAATATTACTGAAACTATAAGGACTGCCACTACAACTTGCATTGTCGTACCATCCTGCAAATACGTAACCCGATTTGGTAGGTATTGAAGGATAGGTAAACGCTTCTCCGTTTCGCAAAACAACACTAGATACCGAGCTACCTCCTTGGGTATTGAAATTAATTGTAGTCGAAGCATTAGCGTCTACGCCTTGAGCATTGCGTAGTGTAACAGAACCTGCCTCGCTATTGTTGCTCTCCAAAGTCACCTTGCGACACTTGGCAATAGGGCGATAATTGCCGGCGGATATAGCCATCGTATACGTTAAATCGGATGACATTTTCGTATTGCCCGTCTGGTCATACCAGCCAACGAAAGTATAGCCGCTGTATACGTTAGCGGTAAATGTCACTTCCGTCCCTGCCTTGGCGTATATCTCCGTATCCCCTTCTCCCGAGACAGGATTAGGGTTGCAGGTTGGAATTTCTTGTCCAAAGAAACCAAAGTCAAAGAATGTAGTAGCGTTGTTGCTCGCACTTACGTAGAACCAATATTGTTCTCCTGCCTCTAGCGTTAGAGTTTGCGTTCTCTCCGACGTGTTGCTCCACGCTCCCATACTGCTATACTCGATTGACAAGCCTGTATCGCTATACAATGTAAATACTGTTTTGGCAGAAGATGAGCTATTGTACCATTTGAGAGTGTACGTACCGCTGACGAGAGGAGTAAAAGCAAATTTAGCCCCACTAGACTTAGTATAGGTGCTTTCCCATTGGTTGATTTCTAATACGTATGCTTGATTATAGTTCTTTTCCCACCCCGCATACAAGGTGATATCGTTGTACAACTTTGAAGAAAAATCATACAACGTAGTGCATTTTTTGTCCAAATACCAACCATTGAAAATATAATCGTCACGTGTTGGCGTTGGATAAGTTATACAATTATCCTTGGTAATGGTTTGCACGCTTGCCTCAGGACAATCAAGATAGTTGAGATCAAAAGTAACGTCAAATTGTGCATTTGCCAATGATAACGTCGCAGTTCCGTTCTCGGATACGGCTTGCACTTTGAATATTCTATCCAAGGATATATTCTCTGAAGCGTTGGATTGGAGATAATCGGCATAGCTATCAAAGGCATATATCTGTATCGACTTTTTCGTCTCGTTGTTTCCCCAATCGGACTCGTCGATAACAATGCTATTGGTATTGACGGTTCTTACGCCACCTACACCGTAAACCTTGTATTGATTTGCTCCTTTTACACTTGCCCATGAAATAGTGTATTGCATCTCCGCTTCGTCAAAAGATACGACGATATTGTCGGGTTTCCTCAATTTATTTATCTTATAGCTTACCGAATCGCTAGACGATATCCAACCCGACAACTGCGCTCTAACGATTATATTATGCGTTCCTACGTCAGTCTCCGGTATTTGACACGACGTTTCGGTAGAGGTCGTCTTTATCAGGGTATTGTCCAAATATACAACGTACTCTTCGGCATATTGAACTTCACTCCACGACACGACCATGGTCTCTTGATTTAGCGTTGCGGTAATTTTGCCCAAATATTTATACAATATGTTTCTTGTTACGGTACCACTGTTGATAGTGCTAACGCCGTCGCCCTTAGCCATTATCTGCACTTGATAGCTGCCCGCCTCATAGCCCGAAAATGTGTAGCTGTTGCCGTAATGGGTAAACGAATCTACTTCGCTGGTGCCTTGGTAAATAGTAACTTGATAGCCGTTGGCACCGGATATGCTTGCCCACCTAAAAGTATTGCCGTCTAATTCTACAACAGGGGTAGGCAAAGCTCCATCCTTTGGTTTGGCATACCAATCCGCATACAGTACCAGATTACTGTCGGTCACGGTTTGAGAAGTGTCCCACAATGCACCTAAAACAGGCTCGTTGTCTTGGCTCATATCTTTGAGCAAAAACCAACCGTTAAAAACGTAGCCCGTTCTATCGGGTACAAAATCTACTTTTTTATTTACCGTCTTGTGTTGGACAACAGGATTGGAGCCGTAATTGAGATTATACGTAACTAAAAACTCACCATCATCGTCGTCAGGGACGGAAGGATTGTCTGAAGGATTATCCGACGAATTGTCGCCATTGCCGGGTTGATTAGGCTTTGTCGTTGTACCGTCGCCTTTTGCTCCGCTTTTCTTATAGACGATAGTACCAAAACCCCACACGTCCAATTCTATAACGCCATTGGAGATAGTACCGCTTAAATATTCTTCTTTGTCTATGTAAAACGTTATTTTATTGCCATCTATTTCGTAAGTTCCGCTATCTTCACCGTCAGTCCATTTTCCTCCCGACTTAAGCTCAATATACGAACTCTCGTCTATCTCGCCATTCTCATATAAGAAGTATTTGCCGGTATTACCTCCGCCAATACTACACGCCATAAGTCCGACGGAGAGCGTCGTGATGAGCATTATTGCCAAAATGATGATGCTAAACTTTTTCATAAATCCTCCCAAGTGTTGCTAGCCTCTGTAGTAGGCTCGGTGATATGGTTGTATTAGTTATGCTATGATATAATTGCCGATTTTGATAGATATCTCTATAAAATTTATCGATTTCTCGTCCGTAATATAATACGTATATGGTAGCCAATAATTGGCTATTATTCTTAATTATATTGCTAATTTTTGGCTATGTCAAGACTTATTATAATAAAAGTAGTAAATTCTAACTATGAAAATATTTGTAAGTAGACTCAGAGAACTGAGAATAGAACAAGCAAAAACGCAAAAGGAGATTGCCGAACAACTCAAAATACCGCAGAGGACGTACAGCAACTACGAGCAAGGCAAAGCCGAGCCCGACCTGGAACTGCTGTCGGCTATCGCCGACGTGTTGGAGACAAGCACCGATTATTTGCTTGGCAGAACGCAAAGCCCACCCGAGGCTCATATACAAACGGAAGTCGGGCTACTCTTCGATAGTCTACCGTCGGAAGTCAAGCCTATCGCAATACTCTATCTGCAATCTCTGCTTGCAATCAACCGAAAATAAAACAATACGACAAAACCACACACGGCGACCTCACAAGTCGCCTTATTGATTTTTTGTGTAATAATTTTTGCTGTCATTTTACCTACCAACACTGTCGAAATTCGGCAATAGCCGAAGCCTTTGGACATAGCAAAGGTATTGACACCTAGGTAGCGCCGTATTAAAATAATATCGGGAGAAGATTATGAAAACATTGTCACGAAAAATTTGTTTTACGTTAGTACTAATATCTTTGCTCGCAGTAGCTTTGACTGCCGTCCTAGCCTACCCTAGCTCCGCCTACGCAATCAACGACAGCCGCATCGGTTGGGAAGAGGGCGTATTCAACCATTTGGATTACGGTATTTATTGGTATCAAGACGGCAAGGATATCCCCGTCAAGGCGGGCAGTGCGGGCGTAGAGTTTGACAAGACCAAACCGACGATTATCTTTACTCACGGTATGAAAACCAACGAGGGCTACAACCGTAGAGATTTGCTATCGACGTGGGAAGGCACGTACGATAGATTTGCCGAAGGAAGCTTCCCATATAGCACGCAATACTTCCAAAAATACATAGATATGGGCTACAACGTAGGTCACTTCTATTGGAACCAAATTGCGGAAGAAAATATTGACGGCGACCCTAAGATTTGGTCGTCCGACACTCCACTCGGGATGAGGTATTACGTATCAAGTCCTACCGGCAAGAAGGTGCAAGGCGATACTGCCCTCAACCCTACCGTTTCGGTATCTGTACTGTACGCCCAAGCAATAATCGACGCACTCGGCAAAGACTTCTCGGGTACGTTGCAGTTAGCAGGTCACTCTATGGGTGGCGACTTATCCCTTGCCGTGGGCGAAAACCTATTGATGATGAGCGAGCGTAAAGAAATAGGCACCAACCTTATCCCTCAGCGCATCACCCTACTCGACCCGTATCTCAGCACCAACAAAGTAAAAGGACATATCGACCACCGCGGAGGTGAAGATTCCAACGGACGCACTATTGCCGAGCTTTGCTCGGAAGCCGTGGTAAAGCTTGCAGATTACGGCGTGGCTATCGAGGGCTACGGCGCAGGCAAGGCTATATACACCATGTACGCCACGTTAGGTGGAAACATCTATTCCAAAGCGACCATGGCAACCCTCAAAGAGCGCTTTGGCGACAATATCACTTGGGTTCACCTAGACGGACTTGACAAACAGTACGGAATGACCAACACTCACAATATGGTGCCCGACTATTACTTCCTCACGCTATTCCAAGACAGCGTCACCGACAACTTTGGACAAACAGTGCCGTCGGCTCTCATGGACGTGGACACGCTCCGCTCTCTCAAAGGCGTGGCTTATAGCCAACAATGGAACAACGGTAACTCGGTATTGATGAAAGACTGCACCTTTACTCGAGTGGATAGATACCAAAATCCCGTCAACTTGACGATAGATATCCCTCTACAAGACGTGTACTCTATGCAAATATCCGACAAGGACGGCAACGTCGTATATACCCGCTCTTCGGACTCTCCTATATTGCACGCCGAAGTAGGTTTGAGCGAAGGCGAATATACAATCAAACTTATGCAAAAATCCGGCAAAACCGCCCTAACCACCGACAAGATTGTTACTATAGACCAAACGACAAACCAAGCCGTAAACCTTGCGATTGAAAAAACCGAATTGGTAAATCATCGCAACAAAATCATAGTCGCGGTAGTTGTCCCCGTAGTGTGCGTGTCGATTGCGGCGGCAGTCGCGGTAGTCGTTATCAAAAAGAAAAGAGCATAAAACCGCTTACGCAAAAACTACAAAACCATTCTATCGAGCCTTGCAATTAGCAGGGCTCTTTTTTGGCAATTTAGCACAAAAAATATTCTACGAATTTCTACAAAAAAATTGAAAAAATATATCAAAATTATTGACATATATATCGGGGGTGTATATAATCAAAACAGTTTACTAAATCTAAACTCAAAGTTTAACAAAATTTTTACTCAATAATTTTGAAGTTTAGTTTTACTAAACTCGGAAAAGGAGGTAAATATGGAAATCGGTATCAAAATCAAGTCGCTGAGACTCCAATGCGGTCTGACGCAAGAAGAGCTTGCCGACAGATGCGATTTGACCAAAGGATATATCTCGCAATTAGAAAACGACATTGCCTCGCCGTCTATCGCCACCCTCATCGACATATTGTCGGCGTTGGGCTCCGACCTCAAGAGTTTTTTCAACGATGACAGCGACGAGCAAATAGTCTTCGAAGAGGACGACTTCTTCGTCAAGGAGAGCGACGACAGCTCTATCACGTGGCTAGTGCCCAACAGCCAAAAGAACGAAATGGAGCCGATACTGATGACTCTCAACGCTCACAGCAAGACGCTCGAGGATATGCCTCACGAGGGCGAGGAATTCGGATATATGCTAGAGGGCAACGCAACGCTGATAATTGGCAAAAAGAAGTACAAACTAAGTCAAGGCAACTCCTTCTACTTCGTAAGCAACAAAAAGCACTATATAGTCAACGACGGCGATACGCCCGTAAAAATATTGTGGGTATCTTCCCCTCCTACATTCTAAAAGGACACGACGATGGAAAACAAAAAATATATACTCGAACTAAAAAATATCAACAAATATTACGACGACAAGAGGGTTGTCAACAACGCCAATCTCAAGATTGAGAAGGGACAATTCGTCACCCTACTCGGTCCAAGCGGTTGCGGTAAGACTACGACGCTTCGTATGATTGCGGGATTTGAGCAACCAACCGAAGGACAAGTACTCTTTGACGGAGAGGATATCACCTCTCTGCCACCTCACAAGAGAGAGGTCAATACTGTATTCCAAAAGTACGCTCTCTTCCCTCATCTCAACGTATTCAAAAACATTGCCTTTGGTCTGAAGATGAAAAAGGTAGAGGTGGAATACGTCAATCGCAAAGGCGAGAAGGCGACCAAACTCGTCAATCTAAAACGCAAACCCGTTGAACAAGAAATTGTGGGCAAAAACGGCGAAAAAACAGTCAAAATCGTACCTTTTTGCCGTCAATACAAGATGGTAACCACCAAGGATAGAAAGGGCAACGTCACCACCAAAAAGGTAAACTGTTACAAGGCTTTTATCGAAGAAAAGGTGCGTCGTGCACTCAAAATCGTTGGACTCAGCGACTATGAAAATCGTGACGTCAACTCTCTCTCGGGCGGACAACAACAGAGAGTAGCTATAGCAAGAGCAATCGTCAACGAGCCAAAGATTTTGCTTCTCGACGAGCCTTTGGGAGCACTCGACCTCAAGATGCGTCAAGAGATGCAACTCGAGCTCAAATCCATGCACCAAAAACTCGGCATAACCTTTATCTACGTCACCCATGACCAAGAAGAAGCCTTGACAATGAGTGACACTATCGTAGTTATGCGCGACGGCAAGATTTGCCAAGAAGGTAGCCCTATCGACATTTACAACGAGCCTAAGACGGCTTACGTTGCCGACTTTATCGGCGAATCCAACATTCTCGACGGCGTGATGCCCGAGGACAAAAAAGTTATCTTTGCGGGCGTGCAATGGGATTGCGTGGACGTCGGCTTCGAACCTAACCAAAAGGTAGATATCGTGGTAAGACCTGAGGACTGGGAAGTACGCGAAAAGGGCAAAGGCATACTTGACGGCAAAATCGTATCTTCGATTTTTAAGGGTGTGCATTACGAGATGTCTTGCATTGCCGGCGGCTATGAATTTATCATTCACAACACCGTAGAAAGACCTATAGGAAGCGAAGTTAGCCTCTACGTCGATCCTGACAATATCCACATCATGACCAAGGAACTCTACGCCAACGACAAGCAAGTAGAATTCCTCTCCAACACTACCCTCGACTTGTATGGCGGAACTTACGACTTTACGCCTACGGCTTTATTTAGCAATTGCACCTACGATAGCGAGAACGATATCCTTACGATAGACGGCGAGGAGACGACGCTCAAAGGCAAAAAAGCCGTAGTTAGATTTGAGTTTACCGACGTGGAGATGACCGACGACGAGATGGACGCTCCTCTTGCCGCCAACGTGGAATCTATGATTTATAAGGGCAAAAACTATATTGTATGCCTAAGAACCGACAACAATCACCATATCTTTGCCGATACCGAATACCTTTGGGACGACGGCGACAGAGTGGGTATTGCAGTCAAGCCTGACCGCTTTAAGTTTATAAGGATGATAGAAGAATGAAAAAGATGAAACTTAGCGGATTTACTCGCAAATATTTGGCAATCCCTTACGTGGTATTTATGGCGATATTCGTCATATTGCCGCTGTTGATTTTGCTACTCTACTCTTTTTGCGAGACGAGGAGCGACGGCTCGCTGTCTTGGAACTTCACCTTCGACAACTACAAGACTATCTTTAGTCCTTCCAGCGTGCAAATGCTCACCCGTTCGATATACGTAGGTTTGCTGACTACCCTCATTTGCTTGGCGGTCGGCTACCCCGTAGCGCTCTTCCTCGCCGACAAAAAGTACAACAAGAGTCCGGTGCTGGTTATGCTATTTATGCTACCTATGTGGATCAACTTCCTCTTGCGTACCCTTGCCACCAAAGCAATGTTTGAGGCGCTGGAAGTTGAATTGGGTATGGGCACCGTCGTTTTCGGTATGGTGTACAACTACTTGCCTTTTATGATAATGCCTATCTATACCACCATATCCAAGATAGATCCGTCTTTGCTCGAAGGTGCCGCCGATCTGGGCGCTTCGCCTCGCAAAGCCTTCGTCAGAGTGACGCTTCCCCTCTCCCTCCCCGGAGTGCTTAGCGGAATTACGATGGTATTTATGCCGACTATCACCACCTTTGCAATTTCGGGACTGCTCAGTGGCAACAAAATAAGCCTCATCGGCGACTTTATCGACTTGCAAGTAGTCAACAGTCTCAACGTTGCCAGCGCGATGTCCTTTATCATCTTGATAGTCATCGGTATATCTATGATTGTCGTCAACAAGTACGACAAGGACAACGCTTCTTCGGGAGGTGGATTATGGTAAAGAAAATACTCGTCAAATGCTTATTTGCAGCGGTGCTCGTATTTTTGTATCTGCCAATATTGTGGATGATTATCTTTTCATTCACCAATACGCCTTCTTTCAGTTCTTGGGGCGGCTTTAGCTTCGACGCTTACAAAGAACTCTTTACGGGTAGAGACAGCGCCGCAATATTCGAAGCATTGCGCAACACCGCTATCATCGGCGTATCGGCAAGTTTGATTTCTACTCTGCTCGGTACGATGGCTGCTATCGGCATCAACTCCATTAGGTCGAAGAAGGCAAAAGCCGTCATCACCAATATCAACCAAATTCCTATGGTCAACAGCGAGATAGTCACCGCCGTTTCGCTAGTATTGCTCTTTGGCATTTTACGTACCTTCGTCCAGCTAGACGGACAAGTACAAATGCTCAACGTAATTTTGGCTCACGTGACTTTCTGTACCCCGTACGTCATACTCAACGTACTGCCTCGACTAAAGCAGAGCGACAACAAGATTTACGAGGCTGCTCTCGACCTTGGCTGCACGCCGACGCAAGCCTTGTGGAAGGTAGTTATCCCGGATATTTTGCCGGGCATATTGATGGGCTTCGTGATGTCCTTTACCCTGTCGATAGACGACTTCGTCATTACCCAATTCAATATCGACGGTTTCCAGACTCTATCGACGCTCATCTATCTCAAAGCTCACGGCAAAAAATCTTTGCCTGCATCTATGAGAGCTTTGTCGTCAATAATATTCGTGGTAATCCTCGGTTTGATGGCTCTTATCAACCGCAAACCGAAAAATAAAACTTCAAAACAAGGAGCTTACAAAAAATGAAGAAAAAACTTTGTATCGTGTTGATTGCGGTTATGCTCATTACTATGAGTATCCCCGTTTTGAGTGCTTGTACCTCCCGTGAGGACACCCTCAAAATCTACAACTGCGCCGAATATATCGGAGAAGACGTCATCGACCAATTCAAAGAATATTACAAGTCCGTCACGGGCAAAAAAATCTCTATCGTCTACGACGAGTACGACACCAACGAGACCATGCACTCCAAAGTCGCTATCAAAAAGTCCGACTACGACGTGATTTGCGCCTCCGACTATATGATTGAGAGAATGCTTAGAGAAGAATTGCTCCTCGAGCAATCTCCGCTTGGCGACGACCTCGACGGCAATCCTATCGAAGACTATCGCAAGTCCAATATATCAGGCTACTTCCTTGACAACACCGTCAACAACTTCACCTACGATCCAAGCGGAAAGTACTCCACTCCTTATATGTGGGGAACGATGGGTATCGTGTACGCAACCGACGTCATTTCTCTCGAATACCTCGATTTAAAGGGCTGGGGTGCATTGTGGGATCCTGCTTATCAAGGCAGAGTCAATATGAAAAAGAGCGTACGCGACACCTACGCCGTAGGTGCAATCTATACCTTCTGCAACACTGCTTCTTCTAGCTATGACGCCAATATTACACCGGAAATGGCTCTCAACAACGTTGCCAATGCTAGTGCCGTTCAACAATCTCTCGTATGGCAAAAACAAAACGTCAAATGCGGTTACGAGACTGACGAGGGTAAGTCGGCTATAATTGAAGGTAAAGTAGATATGGCTCTGCAATGGTCGGGCGACGCAATCTATTCTATGGGAGAATTGCAAGAAGAATTGGGCATCTCAAGAAACCTCGACTACTACGTACCTCAAGAAGGCTCCAACGTTTGGGTAGACTGCTGGGCTATTCCTAAGTACGCCAAAAACACCGTTGCCGCCAACCTTTGGATCAACTTCTTGTGCCAAGAAGACGTCGCTATCGAAAATATGGAATGGATTGGCTATACCTCTTGTGTGGCAACACAAGCAACCTTTGATTGGTGTCAAGGTTACTACGATGACAACGACGAATTCGTAGCTTATACAAGCGAAGATTACGACGCTTCCGACCTCAGCTACTTCTTCGGAGGAGAGCTCAGCGAACAAGCCAAGAACATTATCGTGGATCCTGTTCAATTCCCATCTTTGGATATTGTAAAAAGATGTGGCGTTATGGCAGACTTTGGCGAAGAAAATACCAAAATCATAGATAGCGTTTGGGCAAACGTCCTCAACGCCTAAAACAATAAAAAGTCGATACGTATCGACTTTTTGACTAAATCAAACATCAAACTAGACGCTAAAAATAGCGTCTATTTTTGTGTTTGGTATCTCTTTTTGGAAGGGTACTTGGACTTGGTGTCTCGTGAACTCTTGGCACTACCCTTGACACTCTTCTTAGCTCTATCGCCCACGCCGTTTTTCTTTCGACTCTCTCTATAGCTACTCTTATCCGACTTCTTGCCAGACTTGTAGCCTCCATTGTCGCTTTTGGCAGACTTCTTGCTTGATTTATAATCGCTCTTACCCTCTTTAGACGGCTTTTGCATCTTCTCTTTGTCGGCTTCTTCTATACTCAATTTACGCTTACCTATCGTCATGCCTTCGAGCTTTTTGAGCTCGCTTTCCTTGCCTTTGACCACTTCGACAAAGCCATAGGTATCTCTCAGCTTGACGTCAGTTATCTCGTAAATTTTGATAGCCGTCTTGGTGGTAATTATCTTGACTACGGTATCCTTATCTAGCATATCCTTTTTGCCCACGTTGACAAAAAATCTCGACACGTTGGCTTCTACGCATTCACGATTTAGACGATTGGAGCTATCCTTAGGCAAAGTAAAGCTGTCAACGTCCCCATTCATCTCCAAATACTGCAATGCGTTGTTCGCTGCCTTTTGATATAGCGGAATATTTGCCGTTTGTTCTCCGTCTATAAAAGTATAGGCTGCACCGCCTTTGCTCGCTCTCGCCGTCCTTCCTATACGGTGCACGTAAAAGTCGGGCGTAGTAGGCGGATCAAAGTTGATTATGGCTTGAACGTCATCCACGTCAATACCCCTTGCCGCCACGTCGGTAGCTATGAGCATCTCGACTTGTCCCTTCCTAAACTGTTTCATCATAGCCGTTCTTTGCGACTGTTTGAGGTCACCGTGCAACACTACCGCATTTCTACGCTTTTTGGCAAGCGCCTCGCCAAGCTTGTCCGCACGTTTCTTGGTATTGCAAAAGACAATAACTCTATCGTAGTTGTTATCGTCTATGATTTGTAGAAGATATCCTACTCGTTGGCTATCCTTGACCACGCTATATTTTTGCTCGATCTTCGGTGTGTTTTCACCGTCTATAGTAGCTTTGACGTACCTAGGCGACTCAAGTCTTTGGTCTATGAGCGACTTGATTTCGGTTGGAATAGTCGCCGAAAAGAGCATCTTTTGACAATCCTTTGGGCACAACGACATTATGCTCTCTATATCTTTTCTAAATCCCATATCGAACATTTCGTCGCACTCATCGAGCACCAACGCCTTGATTTTAGCTAATTTTAGCGTTTTACGGTCTATATGGTCGAGCACTCTACCCACCGTTCCTACGACTATTTGCGGTTTCTTCCTCAAAAACATAAGTTGACGTTGGATATTTTGTCCGCCGTATAGCCCAGCAACCCTAATCTTTTCGGTATATTTGAGGGTGTCGCTAAATACGGCGCATATCTGCATAACCAATTCTCTCGTAGGACACAACACCATAATTTGCGTGCCGTCGTCCTCTCTATCAACGCTGTTTAGAATAGGCAAAACGAAAGCAAGCGTCTTGCCCGTGCCCGTAGGCGCTTGACCTACCACGTCACCGCCTTGCATAGCAAGTGGAATAATCTCCCTCTGAATGGGCGTTGGCTCGAAGATGCCGTTTTCCGTCAAGGCTCTGACGATATTATTGTCTATGTTTATCTCTTCAAAAAAATTATTCATACGTATAATATACACCAAAAGTTGCTTTTCTTCAACTGCTTGGTTATAATTGAAGTATGAAAACAGCAATTATTACGGGTGCAAGTCGAGGAATTGGTAGAGCAACTGCTACCCTTCTTGCCCAAAACAACTACAACGTGGTTATCAATTACAATAGCTCCGAAGAGCAAGCCAAGGCTTTGGTCGACGAATTGACTGTGCAAGGATTGTCGGCAGTATGCTACAAGGCAGACGTATCCGACGAAGCACAAGCAGAGGCTCTCGTTAGATTTACCCTTGATAGATGGGGCAAGGTTGACCTACTCGTCAACAATGCGGGTATATCTGCTAGCGGACTACTCATAGATATGCCTATCGAGCAAATCAATAATACTATTGCCGTCAACCTTACGGGTACAATCGTGATGACTCAAAAGGTCGCTAAATGCATGCTCTCCAACCGGTCGGGCAATATTATCAATATATCCTCGATATGGGGCGAGATAGGCGGTTCTTGCGAAGCCGTCTACTCTGCTACCAAAGGCGGAATTATCGCCTTTAGCAAGGCAATGGCAAAAGAACTCGGCTACAACAATATCAGAGTCAACTGTATCTCGCCCGGTATAATAGACACGGATATGAACGCACGTCTTAGCGCATGCGACCTGCAAGATATTATAGACGATATACCTTGCCAAAGAATAGGAAGTACCGACGATATTGCCAAGGCGGTATTGTGGCTGGCAAGCGACGAAGCTAGCTATATCAACGGGCAAGTGCTATCAATCAACGGCGGTTGGAACACGTAAAACGTTATCCAAATAGACGTATACTATTATATACTCAATAAAAAAGAGCAAACGTCTAATACAGTTTGCTCTTTTTAGAGGAAAAAATAATGAAATAATGTCTAGTTTATGCGTTGGCTATATCGTCTCAGTAATACACAACAACGCTACTATCAACAAGAAGATTATCGCGACGAGTGCAACGCTTATCACCTTTTGCCAAAATATGCTTTTCTTTTGTGCCTTTAGCACTTCTTGAATAATTTGCTTTATATCCTTATCTTCCATTGACGACACCTCCTACTTATACCAATTATGACATTACTCAAGGGCTTTGTCAAGCAAGCATTTCTTGCATTTTATCAAGTACGACTTGCATAACGTATTTTTTCCTAAGTCTACAAATTTTTACATACGTTTTATCTCAATCATATTGGTGGCATTTTTTTGACTAAAAAATTAAAAAGCCGATACGTATTGAGTTTTTGACGTTTATTTGTTTTTCAAAACAAAAAATCAACCGCATTATGCGGTTGATTTTGGTTAGTTGTAGAGTCTATTTGAACATTTCGTCCATCCAGCCAATATCGATTACTACGTCGTCTTCTCGCATTGCTTCCACTTGTTCTTGTATGCGTCCGCCGCTAGTACCTTTCATCAAATACACGGTCAAATCACTCTGCATACCGTCAAATGTATCTTGTGCAAAAGTGCAGTTGTTGCTACCAAACAAAACGACGTCTATATCGCTACCCTTAAAGGCAAAGTTGCCGATATTCTTTACCCCAGGCACGATATATATTCTATCGAATCTCACTCCCGCAAAGGCGTAATCGCCTATTGTCGTCAAAGTATTGCGAATATCCTCC
Organism: Christensenellales bacterium; assembly: GCA_051883415.1. GTDB lineage: Bacteria > Bacillota > Clostridia > Christensenellales > UBA3700 > HGM11368. The sequence continues at coordinate 52,699 of JBJETR010000064.1, read as the reverse complement.
GTATCTAGGAAGGTAAATGCATTGTGAGTCTTATTGTTGAGGTCGGACGGATCTGTTCTATAACAACCGTTGTAGTCGCCTTCACTTGTAGTCTCAAAGGTTGTATACGTTCCTATATAAGCAATCACCTTTTCTCCGCTCTTGTCCATAAGCAAGCTATGTCTAGTCCTCGACGGATCGGTCGTATTAGGTCTTTTGAAGTCGCCTAGTGGTTGCATCTTAAAGTTCTCGTTTTGCGTATCAACGTCTAGTTCGAATACTGTAAGCGTAGCTCTTGAGGTGTAAGTGCTATTGTATATTGCAAAAGCACCGCTACCAATCTCGGTTACGTTTTTACCAATGACAAAATTCCTTTTGTTGAGCAAATTGTAGCAACCGCTAAAGGTCAACTCGGCTATAGAAGTTATGCTATCAGGCAAAGCATTTGGTACCGCTTCGATATCAGACGGCTTCTCATTCTCGCCTTTTGCTTCAATATAAACCAATCCGCTGTCGTTGAAGAACACGCCTTTACCCATACTAGTCAAAGCAATATCCTCGGCATACTTGACAGTAGTAAGATTGCTACAACCCGAAAAAGCGTAGTCATCCACCAACTTGACGTTTTTGCCTAGATAGAAATAGTTGAAGTAAGAAGAGTTGTTGGCAAAGGCATATTTGCCGATGTTCTCCAATTTTGGCAACTCGATTGGAGCCGAAGTAGTCGATTCGAGTTTCGCCGAATCGAACGCATGATCACCTATCGTTTTCAACAAACTACCCTCTCCCACAGTCAACGTTCTGAGGTTGCTAGCCTTGTTGAAGGCGTATTCTTCGATACTTTCAAGTTTGTCATTGAGAGTAAGCTTGGCTATTGCGTTGCATCCGTAAAAGGCGTATTTACCTACGCTGAGAAGGTCGGTTGGCAATATTATTCCGTCGCTCTCTCCCGAGCCCGAATAAACGAGTGCCGAGCAGTTGTAAAAGGCATAGCTGCCGATGCTCTGCACGGTAGAAGGAAAAGTTACGTGAGTAAGTTTTTTGCATTCATAAAAGGCTTTGTCAGGAATTTTGGTCAAACCTTGAGGCAGCTTGACGTAAACCAACGACGACATATTAGAAAATACGCCTTCGCCCAAAGTAATATCGCCGAAATTGCCGTCAAACTCAATATTTACTATGCTTTTACCCTTAAAAGCACCTTCTTTGATAGCCACGACTTTCTTGCCGGCTATCCTCTCGGGGATGTAAACCGTTTCGTCATCGCCCGTATAAGCGGTTATAGTACACGTCAAGCCCGAAGAAGTATATTCAAAATTCCCGCTCGAGCTCTGGTCGCCGTGCTTAGTTGCAAATACTATCACCATTACGATAGAGGCTATGATTGCCACTATCAAAAGGGTAGCCAACGTAATAATTCTTGCGTTTTTGCTCATTCTGTTCTCCAAAATTATTTATCAATTTATTATATCACAGCATTGGCGATATATCAATACCAATTTTTGTATTAAGACTACCGTTTGTTGCTTTTTCACAACTGTCTGATAGCTTTGAGCGCCATGTTTATGCCATCCACGCACGCCGAAGTAATTCCGCCGGCATAGCCCGCACCTTCACCACAAGGAATCAATCCTTGCACCGAACTGTTGCCGTACTCGTCCCTCAAAATTCTCACAGGCGAGCTCGAACGAGTTTCGACTCCCGTCAACAATGCGTCCTCGTTGCCAAAGCCCTTTATTTTGCTATCGAATATCCCTATTGCCTCTTTGATGCCGTCTACAACGTAGTTGGGTAGACACGCCCTAATGTCGCTGAGCTCTACGCCCGGCAGATAGGTCGGTTTCACCTCTCCCAACTTGCCTGTGGACTTACCCGAGAGCAAATCTCCCACTCTTTGACACGGTGCTTTGTATGAGCCCGATACGGCATATGCCAATCTCTCGTATTTTCGTTGAAATTCCACGCCTGCAAGCACGTTTTGACCTTCAAAATCGGCAGGCGAAACACCCACTAGCAGAGCGCTATTGGCGTTGACGCCCTCCCTATCGTGATAACTCATTCCGTTGGTAACCACACCGCCTTGCTCCGAAGCCGCCGCAACGACGTATCCGCCCGGGCACATACAAAATGTATAACACGACCTTCCGCCATCAAGATGTGCGGCGAGCTTGTAGTCGCTAGCTCCCAACTCTTTTGCATCACGTCCGTATTGGGCACGATTGATATTGCTCTGCAAATGCTCTATACGCACGCCTATCGAAAAAGCCTTTTGCTCCATCATCACTATGCCCGACAGCATTTCAAAGGTATCCCTTGCGCTGTGTCCTATGGCAAGCACGCACACGTTGCAAGGCAAATCATACTCTTGTCCATTGCTTTGCAAAGTCACTCCGCACAACTTGCCGTCCTTTTTCTTGACGTCTACGAGTTTGGTTTCAAATAAGTATTCTCCGCCCAGCTCAATAATTTTTTTCCTTATATTTTGCACGCATTCAACCAAAATATCCGTGCCTATATGAGGCTTGGCGTCCCACTTAATATTGACGGGTGCCCCCGCCTCGACCAGCTCGTTCAAAACCATTCCAATCTTCTCGTTTGCGATACCTGTATTGAGTTTTCCGTCACTAAACGTGCCTGCTCCACCCTCGCCGAATTGTATATTGCTCTCAGGATTAAGCTCTCCGCCTTGCCAAAAATTCTTGACGTCGGCTTGTCTTTGTTGAACGGCTTTTCCTCTCTCGACAACGATAGGTTTCGCTCCCGCAGTAGCCAAAGTCAGTGCTGCAAACATACCCGCAGGACCGCTACCCACCACTATTGGGCGGATGAGCGGATTGACCTTGATATCGGAGAGCAACTCTCGTATCGTTGACTTTGTCGGCACGAAAAGCATTTCGTTTGCCTTACGATTGTGCCTCAGATAATCGCTCTCGTTGTCTAACTCTACCAACACGCTGAGTACGTATTTTATATCATCCCTCTTGCGACAGTCCAAGGATTTTTTTGCAAGTTCCCAACTCTTGATACGACTTGGCTTGACTCTTAGAGTATGTGAAAGGCAGTTAAGCACGTCCGCATCACTAAAAATCGTAGGTACTTTGACGTTGTTGACCTTAAGCATTTATATCCTCCGCAACCGCTAGTCCGCTGGCGATTGCCCAATGTATATTGTATCCACCGCATTCTCCGTCCACGTCCAACACTTCGCCTGTGGCATACAATCCTTGGCAAGTTTTACTCTCTAGCGTCCGGGTGTCGAAGCAATCCAGGCTCAATCCGCCACATACGGCTTGAGCATGATTAAGCCCCAGCGTGCCGTCTATCTCTGCCACGTAATCTTTGCACCTCTCGGCAATAGCGTTAGCCTTGACTTCGGACATAATCAGCGATCTATCCATAGCAACGTGTGTCGTAATATTGGCTACGATAGCCTTATGGAGCAATCCCTCCAGCATACCGCCACGAGGATTGTAAGAGTCTATTATATAATTAGCAAGTTGCTGTCTCGTCATATCGGGCACGAAGTCTATATGCAACGTACAACGCTTGTATCCCGACCTGCTCGCCCTAGCCACGTGCGACGACTGAATGAGGGCAAGCACACCCGAGATAGCCCCGTCCTTAAATAGATATTCCCCTTTGTAGGTTGGATATCTCTTACCGTCAATCTCGACGCAACTTCTAACCTTACTTCTCACGCCGTTAGCACCTTTGACACTCTTACTCTTTAGAGCGACCAAAGTAGGCGCTAGCAAGGTGGAAGGTATACCGAGAGGCTTGACCAAATCATAACTTGCCAATCCGAATGTGGCTTTAGAACCTGTAGCAATCACGACCTTTTCGGCACTAAAAGCACCTTGAGAGGTAGCTACTCTCCACCCTTTGGTTTGAGGAGCAATCTCAGTCGCTAAAGCATTGGTAATCACGCTTACGCCTCTTGCTCTCAAAGCCGACAAAAACACGTTAAGCACGGCGGTAGCACTTTCGCTGTAAGGATAGATTCTACCGTCTTCACTCTTGGTCACCAAGCCGTATTCCAATAGTTTGTCCCTCACCTTTTGACAATTGTATCGTGCCAAAATAGGCGCTACGAACTCGCTGTTGTAATGCTCAACCCCCATGTCCTCGTTGGAGAGGTTACATCTACCGTTGCCACTGACAAGTATCTTTTTGCCAATCTTATCGCCCGCCTCAATCAGCGCAACTCGCTTGTTGCGAGCACACTCTATGGCGCAAACTATACCGGAAACTCCTCCACCTATTATAATTACGTCAAAATCATATTTCATAGTGGTATTATAACACATTGACGTACCAAAGTAAAATGCTACGCCAATTATGACTACATACAAAAACGGTGACCTTATTTCAAGCGTATTGCTCAAAAAGGTCACCGTTTGATTGGTAAGTTTTTAGCCTACAGTCACCACGATTTCAACCGAATACGTTGCAGAAGTCTTTACTACGTCGTATTTGATAGTGGTGGAAGCCAAAGTCTTAGCTTCGGTATTGACAATCACTTCGATAGTTGCGTTTTGTGCGTCACTAGCGCCCAAGAAAGCATTAGTATCTACGATATCGGCAGTGTACTTAGAAGTAGCTTTGCCATTGACAACCACTTCTTTGGTAAAATAAGCCTTTTCAAATTTTAGTCCGCTACCAACGTTTTGCGTGATTGCGTTGTCAAAACCGATATTATAAGGATCTTGCACTTCGCCGTTGACGTTGCTATAAATCAAAGTTTCGCCTTGATTAACGGTGACGGATACACTCCTCGTCTGCGATGACGAGGTAGTGTAGGAGGCTATGTTGTAGAAATCTTTGGTCGTGAGCTTGGTCTTACATCCTGCCAAAGCCCCCACCAAAACCACAGTCAATACCAATATTGCTATCAACAATTTCTTTTTCATATTATTTCCTCCTTACGCCAACATTTTCTTTTTGACGATTGCTAGTGCTATTGCGCCCAAAGACAACGCCATGCTTGCCGCCGCAGCAGCACCTACTTCTCTGCCTGCCGCTTTACCTGCAACGTTTTGTGCTTCGTTTACAACGATCTTAGCGTCATTGATGAGAGTGTTGTAAGCATTTCTTACGCTGCCAAGCTTGCTAGAGTCAATCACGTTCTTGTCGACGTCTGCAATGTCATTGATTAGCTCTTCGATTTCTTTCAACGCTGCTATATCGTCAAATCCAAAATCGCCTATTGCATCGAGTTTTGTATTGATAACGGTTGGATCTCCACCCGTCTTGATATTATTGACGCTAACAACCTCACTATCGTTGTGGTTGCTGTCACCCACAATTTTCACGTATACTTTGTAAGTATTTTTTGCACTTACACTAAATACGTTACTCTTTTGCCAATTAGTTCCGTCAAGGCTATAACGAACGTCCTCTCCGCTTACGCCGTTGACAGTCAACTTATTGTAGTTGGCAACAACGGTAATATCGTTTACGTTTATCACGTTTGCCACTTTGGTAATAGTCAAAGTAACTTGGTCAACGCTTGTCAAATCGTAGTTGGCTGCAACAGTGCCGTTTGGATCCAATGCTATGTAACCGTCATAGGTACCTGCATCGATTGGATTGATAGCGTTTCCTTCTTCGTCAACGTATACGTATTCTACAACCTCGCCGTCTACAACGCCGTCGAATACAACGGTAAGAACTTTAACGTTGCCGTCGTATTGGTTACTCGTTCCTTCTACGCTGGCTACGGTAATAGCCTTTTTGTCAATAGTCAACGAGCCTGCCGTATAATCAGCCAAGGTATAGTTGTTGCTGGTTAGCACGATAGTCACGCTATACACGCCCGCATTGATTGCTGTCTCGGCAGGTTCTTCACCGCCTTTAGCAAATCTTAATGAGAACAAATTGCTCTGCGTTTCTTCTGCAGGTATATTGTTGAGGATTGCACTCGCGGTCTTAGCGGTACCGTCGTATACGTAACTGCTATCGAATACGAAGCTATCGAGCGTCAACTCTCTTGCTACGATAGTCATATTTTGACTATAGTTGCCTACTATCTCGTAGTTACCATTGGAAGCTACGACAGTGACAACGTATTCGCCTACGTTGATTGCTTCTTCATTGCCGTTGTATAGGATGACAGCTTGGGCATCGTCGCCTGCAATCACGCCGTTGAGTTCAACGCTAGCAACCTTAGCGGTAGCGCTGTAAACCAAGTCGATAGGCAAATTCATCTTGTTGACGGTGATTTGCTTAGGAGCGATGACGAAAGAACCTTCGTACTCGTCCCAGATATAGTTATCTTTTTTCGTTCCGCCGACTTGCAAGGTTACTTGACACTCGCCTGCATTTACGTTGTCGCTGTACAACACGTCAATGCTAATATCGTCGCCGTTGACAACGCCGCTAATAGCCGTGCCGGCTTCTTTAGCCGTCTTGTCGTAGACTGCATCGGTAGGCAAATCCACGATAAAGGTCAAGGTCTTCTTAGCCACGGTAATTTGCACGTCTTGAGGCAAGTTGAAGATATAGTTGTCGTTGATAGGTGCGACGTAGGTCACGTTGATTGGCGTGCCAGCAGGAGAAGTCTCGTTATAAGCCTCGTTGACGGTAATAGCCAATGCGTCACTATCTATCATTTCCAAGCTTCCCTCTGCGTAAGCCCAGAAGGTAGCAGGCTTGATATCGCCGTAGGTCAATTGAGTATTGACAGCCACGATATCGATAGTTCTCTTCTCGACTACGTATGGCAACTCAATCGACATATCTCCTTGATAGTTGACTTGAGCCTCGGCTTTGACTTCGACAACTACTTTATACGTACCTGCATTGATGATAGCCGCTACGTCGATATCGTTACAATCCTTATAGGTAATCGTAACGTCGTCTTTCTTGACGTTGAGCACGTTGATGCCCGCTACCTTGTCGGTTGCGTCGTATATGCTCGACGCTTCTTCGAGTACTACGTTGCTAAGGCTGTTGCTAACTATTGTGATGCTACCCTTAGTTTCGGTAACTGCATTGTAGTTGCCTGCCTTGCTACCGCTAAGCACAACGTAAATCGCATTAGGGGTAGTTGCACCTCTTATCTCTTCTGCAAGGTCGCAAGCCACGGATATAATTACGTCATCTACGTCTCTATCTTCGATAGTGCCGTCTATCAATTCGTAAGGTGCTACGCCGTCGGCAAATACGATGATGTCGGAGCCGTAGCCCTTTTCGCCGTCGTTGGTCAAGAACTTGATAGTCTTAGGCGAGATTGTAAAGTTGTCTATGCCGTCAACGGAAATCGTATAGTTGGCGTTGTTGCTGACAACGGTCACTACGTAGTTGCCTGCGTCGATTGCGCTAGCCCCTCCGTTGTAGAATACGTCAAAGTCAACTACATCATCGCCTAGCACGCCGTTGAGGTTTGCTTCTATTGTCTTCTCTAGTCCGTTGTACACCAATTCTACAGGCATAGTTAGCGTTGCCGTGATAGCGAGTGCGTTCACAACTACTTCTGCATTGTTAGGCAAAGTCACGTCGTAGTTGTCACTTGCATTGGTTTCTACGGATATTGCATAATTGCCAACCGCACTAAACTTGGTATAATCGGTCGCCACGTTGACGCTCACTCCGTCATCTTCTACGAATTGCAAACTTCCCATTGCATATTTCCAAGTAATAGTCGGAACGTCTGCGCCATACGTCAAGTTGACGTCGTCAACTTCCAATACCACTTTTCTAGCGGTGATGACGAGCAATTCGGAAGTTGTCTGTTCGATATAATAATTGTTGTCAACAAGGTCGACGTTGACAGAATAGCTACCCTTGTCTACTGCTTGAGCCAAGCCGTTGAAGGTATAGGTGAAGTTAAGCACGTCTTCGTTGACGATGTTGTCACACACTGCTTGTACTACCTTAGCCGTGCCGTCGTAAGTCTTGTCGAGAGGCAAGGTAATAGCCTTTACGACGATACCTCTCTTGTTGACCACGAGTTGTCCGACGTTGCCGAACTCGAGGTTGTAGTTTTCTGCAAGTTGAACCTCGTCGTCTACGCTGTCGGCAATAGTTGCCAAGATATCGAAGGTTCCGCAATTGCCGTAGCGCACGTAACTGCAAGTTGGGGTAACCACGATACCGTCTTCTGCTACGAAGGTTGCACTTCCGTCAGCATAATTCCAGGTGTAATCACCTATCTCATCGCCGTAGGTCACTACTTTATCCATGGTGTCGATAGTTACTGTCAACTTGTCAATCATAAAGTTGACAACCGAGCCGTAAGTAATGGTAAAGTACTTGTCGGCTTCCTCGGTCAACAATACGCTGACGCTATACTTACCCGCATTGCGAATTTCGCTGGCGTTGATAACGGTTCTGTCAATCTTGTAATACTCGTATTGCACGCCCATCTTACCCTCTGCGTCTACGAAATTCTCGTTTTGATAGGTAAATATAGGGGTTGTAAAGGTCTTGATAGTGCCGTCGTAGATTGCCACGTTGTCCACAGCGCCCTCTACGCCAAACTCAATCGACACGCCTCTCTTGTTGATAGTAAGAGCGGTATTTTCGATTAGCGTAATCACGTAGTTGACACCTTGAGCACCACCCACGCTTGCCAAAGTTACGGCATACGTTCCCGGAGCGGAATATTGCTCGGAAGCAAGGAAGTTAGGTATTACTTCGTCGTTTTCGAACAACGGAGTATATCCACCCGCAACAGCCCAATCGAAGGCAGGATCGACGTCACCGTAAAGCTTGCTCGTAGGCGTTACCTCTATCGTCGTGGTGATAGGAGTAATTTGGAAAGCAAACTCACCGTTAAGCATATTGTAGTTGCCATAGGTCTCCATGATAGGCGACACTACGTAGTAGCCTGCATTGAACGCTTGACTTACTTGAGTGTACTCGCCCTCTTCGGTAGCCTTCCACATATACTTAAAGCCGGTAATATCGTAAGCGTCGTCTCTTGCATCGTCTTTGAACATACCCGTTCTGCTTACGTTGCCGTAATCGTAAATCTCAGAGACGTAAGGCACAATCTTCTTAGCTTCCACATCCTCTGCAGTCAGATTAGGGAACCAATTGATTGTAAAGTCTTTTGGTTTTACTCTGAGGGCTACCTCATAAACGGTGTACTTGTAGTTGTTGTTAAATCCTTTGTCGATATCAATACTTGCCGTAACGGTATACATACCGCCCGTAGCGGCACCGTCTGCCATTGCAATACCGTTTTCATTATTTTTATAAGATTCGCTAAGGACAGGCGTTTCACCGTTTTCAGGCTTCACAATATTCCATACAACTTTTTGGAAGCCTTGATTATACTCTTTGATGATTACGCCGTCTTGTATCGTTTCTTCCGCCGATACGGTGATAGTCACGTCTGCTCGACCAATCTCGATGATAAAGGTAGTCTTTTCAAAACTATAGTTGGCAGACATAGTTCCGCTTTCCTTCTCCAATATCATCTTATAAGTACCCGCATTGACAAATCTATCGTCGGTAGCGTTGGTCGTCTCGGTAGCGTAAGGCTCGTAAGTAACCTTGATTACGTTGTTGTCGACTACGTTGAGTATCTTTATCAAGGCGCTTGCTTCGCTAACTCCGTTGCCGAATACGCTATACGTAGGCAACTTCTCCAAGCCGTCATAGGTGAAGATTGGATTAGTCGCTTCCAATTCTTCAGGCAACGGCGTTACTGTTATCTCTCTAGGAGTTATCTCAAAATCTATAGCCAACTCCTCAGGATTAGCCACCACGTAGTTGCTAGAAGACATAGTAGTAATTTTAGCTCTATATTTGCCTGCATTTTCGGCTTGATTGTCAACGATAGCCACTTCGTTCCATACGCCTTCTTCCTCTACTAGTTTATAGTATTCGATATTTGGCGTAGCCTCGTATCCGCTCACAAGTCCGCTCGCAGTCGCCGTAAATGCCGCAGGAGAAGAATTGTAAACGAAGTCGGCAGGTGCGTTGGTATAAGATACCGTCACCGACTTAGGCGTGGTTACTTGTCTTATTCTGAAGTTGTCGTTCTCCTTAAAGACTACGACGTTCATATTTTCGGTGTTGGTAGCCGTAAACAAGATATCGTACGTGCTGTCTTGTACAGGGCAATATATCTCCCAAGTTGCCACGTCTATAGCATCCGATAGATTGTATTGTTGTCCCGGTGCACCTTGCTTATAAGCCTTAAACACACTTTCATCGCCTTGTATCTGTCCTACAAGCTTAGTCTTGGCAGAGTCTGAGTACAATCTAAGCGAAGGAATGTACAGTCCGCTACCGTCAAACTCGTGTCCCGTAGCGATATATATATTAGAATACGTCTCATCGGTAGGCATATCGGTAATGACGCCATTGAGTTTAGGGTTGCGAGGATTACCGTAAGTTGCTACGATACCCGTATCGAAGGTAAATTCAAACTTTTGATTGTCGCCCGTCAAGGTTCGAGGAATCTTGCTCTCGGTGTTCCAAGACTTATAACTATCCACGTTGTCCACGCTACCTACGCTCTTGTAGATATCCAACGTTCTGTTAGGCTCGGTCGGAGTAGTGTACTTGACTCTCCATACGATACCTTGCGCACCGCCAAAGGTAAATCCGTCTCCCGAATAGTAAGGTGCGTCGAATGACACCTTAGGCTCAGCCGTATCGGTAGTACCGTCGAAGTAAATCTTGAGCGTACCGGTATTAGGGAATGCAGTCGTACTTACCGTAGTATTGACGGTGGTTTTGATAGATGCCGTACCCGTAGGGGTAGTACCGGTAATGGTATCCCCTGTCGAAGAATAGTTCCAGTTCTTGGCAAATACCGCACTCGGTACGTCCATATTGATATAGTAGATATTGTGGACGGTCGGACCTCCGTTGCTGGAATTGTTACCTGCAAGTCCACAAATTACGCCTTGTCCCGTAAAATCTCTACTTCCCGTAGTTACGGTACCCGAAGTAGGTCCCAATTCCGCACCGAAAGAACCACCTACCATTGTACGTGCGGTACCCGTCCAATAGTTCATTACGCCGTTGATAGTACCGGCGCCGCCCATAGAAGTCCAGTTACCTGTATTAGTAGAATCACTATCAGCCGCTATTGCGTTACAGCCCGCAACGATACCCGAAGCGGCTACGATACTGTTTTGGTTTTGAGATAGCGATTCTACGCTATTTACGTGGATATTTCCCGTACCTTTGGTGGTTACGTTGTAGATGTTGCCTCCGTTGTTGACAACTCCGCAGAAACCGCCTACCCAAAGTTTATTTTGTCCTGCATATTTTGTTCCCCAACTACTCCAACTGATACCTTGTTGCACTGCGGTAATGCCTTGGTTAAGGGTGACGGTAGAGTTTTTGATAGTACCGCCCATCAGCGTGCCTGCAAAGCCACCTACTGCCGAGGTATGCAAGTGAGAGTTCCAGCTTTGGTTGGTAAGACGAATATTGACGCGCATAAAGTTGTTGACCGTCAGCGTACAGTTGTCTATAGTACCGGCATTGATACCGAATATCATACCGTACGACGTACTTTGATATGCGTCGGTATTGTCATTTGCTTGCAGGCTCTCGCCGTAATCTATGCTGTTAGCCCATACGAAGTTGACGTTTTTGATAATGCCCTTGTTGATTTGAGCAAGACCGCCCGCTACCTTACATATCTCGGTTGTAGAGAAGTTATTTTGTATCGCCGAATAGTTGGACGGACTATAGTCGGTTCTATAAAAACTCGTTGCGCCCGTCAAGGTGATGGTATAACCTTTTCCGTCAAGGACAAAGTTTTCGTCCAGCACGCCTACGGTAGATGTCGTACTACTCCACAACGACGATGCGTCGAGAGTGACGTTGCTATACAACACGTGATCGCCCGTACCGGAACTCAATGCACTTACCAAATCACTTGAGCTATATATAAGGCTACCCGTCAGCGTCGGTGTATTCTCGCCTATCTCGCTCGATGTATTGGCAACGCCGTAGTCGCCTTGGCTAGTGTAGCCTGACGGAGAGGCAAAGCTCAACGCCATTGCACCCGTCAAGGTTACTATCGCCAATACGGCAATTACTAAAGCTATAAGAGATTTTTTATTTATTTTATTCATACTTCCTCCCCTTTATATAGCCGATTTCTTTTTCTTCTTGATTGCAATCGCAACGCCTGCGATTACGCCGATGAGTACCACACCGCCTGCTGCGGCTCCTATGATAATCATCATTTGCTTGTTGTCGGTCTTGACTGTATCGTTATCGTTATCTACTACTTGGCTCGTAGCGGCTACGATTGTAAACTCTACGTAGTTTTTGATATCGTAGTTCTCATCCGCAGCCACGTAGGCTCTATAAGTACCTACCGGCAAAGTACCGTCTTCTCTAAGACCTACTTCTTTCCATTCGTCTCCTTCAGCCTTGAAGAATCTAAGTCTATTGGTCTGCACTTCATCGTTGGCGTCGGTAAAGCTTGCTTTTAGCTGACTCAAGTCGGTAGAAGTGTTGAACTTGACGTTCGTCAAATCTTGATAAGATACTTCATTTATTTCACGTGGCGTAATGGATACGGTTGTAGCAAGCTCTAATCTATTATAGTTGTTGACCAAGATTACGTACTTACCTTCCTTGGTACCTACGTCAGTTGCTTCTACGTCGGTTGCAGTAACGATTGCGTCCAAGCCGTTGTAGGTATACTTTTTGGTCGTCTCGTTATAGCTCAATTTTGAGTTTGGAGCCAATGACAATACCGCTCTATGCGGTTGACCGTCGTAAACCACAGGTGGAGAGATTACGTATACGTCGGTGATATCAACCTTATTTATCTTGACTTCGACGGTCTTCTCCCAATCGGTGTAGTTAGGCAAACTTACCACGACTTTTACTTTGTAGGTATTGGCGTCTACGAATTCAAAAGGTGTATCTTGTACCTTAGCGCCGTTGATATAGCTTATGCTATAGTTCTCCGTACGCACGTATTCGTCAGGCACTATTGCCTCAACTTTGACTCTTCTGCCGTTGTAATCTTGAGTCACGCCTTCGAAAGTGATACCTTCGAAAGTAGCCTCTTCGATTATGAGTTGGACTTCCTTTTCGCAAGGCAAATGATTGTCGTCACCTGCATATTTCAACACGTACTTATAGCTACCCACTTTGCTAAACGAACCCGTAGCAGGGGTGATTGGCTCCTCTAAGCCCGTATTAGCATTACGTCTATTGATAGTAACCAGCGTATCGTTGATGACGGTTACGGCGTTGCTTTCGTCGTCAATTCCCGTCGTATTCGCCAATACCACGCCGGTGTTTTTGCCCACCAACTTGCTATTAGCGTCTTGGTGATTGAAGCTAAAGTCGTCGCCCGTGTAAACTACCGTTATGTCGTTGGCGATGATTTCCATCTCAGCCTTGACGATTACCAACAAGCTATCGTTGTAGGTCTGAGTATAGAAGTTGCCGTTATCCTTAAATTCGATAGTAACCGAATAGTATCCTACGTCGATGACGTTCTCTGCTGCGATAGGGGTAGACAATGGTTTGCCACTCGTTATCTTCTTATTCACGGTGTCATATACCGCGGTAGAAGGATATGGGTAGTAAGTCAACTTAAAGTCTTCCATACTATACAGCTCAGGATCCGCTTTGACGACGAAGTCGTAGGATATAGCTCTACCCTTGTAGTCCATTTCTTTGGTGCCGAGCTCCAATTCCATAAATGCTTTGACTATCTCAAGTTCAAATTCTTCCGCATTGACGATAGTGTAATTGGTATCGGTGGTGGTGAACTTGACGTAATAGTATCCGGCATTGCGAATAGTCTTGATATAAGTACCGTCCTTGTCTTTGTACGGAGTAGTTCTGGCGTCGTTTTGATAGAACTCTACGTTGACAATTTGTTGCTCTCCATAGACGTCCTTGTAAGTCGCTGCAAATACGTGTTCTCTGTTGTCGAAATCACGCTTAGCAGAGAAGTTTTTCTCGCCGTCCATAGTAGGTATTGCATTGACCTTCTTTGGATTGACTACTACGTTAGTGGTTATAATACTAAAATCTATATCCTCATGAACTCTTTGAGCCTCTGCCTGCACGTTGTAGGTATTGACGTTGCAATAAGTAGCAAGTCCACCCTTCACGTCAAAGGTCATCGTAGAGCCGTCAAGCAACGCTACGTCAAAGGTAGCAGGGATAACGTCACCAAAGGTATAGGTCGATTTGACGTACGATGCAACGTCAACCGACATATTATATTTGGAGATAGTAACGTTACACTCTATCGTCTTGCTAGGATTGTCAGGCAGATTGGTTGCGAAGCCTTCCTCGTCGAGTATTATTTCGTAGTCGGTAAAGTAAACGGGATAGAGCTTGACGTAGTTCTTGCTCTCGTAGTCCTCTTTACCTTGAACGTAGAGGTAAGCTACAGTCTGTCCTGCATGCTTATTTTCGTATTTTACGAAGACTTCCAATGCCTCTTGGATTACTTTATCGGTTTCCGCCGATCTTCCACGGCAATAGTCTATTGCGCCTATACCGTATCTGCTCGTGCCGTCTTCTTGATAAAGTTTGACGTAAGCGCCCTCAATCTTGTTGAGAGTTTTGTTGTCGAAGGTCTTGCTAAGCACTTGTGACAAATCCATCTCGCTAAAGGCTACGCCTTCCGCAGTGAATATGTTGGCTGTCGTAATATAAATGTCGGCTATTGCAAGTTGGATTGTAAATTTAGTCATCGAAGCGTTGACGAGTTGTACCACAACGTCTTCGTATAAGCCCTGCTTATTGACTAGCTTGTACCAAATTTCTTGGCTGTTCAACTCTTCGTCGACAAGCATCTCGCCGGTATTACTCAACGCACCTTCATACATAACCCATACTCTCTTGTCTTCTCCGACAATGCTATCGTCGGTTGCCGTAGATACGTATAGGTCGTATCCGCTCTCGCCCATCGTGGCATTGTAAGTCACTTTGAGCGCTTCCGAATAATAGTATCTACCACCCGATATTTGCACCTTGTTGCCCGAAGATAATACTACGTTGAAGATAGGATTGACGTTGTCTATCTTGACGTTGTACGTCATCGAAACGGTATTGTTGGTAGCGTCGGTGTAAGACAAGGTATAGGTCTTGGTATCCTTGAGCAATACGCTACAGCTCCAAGTACCGTTTTCATTAGCAACGTAATCGGTATGTCCGCTACCCGAAACGATACCGCTACGTCCCTCGTCGTTGACTGTATACTTCATCAATATAGGAGTCGTTCTCCACTCGTTGAGGTCGCTTACGGTAATCTCTTCTCCTTGAGTACCTTCGCTATCACTGAGATAATAGTGTACGTCCTCAATCAAAGGTTTCTCGTTGTCGATACGCACCTTGACTTGCACGGCAGATTGAGCTACCTGTATGTAGTCTGTACCCACTTGCACGTAAGCTCTAAAAGCATACGTTCTTCCCGATTTACCCGTGGACACGTTGTCCTTATATACGTATTTGGCTACGCCGAAAGTAGGTATCAATCCCGACCAACTACCGTCTACGCTATATTCGATATAGTTGAACATCCAAGACTTATCCTTGATGATGTACATACCTATATTTGCCTGGTTGAGCCATACGTTTTCGTTAGGCGCGTCGTATTTGAGTTCTGCCATTTTGACCGTAAAGGTCTCTTTCTCACTCTTTTTATATCTAGCCAGCACTTTGTTGGTTGCGTCATAGTAAGCCAATTTTTCTTGGTCTAGCATTTTGTAGGCTCTATACGTATAGGTACCAGGCAAGAAAGTCTGAGAGTTGGTCACCGCAATAGGGGTTGGTTCGGCACTCTTGAGCAATTCCCATTGATAAGCCTCAGGATTAACCGTCAACGAATTGCCCAGCTTTGATTTGAGTACCAAAGTAGGTTCATTGATAGGATCGCTGTCGTATTCTTTATTAGATACCAAGCCGTTGTTAGAAGATATCGAATAGTCGGCAATCTCACCGAAGCTGTAGTTCATCGTACCGTAGTCGGTAGCTCTGAGCAAGTAGATTTCGCCGCCTACGTATTCCTCTGCCTTGATATGTTTAGAGGTCTGACCGTTTCTGTTGACGTTAGCTTCCCATATAAAGTTTCCGTATTCCCCGTCGGCTATTTCAAGCTTCTTACAATAGCCCGAATCAGGATTTTGGCTCATATCGCCTGCAAAGCCGTCTGCTTTTGCTTCTACTCTAATATCGTACGTCTCGTTGTCGCTGTCAAAACTTACGTCGACTTGTCCGCCCGTACTCGTAGGATAAATCGAAGTACCTATGCTGTCCAAAGTAAACTTCATCCACCAGCTGTCCATATAGGTTCCGTCGACGCCGTTGGCTTCGCAGAAGGTCTTGTAGTCAAACAAGAACACCATTCCGTTGACGCCCGTGATATCACCCGTCTGGCTACCTATCGCACCGAAGAGCTTAGCGTAGTTAGTCTGCATATTGTTGTAATCTTTTTGAGGATTATAACGCATTTTACCTTGATAATTGGACATTATAGCAGTAATCTCGGCAGTAGGATAATCGCCCATTGCAAAGTTTTCCCAATTCTCTACACCGGTAAAGCGGAAGGTTCCGCCGATTGCGGCGCCCACGAACGTATGGAACTTAGAATCATTATTACCCGAACCTGCAATAGAAGACATAGTTCCGTTGCCTGTCACGGTACAATACTTCATCGTAGTACCACCGATAGGTACGAAGTTACCTATGATACCGCCCGCACAAGTAAGCGTTGCTCTTGCCGAGTTAGAGGTATTTTGGTTGCCTCGGCACACTACGGAGAAGGAAGACTGCAAATCTACCGTGATATTGCTTATCTTGGCGCCGTTGGTAGCAATGCCGACAGCACCGCCCGCAATTGCACTGTTTTCTCTAAATCTTCCGTTAGCCGTGAGAGCAGCGAGACCGCCTTGACCTGTTCCGTACAACACGAACGGATTTTTGAGGATAACCTTACAGTTGCTTATCTCACCGCCGTTGCTGAGTCCCGCAATTATGCCGACGCTCGGAGTAACGCCGTGTTCATAAGAATTGTATAGACACGAACCACCGTCGGCATCTCTACCGTTAGGCTCGATATGCTTGGAGGTATAACTAAAAGTAACGTTTTTGATAGTGCCTTCGTTGATTGCTACGAAGAAGCCCGACGGAGCAATGTATATAGGATTGGCTGCCGTATCCGAGCCCCCAAATATCGGATCGGTATTGATGATATGCTTAGCGGCGTATCCGCTTGCAAAAGCGCCTTTACCCACACCGCCTCTGATATTGATGGTGTAGCCGTTGCCGTCGAAGACGCCTCTCATATATTTGTTACTGCTGGCGTAGTTGTCGGTTTCCTTTTCCCAATTGAGTGTCAAGTCACCCGACACGTTGTACAGTGCGCCGTAATCAGTAGATACGTTGGAGGATAAGAAACTCTCCAATTCGCTCTGCGTACTTATTGTTTTGAGCGTCTTACCTGCTTTGATTGCCTTGTCTTGCAATTCCGCCAAAGTAGCGTGCTTGCCGTCCACACCGTCTATCAAACCGTCGGTAGTGGTGCTGTTGGCGGAGAGCAATTCTTCCGCCACAGCCTCGTTTTGCTTAGTATCCTTGTCGATGAGCATCAACAAAGCACATACCAACGATACGATGAGTATAATCGACGTAATAGTAATGATTATTCTTTTATTTATATTATTAGTCATAACTTATACCTCCTTTTAGACCGTTGGCTCGGTAGCCACGTATACTTCGATATCTATGCTCTGCTGTATTTCAGAGAATTGCATGATATACGCCTTGCATATATATGCGCTGTTAATGAATTCGCCTGTATCGGAGTTGTAGTTAGCGGTTTCGAAGCTTACAGGTGATAGATCGAATACTACGTCCAGCTTTTGCGTTGTGCCGTCCTCGAAGAAGGCGTTGAGTTGTCTGGTTACCGTGAAGGAAGATATTTCTTCTGAAGACAGACCTGCTCCGCCATAAGCGATAAAGTATCTGTATACAGCGCTAGTGTTGATTCCGACGAATATCTTCTCTTCGACAGTGACGTTGACGTTCAAGGTTTCGAAGCTTTCGGTTGCGCCGACAATCTTTGCTTTGACTACAGCGGTCTTGTCTTCGCCTTTATCTTTGGTCACCGCCATATCGAGGTTGGTTCTGTCCCAAGTTACAGGCAACTCAAACGTATCGTAGTTGTACTCGGTTGCTACCGTATACAAGCCTGTGTTGTCACCCGTGGTGTACAATGCTTCGAGTGCCAGCTTTTCATCGATAAACAAGTTGTCGAAGATAGTCACTTCTTGAGTTTCGACGTTGGTAACCGTGAGCTTGTAGCTCGTGAAGTACTTGACAGCTATCGTTTCGGTAAACTCGCTGTATACTCTCTTTCCGTCGTCTATCGTAAACTTGTATGGATTGACAGTGATATTGTCGTTGACAACTTCAGGAGTCGATCTATCGAGGATTCTGCAAGCCACGTCAAAGCTGATACCCGTACCTCTTATGGTTGCGGTTGCAGTCAAATCTCTACCGCCGTAGATGCTGATATCGAAGTCGTAATCCCATACTACAGGAAGTATCGAGCTCGAACCGTCGTTGTAAACTACAGGTACGGTTGCAGGCAATGGAGCCTCACCGAGGTATTTAACTCTTGCAGGATCGATGACGTATCTTCCACCGTTGAGCTCGCTACCTTCGATATTGAGTCCTACTGCTTCCAAGCCCTCAACACGAGCGTTGACAACTATCTTTTGCAACATCTTACCGCTGATGCCTTTAGCACTACAGTAATCAACATTACTCAATGCGTTGTTAATGTCTGCTCTAGGTATACGGTTGTTGGTATAAGTGTCGATATCATAACCGATATATACTCTAAACTGTCTGCTTTGTTGTTCGTATGCTACTTCGAAGTTGTCTACTTCTTCTTGTATCCAAGCGATAGGCAAGTTGATAACCGTTCCGTTGGTAAACTCAACCCATGCGTTGGTTGGGAAGTTATCTACGCCGTCCTCTTGATTAATCTTGAAGAGATATGGATCGATAACCAAAGTATTTTGAGTCAACTCTTCGTCGAAGTAGATTGCTTTAACGTCGTTTCTATCCATAGTGATGTTGATAGGAAGCGTCCAATCAAAGCTGGTTTCGTAAATTCTAACCGGTGTCTCGGCTGTAGGATCTTTCACCGTGGTGGTATCCAACGATACGCTGCCGTTCTTCACTAGACTGCCGTCAGGGTTATATTCAGGAGCGTTGCTGTTATCCCAGGTGAAGTTGAGTCCGCCAATGCTCCAATTTACGTATACCATTTCGCTATACGCTTCGTTGACTACTACGTTAGCTCCTTGACCGTTGTTAGCTTTTGCATCGTATGCTTCTGCTCTATTGTAAGTAGCTAGTACTTGGCTTGGGAATGGATTTTCGTTTTCGTCACCCGTAATCAAGTACTTGTAGTATTGATATGGACTTATTCTTATATTATTAAGATTTCCATTTACTTCTACAGAGTCTACAGTCTTGGACTTAACCACGAACTTGATATTGATCTCTTGCAAAGCTTCTCCACTGCCGATAGTATTGCTAATCCAGTAGATACCTGCGCTGAGATCACTGCCGTCTCTGTTTACTAGTTGCTCGGCAGAAGACGTATCCCACAGACCGTTGACCTTAATCTTGTCAGCCGTACCGTCGTTGTAGGTAAAGTACAACAAGTCAGGAGTATATACGCTGAGGTCTACCTTAGTTTGGTCATACTGATACAAGTCTATATCTATCTCGATACCGCCTGTGATATCATGTATCGTACTGTCTAGGTACTTGAAGAGTACGCTCTTAGACGTTCCGTCACTGAAGGTTACCGTACCCGTTACTTGGTGTTCGGTATAAGCGGTTGGAGCATAGTTCGTAAAGCTCATCGACTCGGTAGGTATTCTTCTCATACTATTGCCGAGTACGTCAGGATTGTCGTATCTGATGACAATATATTTAGGCAACTCGCTATATGCGTATATATCTATATACTCTTGATATTCTTTATTCAAATTATATTCGCCTACGCCTGCTATCTCGTCCTTACCGTAAATCGTCAAGTTGATAAGCATCGTCCTTACGACTGCTCCGCCGTTGAAGACTGCCGTAGCCGTGACTTCATATACGCCTGCCGTATTGAAGTCGAGGTCGTTGATGTCCATATCGCATGACGCACCGTTATTCTTGGTTACTCTATAGGTAGGAGAGGTCTTGTAGAGTTGATCTCCCTTTTGGAAAGATACTTCCTTACCCGAGAAGTTTTGAGTCAAGAACGACGTCTTGCCTATGGTATTGTTGGTATAACAATATGGATCGTAGGTAGGTGCAGCATCTATGTTGCCCCAAGTCATTACGCCCTCGGTCGAGCCGTCAGGACTATAGTCAGGTGTACCTACGGATGGCGAACAGTTGAACAACTTGATCTCCAAGAAGTAATGGTCGCTTCTGTTGTTGTAATACCACTTGTAGCTTGCTCCTTGGTCATCGTTAGGATCGGTACTTCTATCATACTTACGTGTGAACGTACCCTTAGCTGGAACGTTGTCGCCCGACGCCGCGTCGGAGACGTTGGTATATACGTATACACTACCGTCAGGCTTGTATACCGGCTCGTCATAGTCGTAGCCGAATATATAGAAGTTGGCAAGTGTACCGTCCATTATGTTGAGTCCCGCAGTCACTTCGTTGAATACAGGGAATGGCAACAATCTCGTCAACAATCTTCTGATTTGTGGATAGAAGCCGTCGAGTATTGCATTGGTGATAAGTGGTGCAACCCAAACGTAACCAACGCCGGATACCACGTCTTTGAGCAATGGCAACAAGATTTGTTTCAAGCTATACCAAGTATGCTCTGCGTCGATTCTATCCCAGTTGACCGACTTGAGATAGTTGGTGGAGAACATGGACGAGCCCGTCGTCGCATCTCTCGTCATTTCTACGAGGTCAATGATAGTATAATAGCCGAAGATACTTGCCATAACCTCGTCTATCAACCAGTTGATGGTGTATGGATCGAAGGTAATATTGACGTTGAAGAGTCCCGTATTTCTGAGATATACGTCGATACCGCCACCGAGCAATTGTACAACGTCTAGTTGAGCAAAGGCTTTGTCCATTCTGCTTGGTTCCTTTGGAGTCTCCGGTGTGCCACCTTCACTACCGCTGCCACCGCTTTCGCTGCCGCCGCCTTCAGTGCCGCCGCCCGTGCTTCCGCCATTGTAGTCAGGATCTATAGACTTAAAGAGGCTATCAATGGTAGGTGCCAGCAAGTTGACAAGGTCGAGTGCGATGTTGATATCGATAAATTGTGCGAAGTCAACAATCGAACCCAATGTCAAAACGTTTTTACAAAGCACTATTCTGAGGTTGCCCGTATTATAATTGAGCTCTGCATGCAATATTGCCGACTGGTGCGAATCTGCGGCATTGAGGTCTTCGGTGTTAGTATATCTATCCTTATCGATAGACATCAACGTTACGAGCAAAGAACCGGCACTTGCATATTTACCGTCGGTGTTGATGAGTGTCGTTCTTCTTTCGAGCTTTTGGATGATAAGACGTGTATAGTACTTGTCACCATCTTGCACGTAAGACTTATCTCCGTTTGCATTGGCATTAGCCATAATATCTGCAGTACTCATCGCATAATCGAGAGCGAATGCGATATCAAGACCGTCAAGCATAGTTCTCACGAAGTCTGCACCCGAAGTTGCATCCCAGTCAGGGATTTCGTCGAGTGGCAAGTTGAGGTTGATAGGCTCGCCCATCAGCATCTCGAACTTAACCGTAACGCTTATACTCTCGACTTCAATCTTGAGGTTGATTATGCCGTCAACAAAGTCGATTTCGCCACCGACTCCTATACTCATACCAAGTCCGAAGCCTAAGAATTGTTTGAGAATGGCGTCTATCATAATAGCGTCGAGTTTGAGGAAGATGTTGGCATTGTGAGCAGATACCGCACTGATAATTTTGGCGATAAGGTCCATGGTTTCAGGGGTAAAGCCTGCCTCTCCTTCCTTAGCTCCGCTATCCGGGGTGCTTTCTTCTTGCGTTTCTGCCAAAGCACCGCTAAGCGCACCGTCCAAAGTAAGTCCGCCGAGTGCGTCGTTGATGATGTCGGTTAGGTTAAAGTTACCTATTGTAGCAATGACGTCTGTCAAAGCATTGTTGATAACCTTAACGAACGGAGAGTTGACGATTTCCAGCTTAAAGAAGCCGAGTCCCGTCAAGTCTATTACGATATTACCTTGGAAGATATCTACTTCGAGCAAGGTCTTCTCGAGGTAAGCGAACTTCACTTGCAACTGAGTCTTCTTGAAGTTCTTCATATCGAGGTTCCAAGCAATGGTCAATACTACTTCGGTATCCCAATCGTCGAGGTGCAAGTTGATTGGCAATGCCAATTCCTTACCGCTCGCAACAAGGATATTATTGATTATCTTAGTAATATTGAAGGTTTCTTCCATTGTCTTGAGGTTTACGGTTGCCTTAAACGAAGCTCTACCAACGGTGTTGACGATAGCTGCGATAAGGTCGTCCTCATACGCCTCGAATTCTGCTTGTTTTTCGAAGAGTTTGATTTTGAGTTCGTCAAGATTTCCTATACGTATAGGATTATCTTGAGTACCCGTCTCAAAGTGAATCTTGAAGTCGCTATTATAAATAGGCTCGCTTACTACGTTGCCGTTAGCGTCCACCTCTACGGTAGGCAACAATTCTAACGCCAAATCAAGCTTGACGCCTTGTAGTCTGGAGAACATGAGGTCAATGCTAGCGCTGTTGATAAAGCTGAGGTCTACGTTGAGTCCTACGCTAGACAAAATGCTAAGTATAGCAGCAAGCGTAGTGCTAACGGTAAGCGTATCTGCGTTGACGCCTACGATGATTTGTCCCGCAGGAGTCAATTCTCCGCCTTCGGAACCTTCTTCAAACATCAATTCTTCGGCTTGTTGTGCAGGATCGCCCGCCTCTTCGCCACTTCCTTCTTCGGTCGAACCGAACAGTGTAGACAAGTCGAACGCCAATCTATAATCGAAGTCGCCGATGAACTTGTAAACTATCTCGGTAAAGTCGATTTCTGCCTTAAGCTTAGGCAAAGTAATCTTAGCTATCTTGATATTGGATACGTCGATGAATACGCTGTTGGCATAGCCGTAAACGCCCAAGATTACCGAGTTGGCTGGGAAGAGAATATCCGAGCCTATACCGATAGCCCTGTTGGTCCTCAATTCGATAACTATAGAACTGTTGTAGTGATTGTTCTTGTCCAGAGCGATTTGGATAACCAACGCACCGTCAAGCAAGAAGTCGTTGTCGAACGTCCACAACAAGTGTTGTCCTTCCAAGCCCGTCAAACCAAAGCTCGTGAGCAAAGGTATAAAGTCGTACGTGCCTTTGTTGAAGGTCATATTGACGCCAAATTGTAGATGTATGTTGGACAATACGTCGTCGAGCAATTCTGCTACCGAGTTGGTATATCCGCCCTTGTCCCCTATTGCGTTGGTAACGTAGTTGTCAAGTCCTTCGATAGGGAATCCGATATTGAAGTTGCGCAAGGATAGCGACAAGTCGATTCCGCCTATACTTACGGCACCTTGTACGCCGAAAGTCAGCTTGCCCGTGTCGGCATATTCTCTATATGCCTCCACGTCATTCACGTCAGGCACTACCAAGTCGCCCACTTGCAATACTATATCGCTTATACCGTTTGGCAATCTAAACGGTATCTCGCCCACCAAGCCTTCCAAAGCTTGCAACATAGCGTTGCCGAACGTTATCTCGAGATACTTGTTGAGCACTCCGTCGGCAAGGTTGTCGGTATTGATATAGTCTTTGATACCTATAAGTCCCGTGATAGCGTCCAACAACATAGCGTATCCCGGTTTTACTACTGCTTCGCCGCCTTCGCCCACACTCAAAGCTATCATGTTGGAGCTGTTGTAAACTTTGTTTAGACCTAGTGCAGGCTCGTTGCCTCCGTTCATCGCTTCATCGAAGTCGGTGCCGAGGGCTTTGTCGATTTCACCCGTCAACAAAGTAACGAGTTTGCTAATCAAAGCGTCGAGATTAGTATCTATTCTCACGCTCTTGCTACGATAATAGTTTGGCAACAAATTGCCAAGGTTGACGTATGCCGCTCTCTGTTGATAATACAATCCAAGCTGCGGCGTACTCTCTATTTTATTATGATTTCTGTCAATTAGGAAGAGTTCGATAGCTATGAGGTTTCTATCAGCGTCCTCGGCTGCATAGTTGAGGTCGAGGTCTATCTTAAAGCTGAGTCTGAAGCCCATAGTAACGTCAAGGAGAATTATGCCCGCAGGCAAAGTCTCTTGACCGGTAAACATATTGATAAGTTGTCCTACGTCAACTTGCTTAGGAGCGCCGCCGTCTTCGATACCGCTGTCGATTATCAAATCAATATCAAAAGCGATGTTGCTCAAGCTGAATTCTCTAAATTCTTCTACTACAGGCAAGTCGATATCCGGTGCGGTTTCTCCTATGTCAAACCTTTTCTTGAGCAAGAAGTTGGAATTTTCGTCCTTGTTGGTAACGTCAAGCTTAATTCCGTCGTCTTCTGCCAAGATGCCGTTGATAAGCGTTGCCGACAAAGTGATGTCCATATTAGGAATCATTGCGGCAATAGAATCTATCAAAGATTTGATATCGAGGTTAATACCAAGCAGTCCGCCCAGGTCAATACCGCCAAGCACACCTTTTATAGAGTTCATGAAGCTGTTGATTTCGAAGTCAACCGACAATTTTGTCGTCACGTCCGCTCCTTCGGTAACCGCCTCGTACTTAACGTTGTTACACAACATACCGAGCACCAAAGACAAGATGCCGTCTACACCGCCAAAGCCACCCAAAAGAGAATCAAGGTCGAGTCCTCCGATGAGTCCCGGAACTTTACTAATTATTTGAGTAAGGTAGTTCATGTTGAAGTCGGACAAATAAATCAAAGCAGAGCTTCCCTCAACTTGTAGGTAAGCTTTTTCTTCGATTATGTAGAATGCAAACTTGATTGCGCTATTGTCGACTTGCTTGAGTACCAGAGCGAACTCGTTTTTGGATACACTCGCATTTTCCTCTGCCAAGATGCCTAGCATATTGGTCTTTAGAGACAATTCGTAGTCCGTCTTAACCTCAGGCATATTTTCGGGCTGCTCTGTCAAAGTGACTTGTCCGATAAACTCGAGATAGAGACGCTTTTCGTCTTCTGCGGAGTTGTCGATACCGCCCACCATCATCTTCAACACTTCAAGTGCCGATTTCTTTACAGGCTTCGGTTTGTTATCGATAATTGGAGGTGGAGGAGGTAAATCCTCTTCATCTCCACCGACATTGTCGCCGCCGGTATTGTCACCACCACCGGTATTGTCGCCGCCGCCGGTATTGTCGCCGCCACCGGTATTGTCGCCGCCACCGGTATTGTCGCCACCGCCATTAGTATCAACGCAGGCAGACAAAACCAACAAACATGCGATAACCAGTACAATCAGCAAAGCTAGCAAGGTTATCAATTTCTTGTTTCTCATACTTCCTCCTAATCGCAGATATATGTGCGATTTACTTATTTATTATATATTAGGAAGATAAACTTAAACCAACCTTAAAATTTCGCAAAAAAATTTTTTCAAAATGCTAGATTTATAACGAATGTTGCTACTTTTTTGCATTTTCTTTTCAAAAACGCTATTTTTCATTGCAAAAGTGTCGATAATGCTAGTTATGTAAATTTTTTTTAATTTTCGCTTTTTTATTGTTTTGTGCCGACGTCTTTTTGCCGAATAATTATATTTTTGCGGTTAGTCTTGCGTAATAGTTATGCTTTACGTATTGCTACCGACGCACTTGACGACGTACCTTTTCCCTCCGTTTTCAGTTTTGTTTTGATGTATATTGACAAAACCGTTTTATCCATATTTATAACGTTTAACTGCTCATATACTGCACATACGCATCATTAGATAAATAGTCTATCCACACCTTGTCAACCAAAAAAGTACGATGTCCCTTTGCATCGTACTATTATATATTTTATCTATTTAGTTATTTGTCATTATTGAATATTATATCATTATGTAACAAGGGTTTTTTATCGTTTGGTCGTCACACTTATATTTACAAATTTTTCCATATTATACCCTGTCTACTTGTCCCGCTTGTCGTACCACATATATCCTATATTTTTCACTGTTCTAATATAATTTTTTGCCCCGAACTTGTCCAGCTTCTTTCTAAGACTACTGATATACACTTCCGTCACCGTCATAATCGTATCGCTGTCGTTGCCCCAAATTCTATTGAAGAGCTGTTCTTTGGAAATTATTATATTGCGGTTGCGTATCAAAAATTCCAATATCTCATAAGCCTTGCCCGACAACTTGACGTACTCACCGCCCACGCTAAGCATCTTGTTTCTAAAGTCCATTACTATGTCGTCGCAGGTGTAAATATCAGAAAAGTTATTGTTATATCTTCTGAGCACGGCTACTATTCTCGCCCTAAGTTCTTCTTGGTCAAAAGGCTTGACAACGTAGTCGTCCGCTCCGAGATTTAGCCCCTCCACTATCTTGCTTTTGCTATCCAAGGACGACACGGCAATGGCAGGACATACACTCTTTTGTCTAAGCTTTACCAAAAATTCCGAGCCGTTTAGTTTGGGCAATATCATATCGAAGATTATGAGGTCATAGATATTGCTCTCAGCCATATACAAGCCTTCTTCGCCGTCAAAAGCACATTCGCTCTCGCCAAGTGAAGCCACACATTCTTTGAGCTTATTGCTCCAGCCTATATTGTCTTCGACTATCAAAAACTTCATATTTCACCTACGCCAAGAGTCTAACATATCGTTATACCGATGTCAACCTTAAAGATTACTGAAAAACAATATTTGCACAAAATTTGAAATATATACAGCGATAATGCGATTACAACAATCACGCCCGACTAGTACGTCCGCACTCCCAACACCCTGATTGCCCTTGCAATATGATAGTCGTAACTGCTCAGCGGTCTATCCAACGAGTCTAGCGTATGCGAAGCAACCAACGGCACGTTGCCATGAAAGCCCGTCACGACCAAGGTATGATAATACTTTCCCTGTGTATCGCCTAGTTGTATGAAGTCGCCGATTCTCACGTAATCCACCTGAGTACGTACGCCGAAAGGTCCTTGTGTACTGCCTACGCCCTTGAGATTACTAGTCAAGAAATTATAAAAGTATTCTACTCCGCTCCATGCGGGCGCTCTGTCGCTCAACGAGATATAGTACCAACCAAAGGTCGGGGTATAATTCATCACGCCGCTACCTGCATACAAACATTGCGACGCAAAAGCCGTACAATCTCCGCCCAATCCGTCAAAGTTGTAATAGGCGGGATTTCGTCCGTGTGCCCACTTTTTTGCGTATCTCACCGCCGACAATGCGTCATACTCAACCACTCTCACAAGATATTGTATGTACGTTGAGTTGTTTTTGTCACGACGTCATTTGAGGGTAATACCTATCATCGTCGTCGTTTCGTCGCAATCATTCCATACGCAATGAGGTATCGTTCCTTTTACCAACAGCGATTGGTCTTTTTGCAAAACGACGGTTTCTTCTCCCATCTCTATTCTCGCCCGTCCTTGAGTGACGACAAACAAATGGTTGTGGCTATGGGTGTGTTTCTCTGTCGGACCTCCGCCTGACGGCTGAATATACGCAATAGCCACGTCAATCAGTTCCGCAGACTTATCAAACAATTTCTTTGCCTCAAAGCCTACGTGCTTTGGTGGCGTAACAAATCCTTCTCTCATACTATCTCCTTGTCTAACTAATATTGTCCCAATTATACTCCTATAGCGTCTCAAAATCAATATGCAAATATACAAAAAACTCAATACGTGTTTACAATTTTATTTTTCGGCAATAATATTAGCAACGACAAACACAAGGAGATTATTATGAAATATTACGTCAATGACGATTGCATAGGTTGCGGTGCATGCAACAACACCTGTCCCGAAGTATTCGAGATGACAGATGACGGCAAAGCGCAAGCGTTGGATATCGAGCCAACCGGAGCTACCCTTGACCGTGCCGAGCTAGCTATGGCGGAGTGCCCCGTCAACGCAATATCACAAATCTAAAGAGCAATGGCTGTCATCAAAAATATCCCTCATCGTCAAATATTGCAATTAGCCGACCAAATCGATACCCTTCAAGGGCAAATCGTCAGCAAGACGCTATGTCAAAACGATGCCGTAAGCGTGACTTTGTTTGCCTTTTCACAAGGGGAAGAGATTTCTACTCACGCCTCGGAGGGCGACGCCATGGTCTACGTTTTGCAAGGCACTGCAAAAATCACCGTCGGCGAAGAAGAGTTTATTTGCACGCAAGGTCAATCCTTGGTCATGACTTCGCGCATACCTCACGCCGTATACGCACAAGAGGACTTCAAAATGTTGCTTACGGTAATTTTTTGATTGAACTTATTGCACTTGATTTTCAAGTCTTCAACGTCACGGTCTAATGCCGTGATAATTTCATCGTTACGTCATTTTGCCTGCGATATTACATCATCGGCACACCCTATACAAAATTTACCCGTCACTTCTTGCATTTTTTGGTCAAAATCACTTTGCAAAATCACCGATTGCAACTATAATATAACCAACAAAAGGATAAGGAGTGCTTATGAAAAAGTTTTTCAAAGAATTCAAAGATTTCGTCTGCCGCGGCAATATATTCGATATGGCTGTCGGTATGATTATAGCAACTGCGTTCAACAAAATCGTGTCCAGCCTCGTCAACGACATCATCATGCCTCTCATCACCTGGGCTACGGGAGCAGGCTCACTCAAAGAGCTCAGCATACCTCTCAGATACAACGAATTGGGCGAAGTAACCCTTGCTTGGGCATACGGCAACTTTATACAGACTATCATCGACTTTTTGATTATTGCTACGTCTATATTTATCGTTGTCAAAGTTATCAACTCTTCTCGCAAAAGGCTAGAAGAATTGGGCGAATTTGCTAAGCAACAGAGCAAAAAGGAAGTCAAAGCCGAGAACAAAGCCCTGAGAGCTAAAGCCAAAGCCGAAGGTCGTTCTTTTAGAGAAGTGTACGAAGAAAATCAAGCTCTCAAAGCTAAGCAAGCCGAAGAAGCCAGACTTGCCAAAGAAGCAGAGGACAAAGCCAAAGCAGAGGCAGAATTGCTCGCCAACCCAACCACCGAGATGCTTCTCAAAGATATCAGAGATCTTCTCCAAAAACAGCAAGAGCAAGAGTAATAATACGACAATTATAAGGAGCGAGTTATCGCTCCTTTTTTATTTTTGATTTACTATCGACATTGCATGCAAAATAAGCTATAATAACGATAGCGACAAGATATTAGTTCAGGAGGACTATATGCAATCCGACAAAAAGAAGGTGGCGTTGCAAGCAATCAAGTTTGCACTATTTTCCGCTTCGGCAGGCATCATACAAGTACTAGTCGACGTCTTTTTCAACGAAGTCGTGCATTTGCCCGCCCAATACAGTTATCTCATTGCGTTGATATGTTCGGTGCTCTACAACTTTACCGTCAACCGTAAGTTTACCTTCAAAGCCACTAACAACGTGCCCGTTGCCATGCTCAAAGTCGCCCTGTTCTATTGTGCGTTTACCCCGCTCTCCACTTGGACGACTAAGATTCTCACCACCCACGGCGTGCACAAATATATCGTGCTTGCAGGCACTATGATATGCAACCTTGTACTAGAGTTTTTGTATTGCAAATTTTTCGTATATAGAGAGAAGAAAAAGCCCGAGGTTTCGAGCCCAACCGACTCCCCTGCCGACGACGCCAAGAGCGATACGATAGAGCCAACTGCCAACGCCCGAGGCAACAGCGCCGAGCAAACAAATGTCAACGAGCAACAAGAGCCCAACCACCAAGCCGACAATAACCAATAAGTTTTAGACAACGAAACGTCGTTCTAGTCAACAAAACTAACTAGTACGGCATATATTGTAGGGTTTACTTTGCAACAAAGCGGGCAAGCGTAACAATTCCAACTACTGTCGAGAAGATATCGTTTTTCAAACAAACGGCACGCCTTTAGTGGCGTGCTATTTTTATCCTAAATTCATCTCTATACTGTATATTTACGTCAACACTGCCATCAGCACCGTGCCCGCCGTCAACAAGCCAAGTCCCGTCCAAGCCTTGGCGGACAGCTTTTCTTTGAACACCACCAAAGAAAATAACACCGTTATCAAAATGCTAAGCTTGTCAATCGGCACGACTATACTCACTTGTCCCTTTTGGATAGCATAATAATAGCACAGCCAGCTTGCGCCCGTCGCTATTCCCGACAAGACCAAAAACACAGCGTCTTTTGCTTTGACGTCCTTGATAGTCTTTACCTCGCCCCTTGCTATCACGATTAGCCACGCCATGACCAACACCACGCACGTTCTAATTGCGGTGGCAAGGTTAGAATTGACGTTTTGTATACCTATCTTGGCAAGTATTGAGGTAGCCGCGGCAAATATCGCCGAAAGCAAGGCAAATATCAACCAAGCAAGTCGGGTTTTGTCCTCGTCACGCTTAATGTCCGTCATCAACGTAGTGCCTACGCCTATTGCTAATAGACATAACAGCTTTATCCACCAACCTCCTCTCTCTTGAGGGAAGATGATGATTGCAAGCAGTACCGATAGCACTACGCTAGACTTATCTACCGCCGCGACCTTGGACACCTCGCCTATCGACAATGCTTTGAAGTAGCATATCCAGCTTGCACCTGTCGCCAAGCCCGACAACACTAGGAATATCAACGACTTGGCATCTATGGTAGCTATATCCTTATATACGCCGGTTAGCAAAACGATTAACCAAGCAAATACCAACACCACCGACGTACGCAACGCCGTAGCCACGTCGGAATTTACCTTCTTTATTCCGCACTTGGACAATATCGCCGTCAAGGCGGCAAACACCGCCGACATAGCCGCCGCGAGTATCCACATATTTTTTATAAGTCCTCTTTTGTATAAATATTTCGCCTATTTTGCAATTTTAGCGACCTGTATCGACTTTTTGGCTTATAGACCTCTACTTTCCAATATCTTGACAAGTTGCCGAGGATCCTTGCTGTATGCGTCCGCACCGATTTGCATAGCTACCTCCTCGCTCAGTACCGCACCGCCCACGCATATAAGACAATCGCTGACTTTTCGCACTTCTTCTATTGTCCTCTTCATATTTTTGACGGTAGTCGTCATCAACGCAGACAAGCCGAGTATCTGAGGTTTATTTTTCTTGACGGCTTCGACCACTCTCTCCACGGCAACGTCTCTGCCAAGGTCGACTATGTCGTAGCCATAGTTTTGCAATACCGTCTTGACGATATTTTTGCCTATATCGTGCACGTCGCCCTCTACCGTTGCGAGTATCATCTTAGCTCTCGTGCCGACGTTAATGCTTCCGATATTTGCCTTGATGACGTCGCACACTGCCGAAGCCACCTCTGCGGTAGATATCAACTGTGGCAAAAATATACTTCCCTTTTCGTATCCGTCGCCAATATCACCCAAGGTAGGTATGACGCACTCGTCTATTATGTCCAAGCCGTTTAGCCCCTTTGCGAGCATTACCTTTACCGTTTCGACGGCTTGAGTCTTTAGCGACTGCTTGATACATTCTTGTAGCGTGAGGTCCTTGCCCGAGGCTACCGCAACGCTTTCGGTCTGCGTAGAAATCTCTTTGATATATTTTTCACCCTTTCGGTCTATGCCCGCCAGCAAGTTGTACGCCAAGAAGCTCTCTTTCATAGGTTGAAGATTTGGGTTGATGATAGCTAGGTCTAGCCCACAAGTCAACGCCATAGTCAAGAAGGTTCTGTTGACGAGGCTTCTCTCGGGCAGTCCAAAGGATATATTTGACACGCCGAGTGCAGTCTTTACGCCGAGTTCTTCTTTTACCTTCCTTATAGCTTCCAAAGTATTGACGGCTTGCTCTTGCTCCGCACCCACCGTCAACGTGAGAGTATCGATAATCACATCCTCGTTGCTTATGCCGTACTCTTGTGCTCTTTTTACAATCTTTCTAGCTATTTCAAGCCGCTTTTCCACCGTCTTGGGAATGCCGTCTTTGTCTATCGTCAAGCCAAGCACCAGAGCGCCGTACTTTTTGACTAGTGGCAAAACTCTATCCAAGACTTCGTCGTCGCCGTTGACGGAATTGACTATCGCCTTTCCGCTCACGTATCTCAAGCCTTTCTCGATAGCCACAGCGTCGGTACTATCTATTTGGATAGGAAGGTCCACCACACTCTGCACTCTCTTGATAGCTTTGACTATCATATCGGCTTCGTCTATGCCTGCAAGCCCCATATTGACGTCCAATATATCGGCGCCCGCATGTGCTTGCTCCACTGCTTGTCCTTCGATATAACCCCAATCCTCGGCTTCTATTGCTTGTTTCATCAGCTTTTTGCCGGTAGGATTTATCCTTTCGCCCACGATTTTCGGACAATCGAGCCTTACGAACTTGCTACCGCTTGCGACGCATACTTGGTGCTTTGCGATAGGTCTACTTGGCTTTTTGTCCTTGATTTTTTCCGCCAAGATTTTAATAAATTCGCTATCCGTTCCACAGCAACCGCCCACTATAGCCACGCCCTTGTCGACGATAACCTCCATTGCTTCCGCCCAATCGCTTGCTTGCATATCGAAGGCAGTCACGCCGTTCCTTATGGTAGGCATACCTGCGTTTGGCTTGACTACTACGGGTAGCTCACTTATTGAGAGCAATCTATCTACTACGCCGACTAGCTGCTTAGGACCTAGAGAACAGTTGAGCCCGACAGCGTCCACGCCCAAGCCTTGCATAGTAGCCACCATAGCCTCTACGGGACAACCCGCAAAGGTTCTGCCCTTCTCGTCAAAGCTCATCGTCACGATTAGCGGTTTGTTGCAATTCTCTTTGACGGCAAGCACGGCGGCTTTGGTTTCGTATAGGTCGCTCATCGTTTCTATCACGCACAAGTCGACCTCGTCCGCTACGGCTAACACAACTTCTTTATACGTCTCGTACACCTCGTCGAAGGTCACTCTACCCATAGGCTCGACGAGTTCTCCTATACTGCCCATGTCGAGGGCAACGAGTCCCTTGCCTACCGCCTTAACTGCGTTTCTGGCACATTTCACGCCGGCTTTCGCACACTCGATATACGGATAACCCGCCATTTTGATACGATTGGCACCAAAGGTATTGGCATACACCACGTCGCTACCCGCTCTTAGGTAGTCCTCATGGATTTTTTGTATCACTTGGGGCTCAGTAATGTTGACCATTTCGGGCTTTCCGCCCTCCATTTTTACGCCGAGTCTTTGCAGAATAGTGCCCATTGCACCGTCGAGCAAAACTATCTTGTTGTCAATCAGTTGTTTCAAATCCATAATATCCTCATTGCGCTCTGCTACACTTTACTTTGCATTTGCCGTTGCTCGGGCATTTAAGACACACGCTTGCGTATGCTTGTTTTTTCTTAGAATATCCCACCAACGCAGTAATTGATTTTTGGGGAATCATAATATCCGAGCTATTGAGCATGACTCCCATGCTCTTACCGCAACCTAGCGCCGTCAGCAATTTCCTTTGGAAACTAAGCGCCAAATCTCCATATCCCGGGCTATATCTCATAGTCGGATATAGTCCTATCATATCGTCGACTTGCCCTTGCAACTCGTCGAGCACGCTCTCCACCATCACGCTTGACATGCTATCTAGCACCACGCTTCTAAGCACGTCGGCGTTGCCGTAATAGGATATTTTTTTATCCACTTGCACGCCTAGCGTTACCACGAAAACCGCAATCTTCTCGCACTCGTCGAACAAGTCGTTGACGTCACGGCTCTCTATCGTCAGTCCTAAGTCGTCGATACGATAAAAGTCGTCCTTTGTACACTCGAATATCCACGACATCTTTTGCACGGCTGCGATTTCTTCCAATTCTCTCTCAACGCCTCGCATATACTCGTCGCTCACGCTCCCCGTCTTGTCGGAGATATATCGTCTTACGATATCGTAGTCAAGCTTCATCTCGTTTCCCCAATTAGACCGCCTATGCCGTCGCTGATTTTCTTGGCAACTAGCGGATTGTTCATAGTATATACGTGTACGCCGTCCACGTCGGCGCTGAGCAATTCGATGATTTGCTCCGTCGCATAAGCCACTCCCGCATCGAACATAGCCTTGTCGTTTTGACCGTATCTCGATATGAGCTTGGACAGTCTTGCTGGCATAGTGGCAGATGACAATGATATAACCCTCTCTATTTGACGGCTGTTGGTGATAGGCATAATACCCGCCTCAATAGGCACCTCTATGCCCGCCACTTGTGCCAAATCTCTAAAGCGATAGAATTCCTCATTGTCAAAAAACATCTGCGTGATAAGTCCGCTCGCACCTGCGTCAACCTTGCGTTTTAGATTGATGATATCTTCCTTTTGGCTTACACTTTCGCTGTGTCCTGCGGGATAGCACGCACCCATTACGTTGAAGTGTGGCTTGACGGTCTTGATATACTCCGTCAGCTCGCTAGCGTATCTAAAGTCGCCTTCTTTGACGACGTTAGGGTTTTTGTCGCCTCTTAGAGCAAGCACGTTGGTTACGCCGATTGCTTCTAGTTGGTCTAGCAAATCGCTAATCTCTTGTCTAGACGAGCCCACGCAAGTCAGGTGCGCCATAGGCTCGCTTTGGTTAGAATTTTTGACGATTTTGCACAGCTCGACCGTGCGGTTGTCCTTCACCGAACCGCCCGCGCCGTAAGTTACGGATATAAAGTCGGGACGCAATATGGTAAGCTCGTCCACCACTTCGCTGACCTTTTCAAATGCAGTCGCCACCTTAGGTGGGAAAATTTCAAAAGAAAACAAATGCTTTTTGGTCTTATACATATCTCTGATATTCATAGTCTACCTCGAGATTATTGTATCAAATAAACGCCGACAATACAATTATTTAATAAAATATTACGCAATTATTTTATAACAAAAACGCTCGCATAACCTTCAAAATCTATTAGTTAAATCAACTTGCGGCAAAATACATATCAAAATTACCACTAATCCACGCTATTTACAAAAGGTATTGGGCTTTTTTCTCCGTTACTAACCGAGCGACTAAGTTTATCCAGCCACGACTTGGCGATAAATTGCAAAAAAATAGCCGACCACAGCCGGCTCATTCTTCCAAACCCAACAGATAGTCGGTGCTTTCGTCAAAGAATTTGGCAAGTGTAATAATAGCGGAAGCCGTCGGCTCGGTTTTGCAAAAAAGTAGCCGACCACAGTCGGCTCATTCTTCCAAACCCAACAGATAGTCGGTACTCTCGTCAAAGAACTTCGCAAGTGTAATAATAGCGGAAGCCGTCGGCTCGCTTTTGCAAAAAAATAGCCGACCACAGTCGGCTCATTCTTCCAAACCCAATAGATAGTCGGTACTTTCATCAAAAAACTTCGCAAGCGTTATAATAGCGGAAGCCGTCGGCTCGGTTTTGCCTAGCTCCCACTTAGCAATAGCCGACTGACTAATACCCGTAATATTTGCAAGTTGCATTTGACTGAGTCCTTTTAGCACTCTCAACTCTTTGATTCTATCCTTAAATTCCACATCATTAGTATAACCATTTCAAGTCAAAAAGTACTTGACAAGTCTTATAAGACTTGCTATTATAAGACAAAAGGTTATCGTTTTACGAAAGCCGTAATCTTAAGCGTATAAGGAGAAAATTATGAAGTGTTTTATGCACCCCGACGTTGAAGCAATAGCCACGTGCAAAAAATGTGGCAAAGCAATGTGTGCCAACTGCTCGGCATACAGCAACCACAGCGGTATTTGTCCACAATGCAAGATGGAAGAATATCAAGCCGAACTCAATAATATCAACGAATATCGTAGGTCTACGATATGGGGTTGGATAGGTAAAGGAGTAGGTTTTGTCGCGCTATGGGCTATATCTATATGGCTAATGGCTGAGATAGAATATCTTTGGGCTTTGGGCGTTATAGGTACGTTAGTCTTCGGGATATGGTCTGCCGTCAAAATACCCAAATTCATCAAAAGCAGTAGGCGCAAAACCTTCTTGGTAGAAGAAATCGCCAAGATATCCAAATCTCTATCCAAAGGAGACGCTGTCATCTAACAAAAATATCCGCTCTTTCGGGCGGATTTTTTTGCTATAAAAAACTCGCCACCCTTAGGTAGCGAGTTTACTTTTTGTTGATTACGCTTCTTTCTTAAGATTGTCCAATTGCTTAGAAAGTCTTGAAATTTTTCTGCTTGCGGTATTGTCCTTGTAGATGCCGTCACTCTTAGCTCTGTTGATGAGAGAAACCGTCTCTTTGAGAAGCTCCTCTGCCAAAGCAACGTCCTTAGCCTCGATAGCTTGCATATATTTCTTTACGCTGTTACGAACGCGAGTTCTCTTAGCAACGTTGATATCGTTGGCTTTTTGGTTGGTGATGACTCTTTTTTTCTGTGACTTAATGTTAGGCATAACTCCCTCCATTTGATTATTTTGCTAGTGTAGTTTAGCACAATATTAGCGAGAATGCAAGAAAATTATTACAAAAATTATTACAATTTTGATTTTTTGTCCAAAATACTCTTATAAATACTACTACTTATGCGTTCTACCCTTTATCGTCCCTATTCCGACCTCGCTCTCGAAGGAGCTATCGAGCAAACCTTACCGGTATCGGCTTATCGTCGTCGAGGCGTCGAGGTCAAAGAAATAGAAATTGACTACAACCTCTCTCTCCGACTCGGCAAGCGGAGCGGTCACTACTTTACTTTGCAGACCACCTCAACCTCTAGCCCCGAGGGCGTAATTGCGGTCCTTGCCGACAGCCTAATCAAACTACTCAAGAGGTTGGGCGTAGAGCAAGGCAAAATATTGGTCGTAGGGCTTGGCAACGACAACTACGTCGTTGACGCTTTGGGCGCAATGGTCATATCCCGACTCTCGCCCGACAGCATATCCAAGTTCAAGTTATGTATGCTCGAGCCGTCGGTCGAGGGTAAGAGCGGAATACCCTCCTTTGACGTCGTCAAGGGTGTCGTCACCACTATCAAACCTCGTCTGGTCATTGCGATAGACACACTCGTCACCTCTAAGCTTGATAGACTTGCCACCTGCTACCAACTCACCACGGCGGGCATCTCACCTGGTGGTGGAGTAGGCGCTAAACTTCGTCCTCTCAGCAAGTCCTCGCTCGGCGTAGATACGATAGCAATAGGCGTACCCCTCATCACCTCGCTAGGAGCGATACTTCCCGACTCTCTCCCCTCTCAAAGGAACGTCCAAATCACCCTAAAAGACGTCGACGACAGAGTGGATTTTTGCTCTTCGATTATAGCCAAGGCTATAGTCAGAGCATTGCAAAAATCGTGACACGTATCGACTTTTTTGCGTATTTAATTGTCTTTTCTTCTACTTTGACATCCAAAAAGGAAGCCTTTCGACTTCCTTAATATGCGGAGAATAATATGGCAAAGGCATCGCCTTGCTCTACAATATATTCCCAAACTCTCGGCTTGGTTACTATCTCCAGAAGACGTCGCCGTCCTTACTCAACACGCCCCACCTACTGTTTTGCATGACTATAGCTTTGCCGCCTGCAAAAGGCGTTGCTATGTCGTATATAGGCTTGATAACCCATTCGCCTTGAGCGTCGATATATCCGCTCTTCTCGCCTAAGGTGACGCTTGCCAAACCCTCGCTAAAGCTCGTTGCGCAGTCGTATTGGCACTCTATTACCCATTCGCCTTGGGCGTTGATATACCCTAGCTTTTCGTTCTTTTCTACGCAAGCCAAGCCTTCGCTAAACTGAAAAGCCTCGTCGAAAGTAGGTTGAATGAGCACGTTGCCCTTCCAATCCTTATATCCCCACTTGCCCTTACGACAAAATTTGACAATACTGTCGGGTGTAAGCTGTTGCTTGACGGGTGGCTGGGAAACGGGACGAGTGCGTTTGCCCATAAGTATCTCGTTGATAGTCATACCCGCATACATCTTGGATATGCTGTCGTTGAGAGCCTTGTTGCTCTCCATTGCTTTGCTGAGCTTTTTATTGGCGTTGGCTCTTGCTTGATTGCCGTTTTTGGCTTGTTCGCCCCTCTCTTGGACGTTGCCTCTTGGTTGATTGGAGTTATTCTTTGCTGCTTCACCCTTGCTATCCTGGTCATCCTCTCTATAATTTACGCCCAAAGGTTTGATTTTGCTAAGAATTTCCATGCACTGTTTTTTGCCTATATTTTGAATGCGATACATATCGCGCATTCTTCTAATAGCGATATCTTTCACGCACGCAATTCCGCCCTTTTTCAAAGCGCCGAGTGTATTTTCGCTCAGACCAAGCTCGTCTATGCTCTTGCCAAGAGCCTCTGCGCTACCCTTTGGTTGATAGTCGTCGACCACTGCGGAGTTGTTTTTATTGATTTTTTTGTTTTTGTAGAACTTTCTCATATTGCATATTCTATCATATTTCCAAAAATTTATCAATCTACTTTTTATTATAAATTGTATTTTCTTCAATAGTATGATATAATTTGTGCTATGAGTAGGAATTTCAAGTTTTTGACGTTATTTACTACTGCGATAGCAGTGCTTTTGTGCGTAATTTTGGCAGGCATAATTTGCTTTGCCGACTTTGCTTTAGCCGAAAATAGGAACGTCAAGATAGAGCTTACTTCCGACTCGGCATTTGACACCGACGGCAACCTCTTGGCATACACTTCGGGTACTACTCTATCCGTTGCCCAAAACGACGTCGTGTACACTTGTGCTACCCCACTTTCAGCTACGGCAAAACAGGTGACGATAGTGGGCGGATATATTGCCGTGCTCACCACCGACGGCAATCTTGCGGGATACAGCCTTTCGGGAGGAGTGCTATCCAAAAGCACCGCTTTTGACGACAAAATGCCTGATTTACAAAGTCAACTATCCGGTTCAAAAATAGAAAATATATATTCTTGCGAAAATTTATTATATATCATGACGAGCAATTTCATCTTCAAGTACAATTTCGCAGGTGCTTCCGTCGTAGAGTTATTCTCCACCAATACTTCCGCTTTGTTCGATTTTGATACGTTTGCCGTAATTAACGACATATCTATTATTGGGCTAAAGCAACAAAAAGCGTACATGTTCAACCGCGGCGTTATTTCCGCCCTTCCAACGCCGATTGTAAGTGATTATCTCTTCAATTCGGTAGATAGCCACGGCGATAATCTCTATCTCAACACCGACACCAAGATTGTCAAATACGACGTCACTGACGGTACCTTTACCCAACTCGGCGACACTCCCGACAAAGATGGCAAGATAGCATACGTGGGGCAGGGCGGCAAAGACAATCTATTCGTAGGTTGCTCCGCAGACGCTTCGATTAAACAATACGTCATAGTCGGCGACCAACTCAACTACGTCAATAGCTTTGACAACACCATATACTCTCACCCGACCGCTGCCGATATCGTCAAGGTTGCCATAGCAGGCGAGCCTATTACGGCTTACGTTTCGCCTCGCACTCTCATCCCCGTCAGAGATTTTTCGATAGGCGACAAGTTCCTAATACTTAGCGAAAAGGACGGATACTATTACGTGACCGACGGCATCGTAAAACAAGATTCATCCAACAGCGAGCCTTACGTCTGCTTTGGCTACGTTGCCAAGAGTGCTACTTTGACGATTACCGAGTCTAAGACGGCTACCGAGTTCGGCTCGCACGTCAGCGTATTGCACCCCAATACGCCGATATACGCATTGCCTTACGACACGGCGGATATTCTCACCCGCAAGGCAATTACCGACCGCTTAGCGGTAGTCAACTGTTTGTCGGTAGGTGGTGGTCAAGACTTGTGGGGCTGGTACACAGTCAACTACATGCAAGACGGCACTCTCGTCACAGGCTACGTCAAAGCCACCGACATAGCGCCTTACACTTCTCTCAGCGCACCCGCCGTCAAGAAGAGCGTCAAAATCAAAGCCGACAAGTTCGGTGACGTGGTGACGATTTATTCTTTACCCGACGCCCAAAGTCCAAAAGTCGTAGAGCTCGTGGACGGCAAAAGCGTTTTACTATTGCAGACTTACGATCCGACATCTACGTGGACGGCAGTGCAATACGGCGACAAGGTAGGCTACGTCTACACTGCCAATATCCAAATCGACGGCTTGACCAACGTGCAAATATTCATCATTGTAGCGGTATCTTTGGTTGTTGTGGCAACTGCTACGATACTAGCTATAGTACTCATCAAAAAGCGACAAAACAAATACTAAACAACAAATTAGGTAGGATAAAATATGAAACTTACAATGACGCAGCAAATTCTTGCCCGCAAATTAGGGCTAGATAACAGCCAAGCGGAGCAGCAGCTCAAAGCAGGCTCGCTCATACTCGTAGACGTTGACACTGCTCTCTCCAACGACGTAACCGCCCCCGTTGCGGTAGACGTATTCAACAAAAGCGGTTGCAGTCTTTGCAACGCCGATTGCGTGACCTTCGTTATGGACCACTTTACCCCTAACAGAGATATCAAGACGGCGGAGCTTTGCAAGACTGTCAGAGAATTTTCTAAGCAACACGGCGTCAAAAACTTCTTTGACGTAGGCGAAATGGGTATCGAGCACGCTCTCCTCCCCGAAAAAGGTATCGCTAAGCCTTGGAACGTGATTATCGGAGCCGACAGTCACACTTGCACTTACGGTGCGTTGGGTGCGTTTTCTACGGGCGTAGGAAGCACCGACATAGCCGCAATTATGAT
Organism: Christensenellales bacterium; assembly: GCA_051883415.1. Taxonomy (GTDB): domain Bacteria; phylum Bacillota; class Clostridia; order Christensenellales; family UBA3700; genus HGM11368. Next base: position 11,935 of record JBJETR010000064.1, on the reverse strand, counting down.
GAGCGGCAAGGTATGGCTCAAAGTACCGAGCGCAATCAAATTCAACCTCAAGGGCAAGCCTAGCCCATATATATCGGGCAAGGACGTCATTCTTTACATAATAGGGCTTATCGGCGTGGACGGAGCTCTCTATCGCTCTATCGAGTTTGACGGCGAAGGCGTCGACTATATGAGCATGGACGATAGATTTACTATATGCAACATGGCTATCGAGTGCGGCGCTAAGAACGGTATCTTCCCGATAGACGACAAGACCAACGCCTACACTAAGGAGAGTTGCAACGCCACCTTTGACGCTCTCTCTTGCGGCGACGACGAGGCTTACGAGAAGGTTATCGACGTTGATTTGTCGGCTATCAAGCCTATCGTCAGCTTCCCTCATCTACCTTCCAACACCAAGTTCGTCGAGGACGTAGCGGAAACAATCAAGGTTGACCAAGTTATCATCGGTTCTTGCACCAACGGCAGACTCAGCGACCTCAAGTCGGCGGCTGAAGTGCTCAAAGGACGTAAGGTAGCCAAGGGCGTAAGGACTATAATTATCCCGGGCACCAACAAGATATATCTCCAAGCTCTCAAGGCAGGCTATATCGAGACCTTTATCCAAGGCGGGGCAATCGTGTCCACCCCTACGTGCGGACCATGCCTTGGCGGGCACATGGGCATACTTGCTAGCGGCGAGGTAGCCGTAACCACCACCAACCGCAACTTTATAGGTAGAATGGGTGCCAAGGACAGTTATATCTACCTTGCTTCGCCTGCCACGGCTATGGCAAGCGCAATTGCGGGCAAACTTACTAGCGCACAACAATTGGAGGATTGATTATGATACAAGGAAAAGTTTTTAAATTTGGCGACGATATCGACACCGACGTAATTATCCCTGCCACCTACCTCAACACTCACGATGCCAAAGAGCTTGCCAAGCATTGTATGGAATACACCAATCCCGAGTTTTACGGACAAGTAAAGCAAGGCGATATCATGGTTGCGGGTAGAAACTTCGGCTGTGGCTCCTCGAGAGAGCATGCCCCTATCGCAATCAAGGGCTGTGGCGTATCTATCGTCATTGCCAAGTCGTTCGCGCGTATATTCTACCGCAACGCAATCAACATCGGACTATATATCATAGAGTGTCCCGAGGCGGTTGACGGTATCAAAGACGGCGACGAAGTGAGCGTCAACGTCGACACGGGCGTCATCACCAACCTCACCACGGGCAAAACCTACCAAGGACAAGCATTCCCTAAATTTATCCAAAACATTATCGAATGCGGTGGGCTCATCAACACTATCAAACAAAACAAACTATAAAAGGAGCAATACCTATGTCAACATTCAATATTGCCGTTATTCAAGGAGACGGAATCGGACCTGAAGTGACCGATTCGGCAATGGCTGTTCTCACCAAAATAGGAGAACGCTACAATCATACCTTCAACTTTACGCCAAGCATTTGCGGCGGTTGCGCTTACGACAAATACGGCGAGCCACTCCCTAAGGAGAGCTTGGATATCTGCCTCAACAGCGACAGCGTTTTGCTAGGCGCAGTGGGCGGTCCTCAATACGACTCGTTGCCATACGAGTTAAGACCGGAGCGTGCGCTCCTCGGCGTAAGAAAAGCAATGGGCTTGTACGCCAACCTAAGACCTGCCAAAATGTTCCCTGCACTCTCCAAGGTCTGCCCTCTCAAAAATCCTAAGGACATCGACCTGCTCGTAGTCAGAGAGCTCATCGGTGGCATCTACTTTGGCGAAAAGGGCATTCGCAACGGCAAGCTCGGCAGAGAGGGCTACGACGTAATGGCTTATAGCGAAATGGAAGTAGAGAGAATAGGCAGAATTGCCTTCGAACTTGCTCAAAAACGCCGTGGCAAAGTGTCCAGCGTTGACAAAGCCAACGTGCTCTCCACCTCGGGAATATGGAGAAAGATTATCCACGACATTCACGAGGACTACCCTGACGTGACTCTCGAGGACGTACTCGTGGACAATATGGCAATGCAACTCGTCAGAGAGCCAAGCCAATTCGACGTCATCGTCACGGGCAACCTCTTCGGCGACATTCTCTCCGACCTTGCCTCCCAATGCGTAGGCTCTATCGGCATACTTCCTTCGGCAAGTCTCGGTGACACCACCAGAGGTCTCTACGAGCCAATACACGGCTCCGCACCTACCATTGCAGGCAAGAATATTGCCAACCCAATCGCCACCATCCTTTCGGCGGCAATGATGCTACGCTACTCTTTTGACCTCCAACAAGAGGGTGAAGCCATCGAAAAAGCCGTAGAAAAGACTCTCAACGACGGCGCAAGAACGGCAGACCTACAAGAAGAAGGCTTGCCTGTCCTCGGCACCAGAGAGATTACGGAAGTAATCATCAAGAATATTTGATTTCTTCGATACTTACCAATCCTAACATCAAAAAAGGAATTGCAATTCGCAATTCCTTTTTACTATCACGGCATTTATAACTTTATATTCCATTTACAACTATAATTATTCGATATCAATAATATCTATGTTAGAATATAATTGATTGAAGGATTTTTTATCTAACAACACGCTATTCAAAAAATTATTTACCCTTACAATCAAATCTTCGCCCTCAATTTTTTCTATAAGTTTCGCTTCTGTCATATCGCTTGATACTTTATACAAAATATGACATTTATCTTCTCTCTCTAAAAAATATTGTCGTTCTTTATACGAAAAAAATAAAGTCATGCCCCCCTATACAATTTGTCAACCAAATCATTGTACTCAACAATATTCATTTCTTACCTCCAAAGTATTTGCTATTTTTCATCATCCGAATAGCACTTCTATATCCTTTTCAGCCTCATATATCGTCTTTCCATCAAAAATTTTGGCTTTCTCAAAGGCTTCAACACATTCATATCTCGCTTTGGACGTATGTTTGAATAACTCTTTACAGTCTTTTTCAATGGTGTAAACTTCTAATGTATATAACTCACACGTTTCGTCAACATAACCTGTAACCATATACTTTTTCCCACAATAGGTAATCTCTTTTTCTGGGTTGTGATACATATCATCTATAAACTCATTTAAGTCGTTTCCTAACATCTTATTTTACTCCCTTAAAAAACTTCTTGTATTTTTCATATTCTTGCGGGGTTATATTTCTAGCAGGTTGACGATTATCAATACCCGGTGCAGAATATTCGTGAACGTGAAAAACATGTTCACCTTGTTTTGACATACCCTTTTCAAAATGATACCCTATCTCAAATACAGGTAAATGGTCTTTATTATATTCTGTATATTGATGAAAAACTCCACCTTTATCCAAAATAATATAACTATCAGAAGAATGTGCTTCTGGGGGCATATTAATACTTCTTTTACTATTCATAGGTTCTAAAACTTTTACGCCCTCAATTTTACCCACCGTTTGATAAGTATAGCCAACATTGTTTCCAACTGCATAAGTTCCTCTACCTCCCATTGCGATTAACCCTCCTTGAAGCGTTATAGTCAACGGGGATAATATTCCCTTGCATTTCGGCAAACGGTGAGCCGAAACAAATTATTGCACTTGGCTTTATGCGTTTTAACATTTCATTATAACCGCGCATAAATGCAAGCTTACTACGTTTACAACCTATTGTGCCGACAGAGACTATTGCGCCTTCTTCTATTCCGTCGAAACAGAAATCAAAAGTGCTAGTATCCCCCCAACTTGCATTAGGTATTACTGTCAAACCTTGACTTTGCCAATATGCACCACACCAACGACTTCTAAACACATTAAATAATTGTATTGCCATTGGCATATCTCTATATAGGCTGTAGTCAGGAGAAATCAAAAATTTATATTGACTTAACCTATGTAAAGACTTTGTAGGATTATAATACAATCCCTCCATACGGTAGTCATCTATATAAAAATGAACTCCCTTTTGTTTGTTCTCGTCAATATCGTTAGTTTTTATGTCACTAAAACTAATCAATTTGACACTTGCTAAATCGAGTTTTACTTTACGGATAATGGGAATACTCCACTTACCGAACGCATCAAACTCATTGCGTAAAAACGTCTGTTGAGACCTTGCTTCATTTGAAAGCATTTCCTTTATGCCCTCCATAATTTTATTTACCACTTTGGGTATCGTCAAAAATATATTTGACACAAATTGTAGGAAATGCTATACTACGTTTAGAAAGAGAGAGGTGTAGTAATACATTTCTTTATAGCACTTAGAAGTTGTTCCCGCAATTTTTAAGTGCTTTTCTTTGTGTATATTTTCTTTTAATAAGTTCGTCTATAATTTGCAGCTTCCCATGATACTCCGTACTCTTCTATCAGTTCACTAGTATTAAGTCCGATGGTTTCTTCATACGGCATCATAACTTCACCTGTCATGGCTTTTACAACCCACTCGAGGCTCATATATGGTGGAACGGTATTATTATTAAAGACTCTATTCATTATTGGCTTAAATCCCATTTTATCTGCAAAAGGATGTATTATTTCATGCAGAATATGCGCTCGATATCCTCCAACTTTTCTCTCGTAAGCCCCATCAAATATTGATTGTGCTATCTGTATCATAAAACCACCGTTATCCGTTGGAATGCAACGAGCAGGTACACCTTTCGGCATTTCAGAATCTTCAATTACTTCATATTCAACGTTATCATATACGTCTGGAAGTCTGTCTAATAAGCTCAACGGATCAATTGAACCTGTCAATGGTAGCTCAAACAATTTTCTAAATATCTTAGCATATAATCGAACTTCCGTTCTGCTTGTTGCTCTAGTCGCATAGTCCAAATACTAATCCTCCCCTAATAGTTCCATAATTTTCTTCGCAGTTTCTTCATCTATATCTCCAAAAGAGCGTTGAAACTGCAATGCAACCTGTCTTTTGAAATTTGGCACAGACACTAAATTTATTTTAGAAGAAGTTTTAGAATCTTCTATTGCTTTTATTAGTTCTTCCCTTTCTTGCACGTTTAGTTTATAATGTTCTACAATTTTATCAACCCATTCGTCAGGAACGTTTTTCTTTCCCGTTTCAACAGCCGATACAAAGGCTACGTTAACCCCAAGAAGTTTTGCCGTATCACCCATATTTTCATGATGCTTAACGCGCAGAACCCTCAAAAGTTCTGCATATTTTGTATATGCCATATTCCTTAACCTCCAAATCTTCCAAATAGACAATATCATTATACATAAAATATAATCATAAGTCAATACTTTTAACCTATTTTTGGTTAAATTATTATATCTAATTTTTTGCAATTAAAAAGAGCAACTATTTTGTTGCCCTTTCTTACTAACTTTGTCTATATCCTTTATCAAATAAACTATCTATATTACTTATTATATATTCGCGTCAAGACTTCTCACAACGTCGCCGATAGTGTTGTAGTTGACTATCTCTTCGTCGCTGATTTCTACGCCGAACTCGTTTTCTACTTCCATAATTATCTCAACCACGTCGAGAGAGTCGGCTTTGAGGTCGTCCTTAAAAGAAGTTTCCATAGTCAAAGTAGACTTGTCGAGGTTCATTACGTTAGCAATAATTTCTACCAATTTTTCAAAAGTCATTTTTCTATCCTCCGTTTTCTATTATATATTAGCATTATTTTGGCAAGTAGTCAACGCAAATTTATAGCCTAACAATTTTCAATTCTCTGTCTTCACTGCAAACGCTCAACCAATATTGCCCGTCCAAGTCTATCGTTTGCACCCTATCGTCGCCCTCAAAGCTCTCCACGATATCTCTCGTCAAACCTGTGCCCAGCATTTTGCCGTAGGCTTCCTTTTGCGTCCACAGCTTGATATTGCCCAATTTTGGCGAGATATGACGGCTTTGGCTCTCTACGTCCACACCCAATTCCCTATCGCTCACAGCCAGCACGTATACGCCCGAGGTATGTGATATGGACAAGTTGCAGTTATCGCCTATTGGTTTGCCTTGTTTGTCGTAATTCCAAACAAGCTCTTTCCCCACGTCATTAGCATAGGCAATTTTGACTTTTTCTATTGCCGAGCTTTTGTCGGCGACCTTCACGATATACACTTTCACAAAGATATTATAACACGCTAGTCTACAAAATTCAATATATTGTTGAACTGCCCCTCTTTGTGTGCTATAATGATTATATATTACCAAACGATTGGACTCGTTTGCACCAAAGGGGAAGTTTATGAAATTTAGCGATAGATTGTTCGACCTCAAGCCTGCCAAAGCGTGGGAACTATGTTATCCACTCGGCAACGGCAACATAGGCGTTATGCCTACGGGCGAGGTTTATCAAGAAACTTGGCACATCAACGACGACTCATTGTGGTCGGGCTACGGACCATACCATAGACAAGACAGCGCCTTCGAAGATGCCAAAAATCTTACCATGCAAGGACGCTTCAAAGAAGCCGAAGACGTAGTATGGAAAAAGGTGTTGGGAGAATACACTCAAGCATATATGCCCCTCGGCAAAGTTATCATCAAGCGTAGCGGACTCAGCACAGCCAACTACAGCCGTATGCTCAATCTCAAGACGGCAGTACATACCACTTGTTTTGACGACACCGTTGAGACAAGCTTCGTATCTTATCCCGACAAGGTGTTTGCCACCTCTATCAACTCTTACAAACATTCTACGCATTCGTTTTCGGTAGACAGTTTGTTGCAACACGTCACCAGGGTTGAGGCAAGCGAGAACGTAGCTACAATAATTATGGACGTAGTTGCTCCTAGCCATACCGATCCCGTTTACTACCACACTTCCAATCCCGTGGTTTACGATGCCACCAAGCCTTCTATCAAGGCGCAAATGAAGCTCAAAATCACCTCTGACGGTTCTATCACTAAGCAAGGTGACGAGATAGCTATCGACAAGTCGTCTTCCATAACTATCTATCTAACCACGGCAACCAGCTACAATTATCCTACTTCCAATCTCGACGAAGTGACCGACGACGTTCTCAACAAAGCTATAGCCAAGGGCTACGATGCCATTATGCAAGACCACATGGCAGATTATAGCAATCTATACAACAGAGTTGAGTTTTGCATTGACCAAGACGACGCCGACAACAGCGAAACGACGATAGCTTTGCTCAAAAAACGTAAAAAATCCACTCAACTCGCCGTCTTACTCTTCAATTTTGGTAGATATTTGATGATATCGGGTTCTCGCCAAGGCACTACTTGCATGAATTTGCAAGGAATTTGGAACAAAGAATTGCGTGCTCCGTGGTCCAGCAACTACACCACCAATATCAATACTGAGATGAACTATTGGGGCGCAGAAGCCGCCAATCTTTCCGAGTGTCACGAGCCTTTGCTCAGACACGTACGTACCATATCCACCGTGGGTAGCGAAACTGCCAAGCTTCAATTTGGCAAGAGAGGCTGGTGCTGTGGACAAAACAGCGACTTGTGGGGCAACGCCGATTGCGTAGGCACCAACGCAGCCTTCAATCCAATCTGTTGGGGCTTATTTGCGGGCGGTGGCGGTTGGCTTGCCAGCCATATATGGATGCACTACGAGTATACCCTCGACCAAGATTTCCTTAGAGCCAACTACGATATTCTCAAGGGCTCGGCACAATACTATCTCGACTACCTCGTACAAGACGACCAAAGTCCGTATCTCATCATGTGCCCTTCCACTTCTCCCGAAAACTCATATTTTTACGAGGGTGGCAAGTACGCCATCACCAAAAATGCGACGATGGATGCCACCATCGCAAGACAAATACTCTCGATAGTGGTCAAAGCCAACGAGATTTTGGGTGGTGACGACGAGTTTGCTAAGCAATGTCAAGACACTATACCTAAGATTTACCCATTCAAGACGGGCAAAAACGGAGAGCTTTTGGAGTGGTACGACAACTACAAGGAGAGCGAGGTTCATCATCGCCACATTTCTCACTTGTACGCTTTGCACCCTGACTGTCAGATATCCCCACTCACCACACCGGACCTTGCCAAAGCATGTTACAAGACGCTTGAACTTCGAGGCGAAGGTGGCACAGGTTGGAGTCTTGCTTGGAAAATCAATATGTACGCTAGGCTCTTTGACGGTGATATGGCATTGAGACTCATCAACAACCAACTCCGCCTCATCAATCCGATTCGCAAGTTTTTCGTAATTGCCGGTGGTGGTTCTTACGGTAGTCTGCTCTGTGCTCACCCACCTTTCCAAATCGACGGCAATTTCGGCGCAATGAGCGGTATATGCGAGATGTTGCTCCAAAGCCATACCGTACTGCATATCTTACCTGCTCTGCCGTCCAAGTGGAAAAACGGCTCTTTCAAGGGGTTAGTCGCTCGTGGCGGATACGTAGTAGACTGTACGTGGAAGGATGGTAAAGTATTCTCTTTGCGCATCACAGGCAAAGGCGAGAGCGTCAAAGTGCGTATAGGCGACCAAGAAAGGACTATCCAACTCAACACGCTGGTTACTTTCTAATGTAATCCAATTTTGTTAAACAAAACTTTTATAAACCAAAACGCCACGGCTTTACCGTGACGTTTTCGTTTTATTCCTAACAACGAGTTGTCGAGCCTTATTTATAAGACGTGGCAATCTCAAGTTTTATGTCATTGCGCCGTGTACGTTTTGCGTTAGCAAAGACGAAGTGTGGCAATCTCAAGTTTTATGTCATTGCGTTGCGTGCATTTTGCGTTAACAAAGACGAAGTGTGGCAATCTCAAGTTTTATGTCATTGCGTTGCGTGCATTTTGCGTTAGCAAAGACGAAGTGTGGCAATCTCAAGTTTTATGTCATTGCGCCGTGTACGTTTTGCGTTAGCAAAGACGAAGTGTGGCAATCTCAACCGATTAAAAGGCCCCTTTGTGCAAAGGGGGCTCCCGACGGTGGTCGGGTGGGGGATTGCCCCTTATCAACAACTCAAATGCTATCCTTTAGCACTTGCTTTATTTCTTTCTTGTCCAGCACCTTATATCCGCCGTCCATAATCACCGTACTCTCGACAATGCCGTCCAACATATCCTCGGTTACGCCGAGCTCGGACAAACTCATCGCAAGTCCCATCTTTTTCATCCATTTCTCCATCTCTTTTAGCCCTTCTTGTGCCACGTCTGCTTGACTCTTTCCGCTAGGGTTGACGTTCCATACGTTGACTGCGTATCTTGCAAATTTCGAGGTTCCGTAAGGCAAAATATATCTATAATAAGCTAGCGAAACGGCTGAGAGCGTCATTCCGTGCGTTGCGTCGTTGTGTGCGGCTACCGCTTGACCAAGCATATGTACCATCCAATCGGTAGTCTTGCCCTTTGCCACCAATGTGTTCAAAGCCCAAGTTGCCGTCCACATGATATTGCTTCTAGCCTCATAATCGTAAGGGTTTTCTACGGCAACGCCTGCGCTGACGATGAGCGAACGTAGTAGTCCTTCCATAATATAGTCGCTAGTGTTGTCGTCACTACCAGAGAAGTATTGCTCGAGTATATGTGACATGATATCGAATATGCCCGACACCATTTGATATTTAGGGATAGTCATTGTGTACTCGGGGTTGAGTATAGCAAACTTAGGGAAGACTTCCTCGCCGAAGACGTGTCCTATCTTGAGTTTTTGCTCGTGGTTGGTAATCACCGAACCGCCGTTCATCTCGCTACCCGTACCCACCATAGTCAGCACACAACCAACGGGCACTATCTCGCATTCGGGCTCGTCAAATCTAATAAAGTACTTATCCCACGGATCTTCATCGCAGTTAATCGACACCGACAAAGCCTTGCAATAATCGCATACCGAACCGCCGCCGACTGCCAAGATAAAGTCAATCTTATTCTCTCTTGCCACTCTTACGCCCTCGTTGAGCTTGTCCGACGTAGGGTTGGGCATAACGCCCGCAAGTTCAACGATTTCTTTACCGCCCTCTTTCAAAATGCCGACTACGCTATCGTATATGCCGTTTTTCTTGATTGAACCGCCGCCGTACACGAGCAGAACTTTCTTGCCGTATTTGGCTACTTCACCTGCCAATCCATCAATAGCCTCGTTGCCGAAGTATAATTTGGTTGGATTACAATAACTAAAATTTCCTAACATAATTCTCTCCTTTTTTAGTAATTAAGCGTCTTTACGCCGACTGATTTTCTATCAATGCTTGGGTATAGAATTCGTCTACCACGTCCATAAACTCGCTATCTATGGCGTTGATATCCTCTTTGCTAGACCACTCATAGTGCATATCCACCTTGTAGACGAAAATATTGCCCTTCTCTTGCCACGTACACTTTTTGTCCAGGCAATCCTCACTTATACGTTTTTCGCTCTCTTTTGGTCTTGACAAGGTATGTCCTCTATCGGTGTACAATACAAACTTTGCCTTGCTATTGGTGCATTTATCTTTGTTTCTATACACCGAGGAAGAAATATCGACCGTAGGATCGTCGCTGCTGTGCACGCACAATACAGGTCCGTCGAAGTGATTTATTCCGCCTATTGCGGTATAGGTAGATGCCTTGCCAAACTTGAGATACTGATACAGTGCCATCCAAGGTTTGGTGAGCAGTATAAAGTTGCCCACGAATCCGTAACCTTGATAGTACATAATATCCCACGGCGTATCAAATCCGCTCAACGTTGCCGCAGCAACAATATTATTCGCCACCTCGTCGTGATTGAGTGCGGTTGCCGAGCCGTAACCGCTCCAACTGTGTCCGTATATCACTATCGGCAATCCTTTGAGTGCCTCGCAAGCTTTGGCAAACTTGACTGCGTTCACCATATCAATCTGCGACTGTACCAGCCCTTTGATATTAGCGCCTTGGCTATATCCACAGCCCGTAATATCGTAGGCAAGCACGGTATAGCCCTTACCGACGAAATAATTTACTCTGTTGAGATAGTTACCCATACTGCAACCTATTCCGTGTCCAAGCACCACCAGTGCCTTGTCGCACTTATGGCTCTTGCTTGTAAAAATACCACCGCTTAGCATATTCTTTCCGCTAGGGATTTTCACCGCATCCCTCTTCATGTCGGGGAAGTCTTCGTCAGTCAAAATCTTGCGAGTAAGCTGACATCTACTGCCGAACAACGCCTCGTACAGCAACGCCGTAGTCATCAAAGGAAATATTATTGTCGGAAACAACAATACGTAAATAATAACGAAGGCAATGCTCCCCGCTATGTACAACTTTTTGTTAGCAATTCTATTCTTTTCCATATAATCAGTATATCACACTTTGCGGTAGTTTTTAATACTTTTTGCAAATTGTCAAAAATTTGATTCCGATATGTCATTGCGCCGTGTGCATTGCCAATCTCAATCCTTTATGTCATTGCGAGGAGTATAACGACGTGGCAATCTCATCCAATATCATTGTCATTGCGTTGTGTACATTTTGCGTTAGCAAAGCCTTTAGGCGTGGGAATCTCAACCGCTTATTGGCTCCTTTGTGCAAAGGGAGCTGTCCGCCTTGCGGACTGAGGGATTGCCCTACCTTGTCATTGCGAGTAAAACGTGGCAATCTCATCCAATATCATTGTCATTGCGTTGTGTACATTTTGCGTTAGCAAAGGAGAAACGTGGCAATCTCGCCTCCTTTGTGCAAAGGGAGCTGTCCGCCTTGCGGACTGAGGGATTGCCCTACCTTGTCATTGCGATAGCAAAGGTTTGCTTGCAAGGCGTGGCAATCTAAACCTCTTAAAGCCGCCCGATTGTGTTCGGGAAGAGTGTCTCACGGCATAGGTGCAAGTTAGGCGAGGAAAGCGGTGATTTTATCGAAGCGAGCGTACTATAGCGTACGTGAGCAAGAAAAATTGACGCTTGACAAAGCATAACGAAGTAAATATGCCGTGAAAGCGACGTATATCCGCCGCGAGAGGCGCGAGATCAAAAAAATAACACACCCTATTATTGAAATGCACCCCAAAAGTTGGACAGAAATGGAAAACTAAAGGAGGTGCATTTT
>JBJETR010000063.1:0-30028 GCA_051883415.1 Christensenellales bacterium | reverse complement strand
TTATTATATTTTTTGTGCGCGCTTTCATTTTATTATAATACCACTTGAATTTTTTTTGGATTTTAGTTATACTTGTTGTATGCAAAAATACAAAATTATTACTTACGGATGCCAAATGAACGTTCACGAGTCGGAGAAAATTGCCGGCACGTTGGAATATATGGGATATAGCGAGTGCGTAAACGTCGAAGACGCCGACGTGATAGTCTTTAATACATGCTGCATCAGAGATAACGCAGAGCAACACGCACTAGGCAATATAGGCGCTATTAAGCACTTGAAAAAAAGTAGACCTGAGCTTATCGTTGCCGTGGTTGGTTGTATGACTCAACAAGACAACGCAGCTGCCGAACTTAAGAAAAAATTTCCGTTTGTAGACGTGATATTGGGTACTAACAATATCGACAAGCTTGGCGAGTGTATAGAAAAGAGGATAAATACTCGTAAAAGGTCGATTTTGATTGACGCTAGCGAATATCCGTCTATCGTAGAGAATCAACCTATCTATCGCACTAGCGGCACTAACGCTTGGCTCAATATTATGTACGGCTGCAATAACTTTTGCACCTATTGTATAGTCCCTTACGTAAGAGGTAGAGAAAGAAGCAGAAAAATGAGTGACATTCTGGACGAATTTAAGTCCTTGCTCGACCAAGGCTATCAAGAGATTACCTTGCTTGGTCAAAACGTTAATTCTTACGGTAGCAACCTCGAAAATGGCGAAAACTTTGCAAAACTATTAGAAGAAATAGCTAAGCTTGACGATTATACCAAGCATAGAGTGAGATTTATGACCTCGCACCCTAAGGATTTGAGTCCCGAAGTGGTGGACATAATAGCCGGCAGTAAGAGTATATGTAACAATATTCACTTGCCTATACAGTCGGGCTCGGACAAAATACTAAAGCTGATGAATAGGCATTATACGAGAGATTATTATCTCAAAGTAGTCGACGATATCAGGTCTAAGATACCCGATTGCGGAATTACTACCGACATTATGGTGGGATTTCCTTATGAAGATGACAAGGACTTCGAAGATACCTTGGATATCGTGAAAAAAGTTGAGTTCTCGACTGCATTTACCTTCGTGTATTCGGTAAGACGAGGCACTGTAGCGGCAAAAATGCCACAAGTCCCCGCCGAAGTAGCAAAAGAAAGAATAATGAAGTTGATTGAAGTGCAAAACGATATTACCGCAAAACTATCAAAAGGCTACGAAAACAAGACGTTTGAAGTGTTGTGCGAGGACGTGAACAATAAGCTTGACGGATACGTCATGGGCAGAACCGACTCGGGTAGACTCGTCAACTTCGAGGGGGATAGCTCGATGGTGGGTAAGTTCGTAAACGTAAAAGTCGTTAAGTCAAAATCAGCCGTTCTATACGGAAAAGTTGAGGAATAATATGGCTCTTTCACCAATGATGAATTTTTATATGTCGTTAAAAGAGAAGTACAAGGATTGCCTTGTATTCTTTAGACTAGGCGACTTTTACGAGATGTTTTTTGAGGACGCGGAAATCGCTTCGAAGGAGCTTGACCTAACCTTGACGGGTAGGGATTGCGGACTTGAAAAACGTGCGCCGATGTGCGGTGTGCCGTATCACGCTGTCGACGGTTATATATCCAGGCTAATCGACAAAGGTTACAAGGTCGCTATCTGCGAGCAACTCTCCGATCCTGCTACGAGTAAGGGGATGGTTGAGCGTGACGTTGTTAGAGTGATTACGCCCGGTACGGTTGTTGAAGAAAATATCTTGCAAGAAAAAGCCAACAACTATCTCGCTTGCGTCAATATGGACAAAAATTCTTATGCTATCGGTTGGGTGGATTTGTCGACGGGAGAATTTTGTACAACTCAATCTAAAGCAAATGACAACGGTGTAGAAATAGGCGAAGTGGAGGACATGTTGTCGACATTGTCGCCAAAAGAGATAATTGCCAATAGCATCGCTTGTCAAGCGTTGAAGAACAGTCAAGCCGTGAGAATGGGTAAGTTGCCTAAAGCTCAAGAATATTCGGAATGGGCTTTTGACTACAACACTGCGTATAAAGCTCTTGCCGAGCAGTTGAAGGTAGCTACGCTAGCCAAATATGAATTTGACGACAAAAAGCTCGCCATAGGTTGCGCGGGTGCGATAGTCAATTATCTGGGCGAAACTCAAAAGCGTGCATTGCCTCACATTGACAATATCAAATACGTGACTACCAATAGATTTTTGGCGATGGACGCAAATACCAGAAGAAGCCTGGAGCTTACCGCATCGGTGAGAGACGGCTCAAAAAAGGCTACGTTGTTGTGGGTGCTCGACCAAACCTCGACTAATATGGGCGCCAGAAACCTAAGAAGGTGGATAGAGCAACCTCTCAGAGATAGTAAGCGTATCAACGCAAGGCTCGATAGTGTACAAGAATTGATAGATAACAACAAGGTGAGGAATAATCTCGTGGAGAGTTTGTCGGGCGTGAGAGATCTTGAAAGGCTTGCTTCAAGGGTTGCATACGGCAATACCAATCCTCGTGATTTTGTAGCAATAAAGCAGTCTTTGCAAGCTTTGCCTGCCGTTAAATCTCTGCTAAAGTGTACCAAAAGCCGACTATTGCAGGATTGTATGCAACAAATCGACACCCTTGAGGATATTGCTACGCTAGTAGAACAAGCTATTGACGATAACCCTCCTAGCATCGTTAAAGACGGTGGTTTTGTCAAAAAAGGTTATGATAGACAACTCGATGAATATCGTACGGCAGGCTCGCAAGGAAAGCAATGGCTCAGCGAACTCGAAGCTAAGGAGAAGGAAGAAACTGGCATTAAAACCTTGAAGATAGGTTACAATAAGGTCTTTGGATATTATATCGAAGTGAGCAAGGGACAAGTAGATAAAGTTCCTTTTAGATATCAACGCAAACAAACGCTTACAAACGGCGAGAGATACATAACTCAAGAGTTGAAAGAGATAGAAGATAAGCTGCTCGGAGCACAAGAAAAAGCAGTAGCTTTGGAGCTCAGAATCTTTGAAGAAATTAAGCTCAAGCTGCTGGAAGTTGTGTCTAAAATGCTTGCCAGCGCCAGAGCTGTTGCCGTTGTCGACACGCTGTTGTCCTTTGCTAAAGTTGCTATTGCGGGCAATTACGTCAAGCCTATTATCGGTGACGAGGTGGAGAGCATCGAGATAATCGAGGGTAGACACCCCGTAGTTGAAAAAATATCCAATAGAGGAAGCTTTGTACCTAACGACACCTTGCTGGATAACAACCAAAACCGCACTATGATTATCACGGGACCTAACATGGCGGGTAAAAGTACGTATATGAGGCAAGTAGCTTTGATAGTGATTATGTCGCATATCGGCTCTTTCGTGCCTGCAAAATCGGCGAAGATATCCATTACCGATAGAATATTTACTCGTATAGGTGCGAGCGACGACTTGGCGTACGGACAAAGTACCTTTATGGTAGAAATGGTGGAAGTTGCAACTATCTTACAAAACGCTACCTTCAGAAGCCTATTGGTGTTGGACGAGATTGGCAGAGGCACGTCTACCTTCGACGGACTTGCTATCGCCAGAGCAGTGACGGAAGATATCAATAAACGAATAAGATGCAAAACAATGTTCTCTACCCATTATCACGAATTGACTGAATTGGAAGGCTGGCTCGAGGGCGTCAAAAATTATAAAATTTTGGCTACCGAGAGGGACAAGGGAATTATCTTTTTGCACCGCATAGTCAGAGGTGGCACTAATAAGAGCTTTGGTATAGAAGTTGCAAAATTGGCGGGACTACCTAAGAGCGTTATTACGAGAGCTAAAGAGATATCCAAAATTTTGGAAGAAAATCCTCTGACTACTCACAAGGAAGAAGAGCTGCCACTCATTGCCGAGGCTAAAAAAGTGGACGAAGAAAATAAAACTCAAGCACTATTGAAAGAATTGAGAGATATTGAGACGGAAACTTTGACGCCGTTGCAGGCTTTGATTAAATTGACGGAATTAGCAAATATGGTAAAGGAATAATATGGCAAAAATCAATATATTAGACAAATCGGTATACAATCTGATATCCGCCGGCGAGGTGGTCGAAAGACCTGCGTCGGTGGTCAAAGAATTGGTCGAAAACTCTATCGACGCAGGCGCCGACGAGATATTCGTGTCGATAGAAGAGGGCGGACTAGCCAAAATTTCAGTCGTTGACAACGGCATAGGTATCGATAGGGAAGATATGAATATATGTTACCTTCCTCATACTACCTCCAAGATTGCCAAGGCTGACGACCTGGACGAGATTGCTACGCTTGGTTTTAGAGGTGAGGCTCTCGCTTCGATAACTGCCGTAGCGCAAGTCGAGATAGCTAGTAAAACAGCGAGCGACGACGTAGGATATCGTATCAACGTCAACGGCTCGCAGGTAGGCGATTGTGGCGAAGCGGGCATGTCGACGGGTACGAAAATTACCGTGTCTAATCTCTTCTTTAATACTCCCGTCAGACGAAAATTCCTCAAAAAACCTAAGTCTGAAGAGGCTTGCGTAACGCAAGTAATGACTGATTTGATATTTGCCAATCCCGACGTAAAATTTAGCTACACGTGCGACGGTAAGGTGATTTTTGATACAAATAGAGGACTTGAAAACTCAATTTTTGAGATTTTTGGTACGGAAATTGCTAATAAAATGCTACCTTTTGATAAATCTCAGGGAAATATCAGAGTGTACGGCTATATCGGCGACAAGACGATATACAAGCACAATCGCAACAGTCAAACTATAGTGGTCAACGGTAGAACGGTAGAGTCGACAACGGTACAAACCGCCGTTACTCAAGCCTACGGCAATAGGCTGATGACGAGATGTTATCCCGTATTCGTAGTCAATATTATATTGCCTTTTGACGAGGTTGACGTCAACGTTCATCCTAACAAAAAAGAGGTTAGATTTGCTAATTCTCAACAGATATTCTCGAGAGTTTATCACGCCGTTGAAGAGACTTTGGCTGACGATGAAAGGCTCGTAACGCTGTCGGATACCGTAGAACAGATAAATCAAAATACTCGGCAAAATTACGTAAACACTCAAAATAGTACCGATAATCTCCCTATTGCTTCTACTCAAAATAATATAAGTCAGGATTATTTTGCGAATAAATCGGATAGCGAAAAAATTGACTCAGATTTGCAACATGCTTCTGACAAGTATGATTTGAAAAATGCTATAGAAAAGCAAAAAGCTTTGGTCGATTGTAGCGATAAGCAATATAGATTTGCCGATAATTCTTCGTTGAGAAAAGTCGCCGATAATATTGGATACTCTAGACGCAACGTTGAGAATGTAAATCAATATAAATTAGAGTTATCTGAAAATCAAGAAGAAGATTTGAAGATTTTAGGTCAACTTTTTGATACTTATCTCGTGCTCGAATATCAAAGTTATGCGTATATCGTTGACCAGCATGCTTGTCACGAACGTTATTTGTATGACGGTCTCAAAGCAAAAATTGATAACGGCGACTTGTCCAAGCAACCATTGTTAGTGCCTTACGTATTGGATTGCAATCCAAATCAATTTGAATATATGGAGTCTATTGGCGACAGCCTCACGGCTATCGGATTTGAAATCGAAGAGTTCGGCGGACTAAGCTTTAAGATAAACGCCGTACCTGCTATATTGTGCAATATCAATCTAGACAAGTTTTTTGCCGATATTATCAACGAAAGAAAGGTCGTAGAAAGTACCAAACAATCCGACCTTATTAAGGACAAACTTGCTATGACTGCATGTAAGGCCGCTATCAAGGCGGGCGATAAGCTAAGCCATGAACAAATCAAGTCTTTGATTGCTAGTATGCAAAACGGTGTTCCTACGCAATGTCCTCACGGTAGACCTGCGGTAATACGGCTAAGTCGTGCGGATTTGGACAAGATGTTTAAGAGGATAGTATGAACAAAGTCATCATCGTAGGCGGCGCTACCGCAAGCGGAAAGAGCGATTTTGGCGTTGAACTCGCAAAAATCCTTGATACCGAGATTATTTCTTGCGATAGTATGCAAATATATAGGGGTTTAGACGTCGGCACGGCAAAGATAACTACCGAACAGATGCAAGGAATCAAACATCACCTTATTGACATTGTTGAGCCCAATCAGCCTTTTAGTGTAAGCGAGTGGCGTGAGCATGCATTGCGTATAATCGATGAACTACACGAAAAAGGAAAAATTCCTATAGTTGTGGGCGGTACTGGATTGTACATCGACTCTTTGGTGTATCAACTGTCTTTTTTTTGTAACGGCGATGAGAATTTGAGACAACGTTTGAAAAACGAGCTAGAAAATCAAGGCGCTCAAAAGATGCACGATTTGTTGAAAAGCATCGATCCGAAGGACGCCGAAAAAATCCACCCGAACAATACCAAGCGTTTGCTTAGAGCTTTGGAGATATATTATAGTACGGGCGGAGTTAAGTCGGAAAAACAAGAGAGAAAAATAAACGATGCGTACGATATTTGTCTGGTGGTGATCGGCAGAGATAGGCAAGAAAGCTACAAGAGAATCGATATTCGTGTAGACGAAATGTGGCGTCAAGGTCTTGTAGACGAGGTTAAGAGCATAATTGACGGTGGTCTTGCCGATTGGAATTGTCAAAGCATGCAAGCTATCGGATACAAAGAATTCAAGGATTATTTTGACGGCAAGTGCGATTTGGAGCAAGTAAAAAATCAAATAAAAATAAATAGCAGACATTATGCAAAAAGACAGATAAGTTGGTTAAAACGTTACGATTTCGGACGGTGGTTTGACATTGATAGCGAGCGTGACGAGGCAATCAAATATGCTGTAGAACGTGCTAATGGTAAAGTGTGAGAGGAATATATGCAATTTGACGAACAAACAAAAAAAATAGTATCGCAAGCGGAAGAAAAACTAAAGAGGCAATTCCAAGAGGTGGACGAGATTGCTTTGGTCAATCAAGCCAGAGTCTTGGATGCTTTTAGAGATAATAATCTCGGACAAAGACACTTTGCGCCGACCAACGGCTACGGTTACGACGATATCGGTAGAGATACGCTGTGTAAGGTTTTTGCTCAGCTTTTTGGAACGGACAGCGCTATAGTCAGTCCCTTGATTGTTTCGGGTACACACGCTTTGTCATTGACGTTGTTTTCTTTGCTTGGTAGAGGCGATAAAATGTTGTCGGTTACGGGCAGTCCTTACGACACGTTGCAAACCGTAATAAATGGCGACAATATCGGCTCGCTGAAAGATTTGGGCGTAAAATACCAACAAGTTGAATTGAAAAACGGCGACTTTGATTGGGAAAATATACAAAAAGCCGTGGATAACGATACAAAACTTGTCTTTGTCGGTAGGTCTAGAGGATACGAGTGGCGAGACGCTTTGACGCTAAAGCAGATTGAGAAGGTTGTCAAATTGGTTAAATCGATAAATCCGAATACTATCGTTATGTGCGACAACTGTTACGGCGAATTTATCGACACATTTGAGCCAACTGCAGTCGGCGTGGACGTGACTGCGGGCTCGATGATAAAGAATATCGGCGGTGGAATTGCACCGACGGGTGGTTACGTGTGCGGAAGAGCCGACCTTATAGAAAAAGTTGGCTACCGACTTACAGCTCCATCTATCGGTATGGAAGTGGGCAGTTACGCTTACGGTTACAAGGATTTTTATCAGGGTTTGTTCCTTGCGCCTCACGTCGTTGCTCAAGCAGTCAAGACGTCATTGCTCTTTGGACAAGTGTTTAGCGACGTAGGATTTAGTACTATGCCAAGACCGTGCGATAAATGTAACGATATAATCAGGTCGATTAGGTTCGATACCGAACACGAATTGGTTGCTTTCGTTAGGTCGATACAAGAGGTTTCTCCTATCGATAGCAACGTCGTGCCTTACGCTTGGGATATGCCGGGTTATGAGGATAAAGTTATCATGGCGGCAGGTACTTTTGTTGGTGGCGCTAGCATAGAATTGTCTGCCGATTCTCCTATCAAAGAGCCATATATAGCTTACGTGCAAGGCGGTTTGACGTACGAGCATGGCAAAATTGCGGTGTCATATTGTTTGGATAAGGTGCTCAACGTTAAAGATGCAAAATAACGTCAAACCTCTATGGGGCTATGGTATCAAAAATCAAAATAACCGATATATAGTTTAATCTATTGAAAAACCGCCGTATAAGGGCGGTTTTTGGATAAAATCAGGATTGATAATATTATCTAAATTGGTTGCGCAATAAGCCGGATATTATACCTAAAATACGGAATTGACGGTCGGGCTCTACGATTATGTCGCTCATAAAACTGTTTTCCGGATGAAGCCTTATACAGTCCTTTTCTTTGAAAAATCTCTTGAGAGTTACTTCTTCATTATCTATTTGAGCAACGACGATGTCACCGTCTTTGGCGGTGTTCTGAGCGTTGATAAGCACCATATCGCCGTCCAATATGCCTATATCGATCATAGAACTACCTTTGACTCTAAGCAAAAAGCTTTGGTCGTCATAACGGAAAAAATCGCTGGGGAGAGTATAGTTGGTATCTACTTCGACAGCTGCAAGCAATGGTTCACCTGCAGCGATATTGCCCAAAAACGGAACCTTAGCATAATCTTGCGAAGGCGTGCAATCGTTGTCTACGATTTCTATCGTACGGTTTTTGCCGTCAGACTTGCGAATTAAGCCGTTTTCTTCGAGCTTGGTAAGATAATATTGCGCTGAAGCCGTGGATTTGAAGCCTACTACCGAGCAAATCTCTCTTACACTAGGCGGATAATTGTTGCGAGCTACGAAGTCTTTGATGAATTGATAGGTTTGCTGTAACTTTTGAGCTGATTTGGTGTATGACATAATCTTCTCCTTATCAAAATTTTAGCACATATGTTTGCATTTTGCAACAAAAATTTTTAAATATTAAAAAATTGACGAAAAATTATGAATTTGAGCAAAATCTAGACAATATTGTGCAAAATTGTTTTGATAAGATGATTGTAAATTAAAATCTTTTACAGTATTATATATCAATTTATCCAATATTATAGTAATCACTTCAGGAGTTGTCGTCTAGGTCGGTATTGGAGTTGTTGTCGTCTGTATTGCTACGCAGAGTTACCTTTTTTGATGCGGCTCGCTTGATTTCATCGCTTATTGCGGCATAGTGCTTTTTGGTGGTGTTGATATCCTTGTGTCCTAAAACTTCTGCGACAACGTATATGTCGTTGGTGTTTTGATAAAGGGTAGTGCCGTAAGTACTACGCAGTTTGTGCGGAGTGATATGCTTAAGCGGAGTGATGATATGTGCATACTTTTGAACCAAATTTTGTACGCTACGCACGTTGATACGCTTATTTTGTAAGGACAAAAACAATGCCGATTGGTCGTCTAGGAGCGGATTTTGGGCTCTTTCGTCCAAATATGCAAGCAAAGCCTCGGCAACTTCTTCACCAAAATAGAGAATGGTCTGATTGCCACCTTTGCGAGTGATTTTGAAAGCGTTGTTGTTGAAGTCTAAGTCCTCAATATTGAGTCCTACTAGCTCCGAAATTCTTATACCGGTGCCTAAAAATAGGGTAAGTATAGCTAAATCACGCTTGGCAGTGCGTTTGTGATATGCCTTTTGCTGTGGCGTAAGCCCTTGACCGTCCTCAACGACGTCAAGAAGCCTTGATATTTCGTCTACGTCGAGGCGAATGATAGGTTTTTCTAGCATCTTTGGAGTCATAACCTTGGATGCAGGATCGCACGGTAGGTTGTTTTTGTTGTAATTATACTTAAAAAACGACTTCAAAGTAGCTAATTTTCTAGCCTTAGTTTTGAGCGAATTGCTACGAGCTTTGCCGTCAGCCTCGTAATACGTTACGTATTCCAAAAACATCTCGATATGAGTCGTGGTGACCTGAGCTAGGTGCTGATAATTAAACGAACGTATATTCACATTTTCAAAATCTATGATTTGTGTGGTTAAAAATTGAAAAAACAACCTAAGGTCGGTGGCGTATCCCAATTGGGTGAGCTCAGACGTTGAATTTTGAATACCGATAAAATATTCGTTGCAAATTAGGGGAAGTTGCTTTCTGATTTCCCTAAGCTTTTGTATTGTAGTTGATTTTCTTTCTTCAAAATACGATTCGGTGTTCATACGAAAATTATAACACAATCAAAACTAAACTTCAATATTTGCACTACAATAATTTGAGCTTGTATAATTAGTGTAATATATAGGTATTTTTTTTGCTAAATAGACAAATGACAACGCTGTAACGATATTTTGATAGTAACCCCGTGGAGCTACGTGTAAATTATAAAAATCAAATAGAGAGATACCAAGTTGACAATAATCGGAATAATAACAATTTAAACAATATACGTTATAAATTTTTTAAAATTATTATCAAATATTTGATAAATTAGAATTAAATAGCCCTATCTATTCGCAAAGGTTGTGTTTTGCGAATAGATATTGGTTGTCGATTTGTATACACTACCGCTGGATTTGAAAAAATATTGGCATTTTGACAACTTTTGCCCTATTTTGATATGGTATAACAGGTATAGGTAACGTACAAAATATCGCATTTTGATTTTTAGTAATTTAGTGAGTATAGCTCAGATAACATTATTGTTATGAATATGAACAAGTAGCATTTAGCTTTATATCAAAACGATCAAGCGTTATTGTTGCCGCCTACTACTCTACTATTTAGTCTAAGATAGGTTAGCGTTGTGCAAAATTATTTATTTTTATATAATTTGTTACAATTTTGAGCATTATTTTTAGCAAGGATATTGACATAAATTTTGATTGTATTATAATATATATTAGAACATAAAGTGAGGAGTTTATTTATGAGATTTTTTAAGATTTTGTTTAAATTGATACTTATCGTATTGCTCGTTGCAAGTTTTGCACTAGAATATAACGTAATCAGCTTGGACAATGGTTTCGCTCTTGCAACTTTTGATATGTCGGGTGGTGAAAGTATCGACGTTGGCACTTTAGAAAGCGTTACCTATGACACTATTCCATTTGTCGGTATGAATATCGCTTACGTAAAAGGTGATGCGGGTTCTGCTATCGCAATCAACGCCTCGGAAGAGTTTTTGCTTTTGAGTGATGCCGAACAAAGCACTGCTACTAGCCCAATAGTATATCTTATAATCTTCTTTGTAATTTTGATGATACCTACTAAGAAGGTTAAGCAACCGGTAGGCTCTAGGAGAAGATAAATTAACTAAAAATTAGACGGCGTAACTTATCAATGGTTACGCCGTCTTTTCACTTTCTTTAAGTACCTATTTCAATGCAGATATCTGCCCTATTTTATACTTTATTCTAATCCTAGTACGTATATGGAGAAAGTACTAGATACGTTTGCATACCGAGTGAGTTGAATTTGTGTCTTTAGCTTAGTGTAATTTGGTTGTTTATGTATAAATAAGGGTTGATTTTTTGGAAAAAATATAGTATTATTTTTTTGAGGTAATTGTATGGACAACAACGCTAACATCGACTTGATTAGAAGCCACGTAGATACCATTATTCTTCGCTCTCTTTTGAACGAAGATAAGTATGGCTTGGAAATTCTCAACGAGATAAAAGAAAAGAGCCAAGGTCTATATACCCTCAAACAACCTACCCTTTATAGCTGTCTAAAACGCTTGGAAAAATTGGGCTATATTAGTTCTTATAAAGGTGCGACTTCTAACGGTGCGCAAAGAGTCTACTACACACTATCCGAAGCCGGAAAGAACTTTGTTTTGACTGACCAATATCAATGGGAATATAGTCGTACGATTATTGATAATTTGCTATCCGACAAAAAATATGATCCTAATACTGCTCCGCCGTTTGACGCCTCCGCTTTGCGTCCTATGACTAAAAGACAGCCGTCTACTCCCAAGCCTTATCAACCTATAGGTGAAACATTATTGGAAGAAGCGTACGATAGTTGTGACGCCGAGAGCGAAAACAATCAAGCTGTAGTGGAATTTTTTACTAAAAACGAACAGGAAAGCCAAGCCGAAGCCAATAATCCTATTCGCACACAAGCGTCGAATATTCCGCCTCAAAATCTTACGGCTACACACAGCAATAGCTTTGAAAATTCATTTAGCTTTGACGTCCCTAGACAAAACAAGCCTGAAAACGTTGTGTTGCCTGAGATGCCTACAGTCAATGAAAATACCAACGTCAATTATATCTCAAGCTTTGAAAACTTGTATTCTCGCAACAACAGTACAGTGGTTGAGCACCCTGCCGTGCAAAGCAATGACGATGAATTTGACTTTTTGACCGTTAGCGAACTTAAGAATAAGCTTGCCGTCGAAGGCTATACCCTCAGACCTTACGTTAAGAAAAATACTACCGAATACTACGTAGGTAAGTATTATAAGCCAAATAAACTGCTATTCTTTACTACACTTATCATGAGCGTTTTGTTTTTTATACAAATTATGGTTGCTCATTTTCAGTTGAAATATACTGCAGTTGCACCCCTTGTCTTGTGTATATTGGCTTGTGTTGCCGCCCCTGTTGTGACGGGCGTCAGAATGTGGCTGGCACCAAACAAAAGGTCACTTGCTATATTTAATCTTAAGAATGCACTAATAAATTCGTTGATATTGTTGATAAATCTGGTTGTAATCATAGTTATCGTAGGTTACTTTGCCGGTGGAGCTAATTTCCAAGAGCCTTCTACCACTATCAAACCTATCGTCGTACCTTTGATAATGCTAATCAATATCCCAATTGCGATAGTGATATATGACCTACTATTCCGCTCAAAATACTTCCATATAAATTAGCTAAAAATATTGTACTAAAACAAGCCACCAAACAGGTGGCTTGTAATATTTTATAATATCGATTTGATAAATAAATGAGATTTTGATTAGATAAATTGATTAGCTTATACTCGACTAAAGCATTGATTATCGAATTACTTGGCTTAATTGTATGCTAATCGTATATGAGATGGTTTATTGATGACTTTTGATTTCTCCTGTAGCTAATTGGTCGCAACGGTTGTTGTACTCGTTGTCGGAGTGCCCTTTTACCTTGAAAAATCTATATTGATGCCTAGATAATTCTATCAAAAGCATCTTCCATAGGTCGTCGTTCTTAACTTTTTGCTTGGAAGCTGTCTTCCAATCGTTGATTTGCCACGACTCTATCCACCCTTCTTCAAAGGCGTTGCAAACGTAAGCGGAATCGGTGTAAATCTCTACTTGACAAGGTTGGTTGAGCTGTCTCAAGGCTTGAATTACGGCGAACAGTTCCATACGATTGTTGGTGGTATCCTTGTTGTAGCCCGATATCTCTTTGACGTGACCGTTGTACATCAGGATTGCACCCCAACCGCCCATACCCGGGTTGCCCGAGCATGCGCCGTCAGTATATATGGTTACTTGCTTCATTTGCTTAGTTCCTCACTACGATTTTTGCATGCACGTATGCCGTCTTGGATAGCTTGGTCAACACCTTGTTGTCGGAAGGTTTTGATTGCTTCTATTGTCGTACCGCCTTTGGAGCATACGTTGTCTATCATCGTGTCGATAGGTATTGTTGACTGCTCTACCATTTTGACTGCACCCTCGAAGGTCTGCAAGGTAAGCTTGAGGGAATCTTCAAAGCTAAGCCCGCCCTCAACGCCTGCATTGGTCATTGCTTGGATAAAATAATATACGTACGCAGGACCGCTACCGCTGATTGAAGTGACCGTGTCAAAGAGTGATTCCGGTAAGAATACGGCTTTGCCCACGCTGTTGAAGATATCTAAAACGAAATC
This sequence comes from Christensenellales bacterium, assembly GCA_051883415.1. Classification (GTDB taxonomy): domain Bacteria; phylum Bacillota; class Clostridia; order Christensenellales; family UBA3700; genus HGM11368. Next base: position 16,235 of record JBJETR010000063.1, on the reverse strand, counting down.
GTTGATTGGCTTTGGATAATCGTTGATAGCTATTGCAGCCATACCCTTGCCTATCATGCACGGGAAGTTGGGCATTACTCTCACTACTTGCTCTATGCCTGTAGCCGACCTTATTTTTTGTACCGATTTTCCAGCCATTATGCTGATAATTGCATCTGCTTGAATATCGCAAAAACTGTCGGATATATTATCGAATACTTGTGGCTTGATAGCAAGTATAACGTATTGGCAATTTTGCAACACTCTAGAGTTGTCGTCAGTGATTTCTATACCTTCAAAACTACCCTTAGCAACGTCGGTCATTAGAATTTGGTCGGCAGAGAGCAACCCCCCGCTTAATACGCCTTTTGCTATGGCTCTAGCCATATTGCCTGCGCCAATAAAGCCAAGCTTGTATTTTTGTTGCATAATAATCTCCTTATTGTCAATAAACTGTTGACACAAATGCCCTTTTTTTATATAATATATAAGAACTTAGGGGAGTGGCTCAACGGTAGAGTAGTGGTCTCCAAAACCATTGGTTGCGTGTTCGAATCGCGTCTCCCCTGCCAAATCGACTTACTTTAGTAGGTCGATTATTTGTTTTACATCGCGATTCTCCACTATTTTGCCATATCCTATGGCAAAAGGTTGCGTGTGACGCTCACATAAGTTCGCTATTCCGTCGCAAAGCTCCTTACGAATCGCGTCTCCCCTGCCAATCAGTCTATACGTAGGCTGATTTTTTTATTTTGTTTCGCGATTCTCCACTATTTTGCCATATTCCTATGGCAAAAGGTTGCGTGTGACGCTCACATAAGTTCGCTATTCCGTCGCTAAAGCTCCTTACGAATCGCGTCTCCCCTGTGGTCAGTCTATATACGTAGGCTGATTTTTTTATTTTGTTTCGCGATTCTCCACTATTTTGCCATATTCCTATGGCAAATATATATAGAAAAACGTTGGATATTACTCTAAAAATATTGTACACGCACGATTATCAAAAGTCAATGTTTGAGGACATATTTTATGAGGTCGTATTGAGGTATGGGCAAGGTAATGATAGGTGTCAATCAAAATACGTTGGCATTAATTAGCTGGACAATACTATGCAGGGTGATAAGTGCGCTAAATAATTTTGATATTTCTTTGAATTGTACCCATATTCTGCCTCCGTAGATGAATACGTTGCTGAATTTACCGATATAATCGATAAATTTAGGTGAAGCAAGCTGTTTTTTAGTCAAAATTTTACCAACGTTGACTATATAATACCCCTCTTTGTTGCTATTAAATTCAAAAGTAAAATCGTTTTCATTGCTATTATTGTCATTGTCAAGACCTGCTAGAGTCAAAGTAAATACATTGTGCAAAACTATACTACCGGATAAAGATTTGTTTATCAAATCAATATATCTTTCTTTTGCTACGTCCAGGTCGTATTTTCTTTTTTCTTTGACCTTTTTAGCGGCTTTTGCGTATACAATGCCACCTCTATACTCAATAAAACCAAGGCTAAGAAAATCGTCAATGATACTTTTAGCATCCAAGTATGACAAATTTAGCTCTTTTTGCAATAGAGGAATTGTGATAGATTTTTTATTGTCTATTATATCGTACGCCCTACTTCTAACTGACGGTGTAATAGACGTCGTAGCATTGTCTTGATAGTTGTTATCTTGAACACTTATATTATCGGTTGCCATGATATCCTCCATATTAGTATTTGTTAGATTATTTCTAAGCTTTGGTCAGATAGAATAATTATATTGCGGTGCAAACAAGTTGATGGAACACTTATAGTCTTTCTCCGACGCAGCAGCTAAATCGATAAATTCCGGACACGTAAAATATCTCTCTAGCTTGGACAACATGACGTATCCGCTATTGGCTTCGGTTATGATACATTCTCCAACTTGAAAATGCGATAGCCTACTGACAGGTATGAGCGGTATAGTTTCTAGCTGAAACTGCTCGATATCGACAGAATTACCGTTGATAGCACTAATGGGTGATACTCTCGTAATCTTGCCACATTCTACCGAAAATTCATGCAAAGTAGCTGCGTTGTTACTGCCAAAGAATACATGCATGTTGAGATTGTCTTTGATGATTTCTGCCACGTCTTTTCCATATACGTTGTTAAGCTGAGCGTAGGACTGAATGATTAGTATAAAGAAGATATTGCGTCCCGCACATGCCGATATGGTTGCATCGAAGTCTTTGATTGTAGGAAAGTTGCCAAATTCATCTAATATAAAGTAGAAAGGTACTCTCAATTTGCCGTTCGGTTGTTGGTTGGCTTCCTCTATCAAATACTTGTAAGCATGTTGTACAAACAAGCTGATAAGCTTGTATTGGGATTTGATTTCGTCGCGATAGTCAATAAAAATTACTGTTGGCTGTTGGATGGTATCTTTGATATCAAAAGAATTGCAACTTGTTATTAGCTTGACTGCAATATCGGTAAAAATCGATATATTAGTGATAAAAATCGACAGTACACATCCACGTGTGCTCATCGGAATGCTTAGCACGGCTTGGTCAAATATGCGTCTAGCCATCGAATCGCTGCTACGCTTAGAAAAATATCCCTTGTCGTCATAATTAAATTCGTCATAATTAGTAGATCTTTCTACAAAAGTATTGAAAATATTGACGATAGTTTTGATAGAAAAAGTGTCCTCGGTGATTTTTCTCGGATTATCTTCTTCTAAATCACTATCCTCCAACATTGCCCAAATAAATGCTTTGAGGATTTGACGAGAACAATTGTCCCAATAAGGATCTTCTTTTTTTGTATTGGATATGAACATATAACAAATATTTTCGATTTCTGCACTGATTTGGCACATAACGTTGTCTTGAGCTTGCTTAATCGCATTGTCAAGCTCAACTTGATTGTCATATACTATGCCCCTAAATTTGTTGTAGTAATCATCGCCAACAGTTACTACTTCTACTTCATCGTAGATATTTTGGATGCCTTTGTAACTTCTGAATAACGGAGTAAGTATATTCCAACACTCCGAGTGCGTGTAATCACGAAAATTAAGCAGTAAAACTCTGTAGCCCTCCTGAATAAGGGTATTGTAGGTTTGTCTGTATATCTCTCCTTTAGGATCGGAAATAATCATGCTCTTTTTTACTTTTTGGCGAGCAAACGAAAGTATTGTAGGAATGACGTAAGACGTAGTCTTACCGAGTCGTGTTCCTGCAATAACTGCTACGTGATTTTCTTTTTCGCTATATACTTGCATCAATCGTCCGTCAACGTGGAAACAAGCTTTGAGCACGCCTTCGATGGTACAACCCGGTAAGTCTTCGTATGATACGGTGTTGGACAAATCTAAGGCGTTGTTATAGTCTATGAGTCTGGTATTTTCGTATCCATTGATAAGTTGACTAAAATCGTTCATATCATTTACTCCTTAAAACCTATTGTATAGTTGCTGTGCGATAATGCTTGTAAGTCACGGCGAGATATAGATAATTCGTGACTGCTATTGCCGTGTGCACAGACGGCAAAATCTATGAATTGCTCGGCTCTATCTACGTCGGTATTGCCAAAAACAACGTGTGCTTCACCGTCAAGGCAAATCTTAATGTCGCCTATTTGACGTTCTTTGTGAGAGATTATGTCTTGTACCGCACTATCGAATTCTTGCTCGCTGAGTGACTGTAGCTGAATAATATCGCAGTAATTTTTTAGTTGTCTTGCGTTGGCATTGTCGCAAAAACATATAGGCAATATGCTACTCAAATCTAACGTGACGTTGGGCAAATGCAAATGGAATTTTCCCCTCTCGATTGTTTGCAGGAACTTGTTGATTTGATTGAAAATATATGGTTCGACGCGTCCAAACAAGTACAACATAATTATATTGCTCTTGTCCTCGTTGATACTACGCAATATTACGTTGTTGGACGTACGTTCTACGTCGTTAGTGTTTAGTTGAGAGACGTCTATTACTTCGCAATTGGCATCAACGCCCGACATAATGGCATCGGCATACGAGTTGAGCAAATATTTGGAATCGCTACATATACACGTCGGACGATAAAAGGCAGACTTAGCCAGAGAGCTACTCTTCAACGAAGCTATTATTCTTTGAATTTCGCCTTGTCTTTGAATTGCCAATCGGTTAAAGGCGAGGTCTAAGTCGTAGCTTTGCACGTTGTTGGATAATCTTAGCGGTAAATCGCTTACGTCGGATATACGTATTTTGTCGGCAGAAAAAATAGTTTTTTCTTTGTCTTTGAGCGACAAAATTTGGCTGAACACTATACGAGAATACTTAGAATCGATAACGTCGGGCTTCAATACACCCGAAAAGAAGGCTTTGTTGAGCAGCTTAACTTCCGGTGTATCGGATAGTCGATATACACCGTAATACGCCTCAGCAGCATTATATAGCTCTCCTAGGGGCGAATCAATCAGGATTTGTCGAAGCTTGCTCATATAATATGACTTACATGAGTCATCGTCCTTGTTGTAGTATAATAGGCACAAAATGCTAACGCAGTCGTTCCACTCCGCAGATTTGGAGAGTTTCTTTTTGCCTTCGAAGACGTTTTGGTCAACAATAATGCCTTCGCACTGCATAATTCCTAAAATTTTTAAGGCTTGGACCTTGCCGATTGTAGCATTCTTAGACAAACAATCCAATACTAAGTTTAGTGTGACTTCGTTACTTAGCAGATACTTATTTTCGTTGGCGGAAAGAATGGCGCTGCCTTTGATTTTGGCAATCTCACGTATGTAGGCGTCACGTTTGACGTCATCACCTTGCTCTTTGAGATAATGTTGTATTCTCATATATCTCATGTATTCTTCTTGCGTGTTAAATCCTTGAATAATCGGATTTTGAATTGCACTGAAGAGTTGGTCTGATTCGGTAGTCGGAATCATAAAGATTTTGCTTAGATAGTCGAATATGCCCTTTCCGTCACTAAGATAGTTGCCCAAAATAGACTTGAAAAGAAAATATTGCGACAGCAAAAGTTCGATTGTAGCTTTGATCATACTAGGTCCTCCTTTCTTTATTTTTTTGGCATATTGCCTTGTCTAATAAAATTGTATTATCGGCTAATAGTACAGAGCAATCGGCTTTTGATTGAATAATACTAAAACTAAGCAAAAAAAATAAAAAACTTGCAAAATATACAAGTTTTTTATTGGTAAACTTATTAGTTGCCAATAATTAGCAACTAAATATTATAGTTGCTTACTTGTTATTGTTCATAAAAAACTATTAGCTCGTCCAAAGGTATCTCGCAAATTTCTTGATACATTAGCAAATCCTCGTATGGTACAGGTGTAAGTCCACTCTCCCAATTGGTAATGATGTTACTTGTAACGTTGAGCACTTGGGCTAGTTCTCTACAAGAAATGTAATCATCAATATCGATAGTACACGATTCGCAAGTACCGGTACAATTACAATCTTCCTCTGAATAATTAAGTTCACGGCAAATTTTGCGTATTAATTTCATATTATGTTTTCTATTAAATTGCAAATTTTTTCCCGTCATTTCCCAATTGATGCGTTTTCGTACTATTGACATATCTATACCCTCTATTAATAATTACTTTGCTATTACTACGCAAACGTAGTTGTAATATAGCAAGTAATAATATGATAATACAATACAAAAAAATAATCAACCGTTTTTTTCATTTTTCGACAAATTGATGAAAATTTGAAAATCCGCCGTTTTGGCGGATTTTGGAAAAACTAAATAATAAATGTTTAGTTATTTGTTGCACTCTTCAATCATCCATTGAGCAAAGAGTCCGTAACCTTTGGTCGGATCGTTGATAAAGACGTGTGTGACCGCACCCACTAGCATTCCGTTTTGGATAATAGGACTGCCACTCATACCCTGGACAATTCCTCCCGTAATTTTGAGTAGCTGCTGGTCAACGATACGAATTACCATACTTTTGTCACTAGGCTCAGATTGCTTGTTGACTTTGATAATCTCAATGTCATACAATCTTGGTTTACTGCCGCTTATCGTAGTCAAAATCTGCGCTTTGCCGGGCTTGATAGCATCTCTATGTGCAATTTGGATAGAGTTGGTCGAAACTTTTTGTTGATACTGCCCGTATAATCCGAAAGTGTTGTTTTTGGTGACGCTACCTATTGGCATAATGGTATAATCGAATATTCCCGACAACTCACCTGCCTTGCCCTTTTGTCCCTTTTTGACACCCGAAACGTCGGCTGTAAAAATGTTGCCTCCACCACAAATAACGTCGTTGTTGTCACTATCTTTGATTGGATGTCCAAGGCAAGCATAGTTGCCTGTGCTGGCATCTATAAAGGTCATGGTACCTATGCCTAGCACGCCGTCTTGTAATACAAGTCCGATTCTTTTTTTGCCGTTGACGCTATCTACAACGGGCGTTATTGAAAATTTGTTGGTCGTGCTACCACGTCTGATAGTCAAGGTAGTTTCGCCGTCGCACTCGCTCAAAGCTCTCTCAACGTCTTCTTTGCATTTGATAGCACAATCGTTGACTGCAACCAAAACGTCGCCATTCTTGACGTCTATTGCTTGAGCCGGTTCTACGACGCCTTTAGAGGTTACAACTTTGCACTTAGATAAAATAATTAGTCCGTCAGTCTTGAGGTTGATTCCTACGGGAAAACCTCCAATATTGACTGTCTTGATTGAATTAGAAGTAGACGCCTCAAAAATATAATCTGATAATAGATAATTGCTTTCGTCGGTTTTTGCTACCCTCTCTACTTGTACGTCTTCTGCTTGAGTAATATCCGTAATAGCGCAATTGCTATTGGCATTTTGACAGCTCATAACGTCTTGTAAAAAACAAAAACCTAAACTAACTGCCAATATTATTGTTGTGAGAATGACAAAACTAGTTGTAAATTTTAGTCTCTTTGACATAAAAATCTCCTTGCTTTGATTAGTGTAAGAAAAAGCAAGGAGAATATACTAAAATAATTGATATTACCTTTTGGATTCGTTGGCTTGTCGCTTAAGCTCTTTGGCGTGTTCGATAGCAACTTGCGACGATTGACTGCCACCGATAAGTCTTGACAGTTCGCCGATTAGATCGTCACCCTCGAGTTTGGTAAGCATTGTGTTGGTTTCGCCGTCTTTGACGGTCTTGTCTATGAGGTAGTTGTGGTCAGCCATAGCGGCTAATTGCGGTAAATGTGTGATAGCTAATACTTGTCTGCTTTTGCTGATTTGGTAGAGTTTGTTGGCTACAACTTGTGCAGTATGACCGCTAATACCGCTGTCAATTTCATCGAAAATCATACTGTCTACGCCATCTAAACCTGCTAAAGTTGACTTGACTGCAAGCATAAATCTAGACAACTCTCCGCCCGATATGATTTTGCTAAGTTCTCTGACAGGTTGACCTGTGTTGGCGGAAAATAAGAATACGGGGCTATCGAAGCCGTTGGACGTAATCTTGTCTATAATATCGTTGTCGGTTGGCTGAACGTCGAATCGGGTATCAAATTGACAGTTTTTCATACCTAGCTCGGCTAGCTCGCTTTGAATTTTGTCGCCAAGCTTGCGTGCGTATTTTCGCCTAAGCATGCTGAGGGAAACGCTGTTGTCAATAAGTAAACGTTTCTCTTTATCTAGCTGGTTTTGCAAAATCTCAATTTGAGCTTCGCCGTCGCAATAAAAGTCGTATTCTTCTTGAAGTTTGTCTTTGTATTGCAAGATTTCTGCTACGGTTGAACCGTATTTTTTCTTGAGTCTACGAATGAGCTCAAGTCTTTGTTCGATATATTCATACTGATGCTGGTCAAATTCACAAGACAGTGCCAAATCTTGCAATGAAGAAGACAAGTCTTTTAGCTCTGATATACAGCTATCCATCCTCTCAAGATATTCGTCGATTTCGCTCACGTCATCGCAGATTTTTTCTAACTCTTTGTTGGATATGGCTAGCCTTTCCAGCACGCTTCCCTCGTCTTGAGATATGAGATTGTAGGCTGTAGAGAGCGATGTAACAATCTTTTGAGAATTGTTCATCATTCTACGAGTAGCGAGCAAGTCCTCTTCTTCGCCGTCTTTGAGGTCGGCATCGTCTATTTCTTTGATTTGATATGCAAGCAGGTCTACGTTTTTGTTGAGTTCCGACATGGAGCCGTACTTTTGCAACTTGGACAAAGTATTGCGATATTGTGAATAATATTTTGCTTGCGCCTCTTTTAGCTCGGCAATTTCTTCCCTGCAATATTCGTCAAGCAGAGCAAGATGATTGGAATCGTCAAGCATTGACGTCGACTCGTGTTGTCCGTACACGTCTACGAGTGTGGAGGTTATCTCTCTCAGAATAGCAAGAGTAATTTTGACGCCGTTGACCGAGCAAGTATTCTTGCCGTCCGAGGTCATTGTACGCTTGATGCACAAAACGTCGTCGTCATTGTCAACGTCTACGTTTTGCAATACTTCTTTGGTAGCCTTGCAATTAGATATATCGAAGGTGGCAGTGACGCTAGCTTGAGTCTGACCATATCTGATGAGAGATTTGTCGGCACGCTTGCCTAGAACAAAGTTGATACTATCTATTATTATCGATTTACCTGCACCCGTTTCTCCGCTAAAAACGTTGAGCCCAACTCCTAGTTCGGCTTGAAGGTTGCTGATAATTGCGATATTTTTGATGACAAGTTGTTGAAGCATAAATCAAAAGCAGTTTTTGAGTTGTTCGGTGATGCGCTTGGCACATTCTTCACTTTTGGTGGCGATGAATATCGTGTCGTCACCTGCGATAGAGCCTATAATATCGTTGATAGATAGATTGTCGATAAATGCCGCCGCAGAATTGGCTCCGCCATGCACCGTCTTGATGACGACAAGGTTTTGAGCATATTGCAACGATACGACGCTTTCTCTAAAGATATTGCCGTACTTAGTGCGGTCGCCGTATGTAGCCGAGCCTACTTGTGCGTATTTGTAGCGTTTTTCTCTGCCTGCTACCTTGACAAGCTCCAGCTCCTTGACGTCGCGTGAAGCCGTTGCTTGCGTAACCTCACAACCTTTGGAGTTGAGCATTGAAACCAACTCGTCTTGCGTGTCTATCTCGAATTGACCGATTATGTCCAAAATCAGTTGTTGTCTCTGTTTCTTATTCATTGATCTCTCCCCAATAACTAAGTTTTTTGATTAGTTTTTGATAAAAATTGACGTTGCTCATTCTAATAAACTTGGCTTGTCTGCTACTCTTTTTGACAGTTATTGTTATAGTATCGTCAAAATCATCTACAATGCGACCGTCTATAAGCAAACGCATTGCACTGTTGCCACGTCTACCGGTAAGTGTAACGGTACTGTTGCCGTTGACAACCAGAGGACATGAATGCAGAGTGTGCGGACATACCATATTGATGAGTATTGCGTCGACGTCGGGCGACAAAATAGGTCCGTTGCACGCCAAAGAATATGCGGTCGAACCTGTAGGCGTCGATACAAGTACGCCGTCGCCTCGCATCTTGTCGGTATAATTGCCGTCAACTGCTATGTCAACCGTGACGACGTGGCAGTTGTCTTTGCTGGTAAACAAGGCTTCGTTGAGAGCATAATATGCTTTGCCGTCAGTTTGAACCTCGAGCATCATTCTACTCTCAACCGTATACTCTCCCTTCAAAATCTTGTCAATAGCCATATTGATTTCTTTTTGACTAACTTCGCTCAAAAAGCCGATTTTACCCATATTGACGCCTAGTAAGGGCTTGTCACATAACGTGCAAGCATTGATTACTTCTAACATTGTGCCGTCACCGCCAAACGCAACGAATACGTCACACCACGAGGCTACGGTATCTATATCGCCTACGTATTGCTTGTCAAAATAATTAATAGCATTGTCGCACACCAAAAAATCAACCCCTCGCCGAGTGAGAAGGCTAGTAAAACGCAAACATTCTTTGCAAGCTTGGTCTCTGTTGAGATTGGAATAAATACCTAATTTCATACAGTAATTATATAATAAACTGCATAATTATACAATAATTTTGGCAATATAAATCAAAAATTCTATATTTTTTTTGTCTTTGATAGGCGCTGTAGTGGTGCCTTGTAGCGAAAAACCTAAAGAAACGGCATATTCACATACTTCTTGTAACACTCTATTTCGCACCTTGGGATCGGTTACTATGCCCTTTTTACTAAGGTTGCTCTTGCCTGCTTCGAACTGAGGTTTGACAAGACAAATTGCCTCGCCACCCTCTTTGAGCAACTCGAATACTGTTGGAAGAAGATACTTAAGCGATATAAAACTTACGTCTACACAGCAAAAATCACACTTTTCGCCAAGGTCTTGCGAGGTAAGATTTCTGGCATTGGTTCTATCTTTGACAACTACTCTTGAATCGCTTTTTAGTCTATCGTCAAAGGCACATTCGCCCACGTCGACGGCATATACCTTGCTAGCACCGTGTTGCAACAGACAGTCGGTAAATCCACCGTTGGACGCGCCGATATCCACGCAAACTTTTCCATGAGGATTGTAAGAAAAATCGTCGATTGCCTTTTTGAGTTTATCTCCTCCAATCGACGCATATTGAAAAGTATTGTCAATAGTCACAATATCGCTAGGCTTTACGTCATAAGACGCCTTGGTGAGTTGTTTTCCGTTACACAAAATCATGCCTTCTTTGAGCATTTGTTGTGCTTTGGCACGAGATAGGTTGTGATTGTGGACAAGATAGAGATCAATGCGCATTATGAGTAACAATCAAATCTAATACACTCTTGCAATCCAAACCATAGTCGGCAAGTATTTCGCACTTGTCGGCTTGTGAATGAGTACCGTCGCCAAGATTGACTGCTTTGACGTGAGTGTCTAAACCGTGCATCGAATAAAAATTGCCTATAGCTTCGCCCAAAGAACCTCTATTGACGTTGTCCTCTAAGACGACCACGGTCGTATCTTTGATTAAAGTCAAGGATTGTTCGTCGATAGGCTTGACAAATCTTGCGTTAATCAAATTGACGTTATAACCTAATTCTTCCGCTTTAATTACTGCGTTGTATGCTTGTTGTAATACCGTTGCTCCACCTGCTACTAGGGTAAGCGTATTAGATTGAGCATAACGCAAAAACTCGTATTTGCCTAGCTCTATAGCCTGGTGAGAGTCGTATTTGACTTGAATATCGCCTTTTGGATATCTAATTACGGTAGGATGATTGAGCGTTATGGCAAAATCCATCATATCCTCAAGCTCGACATAGTCTTTGGGTTGCATGACAACGATATTAGGCATGCAGCCAAGGAAAGATACGTCGTAAATGCCTTGATGCGTCTCGCCGTCACCGCCGACTATTCCGCTTCTGTCTAAGCAAACCGTCACGGGCAAGTCGTTAAGACATACGTCGTGCAAAAGGTTGTCGAACGCCCTCTGCAAAAACGAGGAATATACGGCAAATATCGGTCTTTTACCGCCTAGCGCAAGTCCGCTAGCCATAGTCACTGCATGTCCCTCGGCTATACCTACGTCAACAAAACGTTGGGGATAAAGTCTTGCGAACTCGTTGAGTCCTACCCCCTCCTTCATAGCTGCCGTGATTGCCCAAATATCGGGATTTTTGCTAGCCAAATCTACAATTTTGTCACCGAAAACACTGCTAAAAGTCTTTTGAGGCGACGTGGTGCTATAACCGTGATATGCCACTGGATCTTGCTCGGACGGAGCATAGCCCTTGCCTTTGACAGTATTGACGTGAATGACGACCGAAGTGGTAGACTCTCGGGCGTATCGCAGCGCCTCAATGAGTTGATTGAAATCGTGTCCGTCTATACTACCGTAAAAATCAATGCCAATATCTTGCAAGGATTTGCCGTCTTGGTCTTTGCTAAGCCGAGACAAATAGTAAGACACAAAGCCTTGATTGTAGGATATAGATAGTTTGTTGTCGTTGATGATGACAATTTGTTTGTTTTTGCTGACGGCAATATCGTTGAGAGCTTCGTAGATAAGACCGCCGGTCATTGCGCCGTCTCCTACTACGGAGATTATCTCGCAATCGTGCATAGCTCTAGACAGACCGCAAGCTATAGAAAGCGAGGTGGATGCATGTCCTGTGTTGGCTACATCATAGTCGCTCTCTTCCCTCTTAGGGAAACCTGCTACGCCCTTGCTGCGTCTAAGATGAGCAAAACCGTCTAGTCTGCCTGTAAGAATTTTGTGTGCATAACATTGGTGCCCTACGTCAAAAATAAGTTTGTCCTTAGGAAAATCAAATACGTAATGCAACGCAACGACCAATTCGACAACGCCAAGATTAGAAGAAAGATGACCACCGTTGACTAGCACGGAATCAACGATGACGCTACGAATTTCGTCACTGAGAAGCTCTAATTGCTCGATATTTAGTTTTTTAATGCCACCTTCTTGGGCGACTTGCTCTAAAATCTTCATATTGTTACGATATAATTATATGTCAAATAATAATATATATTAGTATAGCCTATGAGTCAAGTATTTGGCAAATTGAATGAGATTGTCGGCACGTGTACCGTAATGAGATATCGCCTCGATGGCACGTATAAGCATTATCTCTATGGTTTGGCGACAGTTATCTTCTCCTGCAACCGCCGTATAGGTCTTTTTGTTTTGTTGAACGTCCTTGCCTACCGATTTACCGAGTTTTTCGCTGGTGGAATGCAAATCGAGAAGATCGTCGACGAGTTGAAAAATAATGCCGATACATTGGGCATACGTCTCTACGTCTTGTATGAGCCGGTCGTCTCCACCACACTTGATACAGCTACCTACCAATGCTGCTTGAATAAGTTTGCCCGTCTTAAGTGCATTGAGCAATTGAATGGAATCCAGGTCAACCTCGTCATCGGTATTGGCTACGTCCAAAGCTTGTCCGCCTATCATACCTCTAATTCCTGCGCAGTCGGCAACGTACTTGACTGCCTTGACGTCGTATTCGTTTTTGCAATCGATAAGCAATGTTTCAAACGCCATATTGAGTAGTCCGTCACCAGCCAAAACTGCCATATCTTGCCCGAACTTGACGTGAGTCGTAGGCTTGCCTCTCCTCAGAACGTCGTTGTCCATGCACGGCAAATCGTCGTGAACCAACGAATAGGAATGTATCATCTCAACACCCAACGCAAGATAATCCACGTCCTTAGCCTCTCTCCCACACAGCTCGGCACCGAGATATACAAGCAGTGGTCTGATTCTCTTTCCGCCGTCCAAAATGCTGTATGCCACCGCTTGCTTGATACTGTCTATAGGACAATCATAGTCTGCTATATATCCGTTAAGTAGCTCTTCAAAGCGTCGAACGTAAGTTTGGACTGATTGGTCGTAAGTCAATCTGCTACCTCTTCTTTGCCCTCTTTGAGCTTGGTTATTTTCGCTTCGGCATTTTTGATAGTTTGAGTGCAAAAATTGCTAAGCTCAATGCCTTTTTCGTATAATTTTACTAGTTGTTCAAAACTAGTATTGGGATCTTCCATCTTGGCAATGACGGACTCTAATTCTTTCATCGATTCTTCAAATTTCATCGGACACCTCCGTGACTTTAGCAGTAATTTTTCCTTTGACGGATCTGATAGTTAGGCTTTGGTCTACCTTCACCTGCGATAGCTCGGTGATTGGCGAGCCGTTGCATGATACGCTCCATAAGCCCTTTTGTACGATAGATATAGGATCGAGAGCTTTGAGCTTGGCTATCAAATTTTGCATAGACAATTTTGCTTGGAATGCCCTAGTTTCAAATGCCTTGTCGAGTCTGTTGTCGATAGTCTCGACAGCGTACATTCCTTTGTCTATTCTAGTACGAATTGCGTTGTCTAGCGTAAGACGTAGCAAACGTTGCTTGTTAGTATAACTATCTACACGTTGAGTAAGCTTTTGCAAAAGATTGCTCTTGACGGTATATAGATAATCGATGACGGCACCTTGGTCAAATGCTATCAGATTGGCGGCGGCAGTAGGCGTTGCCGAGCGAACGTCGGCAACAAAGTCGCACAAAGTAAAGTCCGTCTCGTGTCCGACTGCCGAGATTATCGGAGTATCGGCATCGTATATAGCATAGACCAACTGCTCGCTGTTGAAGCCTTGTAGGTCCTCAATAGAGCCACCGCCTCTAGCAATGACGATAGCATCGTAGCCCATTGAATCCACCTCTTTGATAGCTCGTATGACGTCTTGAGCACAATTGTCGCCTTGGACTCTTACGTCCTTGATGACAATATCGAGATAGTTGTTCTTTTGGCGAATAGTGGTGATAATGTCTCTAATAACCGCACCTTGAGCCGACGTAATAACGCATACTCTGTGGGGATAACGTGGAATTGGCTTTTTGTGTGCTTGGTCAAAATAACCCGCATTAGCAAGTTTCTTTTTGAGTTGTTCAAAAAGCAATGCCAGATAGCCGTTGCCCAGAGGTTGAATGGTCTTAGCGTTAAAACTTAGCCGACCACCCTTGACGTAATAATCTACGTCACCCTTAAGCACAACGCTTTCGCCTACCTTGGGAATATACGTTTGGGCACAGTTGAAGCAAGTGCAGTTAAGTTGGCTGTTTTCGTCTTTTAAGACAAAATATGCGTGTCCGCCCGTCACTTTGAATTGAGAGATTTCTCCCACAACGGAAACGCCGTGCAACATATCTTCGGCTTGGAAAATTTGGTGAATGTAGCCGTTGAGAATGCTTACGCTAAGTACGTCGCTCATTGCTTGTTAAGTTCTCTATCTACTGCGGCACAAAGCGTGTTGTACAATAGCATTGTGATAGTCATAGGACCTACTCCACCCGGTACAGGCGTGATAAAGGACGCCTTAGGCTCTACCGAGTCAAAGTCTACGTCTCCGCACAACTTGCCGTCTACACGATTGATGCCTACGTCTATAACTATGGCACCTTCTTTGACCATATCGCCCGTAACAAACTTAGGCTTGCCTATAGCTACTACGAGTATATCGGCTTGGCGAGTATATTGCTCAAGATTAACTGTGCGGGAATGACATACCGTTACTGTGCAGTTGGCATTGAGAAGAAGCATCGCCATCGGCTTGCCTACTGTGTTGCTTCTACCCAAAACTACGGCATTTTTGCCTTGCAAATCTACACCTGTGTCTGCAAGCAAATTCATGACTCCGAGCGGAGTGCAAGACACCGTACGCGGATTGCCCATAGCAAGTCTACCTAGATTGTCGGGAGAAAAGCCGTCCACGTCCTTGCTGTCGGGTATGAGCGACAGTAGGTAGCTCTCATCATAGCCCTTAGGCAATGGAAGTTGAACCAAAATACCGTCTACGCAATCGTCTTTTGCCAAAGCTCGGATAGTATTCTCGATATTTTGTTGAGGTTCGCCGTCGGGATATTCGAAAGCCAAAGACTTCATGCCGACTTCTGCGCAACCATTGATTTTGTTTTTGACATAAGTCTTAGAAGCCGGATCTTCGCCCACTATAATGACGGCAAGACATGGCTTACGTCCCATACTGCTCTCAAAATCCTTTACTTTGTCGGCAATTTTTGTTCTAAGATTTGCCGAAACTTGCTTTCCGTATATCAACATAATTATTCCTCTACTAGTTGTTTGTAAACGCCCGACAACACGCCGTTGACAAAGACGTAGCTCTTCTCGGTAGAATAGGTCTTGACGAGCTCTACCGTTTCGCTGATTGATACCCTTGGCGGAATATAATCTACGTATTTGATCTCGTATATTGCAAGGAGCAATGCGGCGAGGTCAGGTCTATAAATTCTCTCAGGTCTAAAATTTTTGGCGTTGTCGCAAACTATGCCGATAAGCTCGTCATAATTGTCCATTACGCCGTCAACGACTTGGTTGAGATATGATACGTCCTCGTCGCTAAGCGTCTCGTCGGCAAGCATAATAGCTCTTGTCTGCTCGTCACTCTCTTTGTTGAACAAATATCCAAAAATAAGTTTGTACGCATAATCTCTTGCACGTCTTCTGCTGTCTAGTGCGTCGTTCTTCTTGTTCATAAATCTCCTTTATATGCCAAAAAGCCCCTATAAAAGGGGGCTTTGACTAGTGTCTAGATACCACGCCGACTACGGTCACGTTGATTGCTTTGACCTTGAAGTAGGTGGATTTTTCGATGTCCTCTTTGATTTTTTCTTGTAAGTTGCATATTACGACAGGTATTCTGTAGCCATAATATACGTTGATAGACACGTCGATAGTTACTAGATTGTCCTTGTGAAACTTGACGTCTATCGCATTGCTTCGTTTGTTTTTGCCATAATCAAAAAACTTG
>JBJETR010000062.1:0-7480 GCA_051883415.1 Christensenellales bacterium | reverse complement strand
ACTCAATCTCAAATAATTTAATGTTTCCTGTCCAAACTTTTGGGTTCACATCAATGATGGTGTGTCTTTTTTATTTAACGTTAAATAAGTCGTTGGGCGTAATCTCAAAAAGTTCGCATAAATATAATATTTGTTGATAGTTTAACTCAAATACTCCGTTTTCGAATCGGCTATATTGTTGTTGTGTCATTTTCATAGAAAGTGCAACTTCTTTTTGGGTTAGACCTTTTTCTTTTCGATATTGTTTTAGGTTGTCACCTATTGATTTGGCTAAGTTCATATTATAAAAATACCACAAAGTGATGTAAGATACTTGACATACATCACTTTATGATGTATTATTTAGTAAAATAATGTCTATTTAGGAGGAAAATATGGCTAAATATCAAATTGATAATAATTGGGCTGCTGCAACATTGTCGGAAAAAGACGTAAAAGAGTTCAAAAATTCTTTGTCAGACCAATCATTGGATACTATTGCTACGGTAACATATCTAAAATGGCGTAATTCAATAATAAAAACCTTGATTTTTACTATTATTTCGATTGCTGCAATTTTAGCATTAGTACTTGTTTATTTAACGAAACCCGTTAATGAGAGCAACGAAGACTTATTTGAAAAGTTGATAATATGTTTTATTGTATACGCTATTCCTGCGTGTCTGAATGTTAAAAGCCTTAGATTGTTTAGCGGTGCGTCAACATTTAAAAAGAGTATAAGGTTTTCTACGCTTGATTACGTGTTTTATTTTTTAGGTCGAATAGTATGTTTGCCATGGTGGTACGTCAGTAGTATAGTGTCTTTGTTGATAAGTATATTCTTTAGTAATCGTCGTAATAATAAGAGGTTCCAAACTAACGCAAACGGGGGATATAGAGTAATGCTTCCTCTTGGTGTATGTTCAACGTTTGATGAATTGATTTCGGATGAAAAGTATTTTGAGTTTAGCAATACTTATAATCGTATTATGAATAATATAGGACAAGGGGCGGCTGAAGAGGCTGTACGATTCGGGGAAGAACAACTATTAAAATTTAGGGATTCGAAAAATGAATTATTACAAATGTTGATTGATAGTGACGTTTCGCACGAAGAATACAAACGAGGCTTGGAGATACAGAAAAAACAGTTGGACGAGTTTGAAAAGGAATTTGGGGATTTGTATAAGCAAAAATATGGAAAGGCATTTGACAAAAATGAGTTTTTACCATAACGCAATAAGTAAAATATACGCACCGTTATTCGGTGCGTTTTTTTGATATCAAATTTTGCCAATACATTATTAAAATTGCAGAGGCTATTGACTTTTGGCGTGGTAAATGTAACAATATTATAGAGGTGAATTATGGACCAAAAGCCTAACGTGATTTTCTTTTTTAGCGACCAACAGAGATACGACACGGTTTGTGAAGAGGTAACGCCAAATATTTGCGAACTTGCACAAGAGGGAACAAGCTTTGACTTTGCTTACACGTGTCAACCTGTGTGCGGACCTGCTAGAGCTTGTCTTCAAACGGGCGTCTACGCTTCTATCAATGGGTGTATAACCAATGGTATTCATATGGACCTATCTTGCACGGAAAGGAGTCTTGCGGAGTGCTTTAACGGTGCGGGATACGATACGGCGTATATCGGCAAGTGGCATCTTGCGTCACATTATCTTCAATACCGCAGTAAGGGTGTACCTCAAGAGCTTAGGGGAGGATATAGGTATTGGCTGGCTGCCGATTTGCTTGAATTTTCTTCCGACGGTTATCACGGCACCTTGTGGGACAACGACTGCAATCCCGTAGAATTTGAGGGGATAAGATCCGACAAGTTGACGGACTATGCAATAGATTATATTCGTTCGGTCAAGGACAAGCCGTTTTTCTTGTTTTTGTCACAGTTGGAGCCTCACCATCAAAACACTTCGGGCAAATACGAATGCCCCGAAGGTGCGGGCAAAGAGTTTGAAAACTTCCCTTATCCGGAGGATTTAGTGGGGCTAAAGGGAGATTATCCAAAGCACTACGCCGACTATTTGGCTTGTTGCAAACGCCTGGATTACAACGTGGGTAGATTGGTGGAGGAACTCAAAAATCTTGGAATATACGACAATACCGTCTTGGTGTACACTTCCGACCACGGTTGCCACTTTAGGACGCGTAACGGCGAATATAAACGCTCTTGTCACGATGCAAGCACACATATCCCATTGGTTGTAGCGGGTAAAGATATCCCTAAAAATAAGCGATATCAGCACCTTGCAAGCCTCATAGATTTGCCACCTACTCTGTTGGAAATAGCGGGGATAGAAATACCTAAATGCTACAACGGCAAGCCTCTCATCGAAGCCGTCAAAGAGGATAGAGCGGTGAGAGATAACGTCTTTATACAAATTAGCGAGAGCCACACAGGTAGGTGCGTGACTACGAAACGCTACGTCTATAGCATCAAAAAATACGGTGGAAAAAACGTCTACAAGGACGATTATTTATACGATAGAGAGGTTGATCCTGCCGAGAGACATAATCTCATCAATGCTACAAAATATCAAGAAATCAAGAAACAGTTGAGAGAAATCTTGATAGAAGAAATGGTCAAGGCGGGAGAAGAAGCTCCAAAAATCAAAAGAAAAATATTCTATCACGATATTTGATGAGATTGCTTTGAGGGTGCGACAACGTTGATTGGATACAAAAATAGGACTTGAAAACAGGTCCTATTTTTTTATATTTTTATCTATGTGTTAGTTAGACATTGAAGGGATTTTCGCTTGTATCGGATTGAGTAGTTCCTTCAAAAACTGCTTCGATGACGTCGCCGTCTTCTTCGCTTTCTACTACGGGATCAATCATATCGATAAGCTCTTTGTAGAAGTTGGCACGAGCGACTTGGTGATAAGCGTTTACCCACAACGTACCAACGCCCAGGCATAGCGCACCCACGATGTACCAACCGATAAAGCTCAGGTCGAGTAGGAAGAGTTGAGCTTTGTAGCCCTTCATAATCTCGCGGCTCTTGTCAAGCAGTTGTTTAGGCGATAGGTCGTTGTAACGACCGTCTTGCTGTAGATAGAATGCCATAGAGTATGCGTACGACATAATGATACCTGGAACAACTAGCAAGAGCGACCACAAAAATACGAATACCGTATTGAGCAAACCAAGAACGAATGATTTGCCAAAATCATCTTTAAAGCCGTCGAAGGCATTGAGTATCTCGACATCTTCGCCTTTGACTAAGCGATAAGATGCTTTACATACCGCATAACTAAAAGGTCCGAATACGAGAAGTGATAGGAAAGAAGCAACCATTGTTGCAGCTAAGAGTCCGTCGGCTAATACCGGTATAAGACAAATGACGAGCATAATCAACCATTTGTTGCCAAAAAGTTGATTATCTAATTGATTTCTTGCGTTTTGACGCAATTCTTTGTTGGATAACATATTTGCCTCCTAATACTTAATTATAATATAATTATACTCAATTAGTATATGCAATGCAAATAGTTAGTAATGATTGTCAACTAGCGATATAAAAATATTAGTCAATTGTATAATATTTCGATAAAAAGGTCGAAAATACGGAAAAGGTTGGTATTGACTATAGGGCGTTATGGTGCTAAAATAAAAAAAGAGGCATTTATGAATTTTTTGTCTAGATTGAGTAGAGCAGTAGAGCTGAAAACCTTAGAAATAGGCTACAAAGAGTCGCTTGATTTGTCAAGTCCGACTAGTCCTTATCCGCCTTCTCCCGACGTGGAAAAGGCACTCAAGAGTATAGACGCGAGTAGCCTAAACGCATTCGTGCCTATCAACGTGCTTGATTTTAGACAGGTTATTGCCGATAGATACGGTCTGGAAGCTAGCAACGTGTTTATCTACGATGGATGCGACGCATTATTGTCGCTATGTATGAAAGCCTATTTTGACGAGGGCGACGTGGTGGCTTTTGCCGACGTGACTTACGAATATTACAAGCGTTGTGCAACGCTCAACGGCGTCAACTATACCACAATTCCTCTCGATACCCAAATGAAGGTCAACCCCGAGTCGTATCAAACAGTCGATTGTGACGGAATAATTATTTGTAATCCTTGCGATCCTACGGGTATCGCCGTCAACAAGCTGGATATTATAGAGCTAGTGTCCAAGCGTCCCGACAAACTCTTCATAATAGACGAAAGATATGCAGAATTTGCAGGCTGCGGTGTAGCGGAATTTGTCAAAGAACATGCCAATCTAGTCGTTATCAGAGGTTTGAGTGCGGCTTACGGATTAGGCGGTGTGAATTTTGGATATGCACTAGCCAATGCTACTTTGGTGGCGGGGCTAAAAAATCTTAGGCCCCACGCTTTTGACTGTGCGGTGGACTGTATTACGCAAAAGGTTGCCGAAGCATGTTTCAAAGACGTCAAATATATGTCGTTGACAGTTGATAAGATTATCAATACGAGAGAAGATTTTTGTGACAAATTGCGACAACTAGGCTTTGACATATTGCCGTCAAGTGCCAATTTTGTGTTGGTCAAGCATGCTAGTGTGGCGGCGAGCGTGATAGAATTCCAACTAAAAGAACAGGGAATTAGCGTCAAACACTTCAAAACCAAGAGGCTGGGGGACTATCTCAGAATAACGATTTCTACCCCCGAAAATATGGATTTGCTCATCAAAAAACTAAAAGCAATCGTCAAATGACAAGCTACGACACAAATATACAAAAGCACTTACGATACCACTCATATTGAGTGGTATTATTTTGTTGAGGTGGGTATGAAAGATTGGGATATATCTAACGGTTTAGAGATAGTTTGCAAGTGCGCAAAGGTGCACGGCAGCATAACCAAAAGGGCGTTGGTGTATGATGATGCGATATTGGATTTAGTCAACGAGTGCAAAAAGCTATTGTCGGACGGTTGGGTGGCGGTGTGCTACCAACAAAATTGCACGCAATACGCAGACAAGGTAGCCACTCTGCTGACTAACGGCGGATATATGGTGCATAAGGTGTGTTTTGCGGACGATACTGTGGCTTGCGAGGAGAACGCTATCGATTTGATACAAATGCAAGAGATGGTGCGATTGATAATATCGGTGGGTGGCGGAAGCGTAGCAAGACTAGCCAGATATGCCTCGACTATACGTCATAATCCTTGCGTGCACGTCATGACTTGCACTACGACGGCGGATATTTTGGCAACGACGTGTTTTGGCGACCATAGCGTAAATCCTCCGTCTATCGTAGTTTTTGACTCCAAATTTGCTAGGCAACCTAGTGCCATGCTTGCGGCAGGATATGGTGAGATATGTAGTTGGGTGCTTAGGCTACTCGATATAGAGTGGGCTATCAAGGTAGGAGAAAACAATTCCTGTCCCTACGTTGTGCAACAAATCGGCGAGATAGTTGGGGAATATATAGAAGAATTTAAGTATTGTGAAAATAAGGAGGTTTTGACAGCCAAAACGTTGCTAATCATCGGGCTTTTGCAACAAATGATAGATAGGGAGATTACGTCTTGCGATAGATGCGTCCAACTACTTGAGGGCGTAGAGGACGTAGAGCCGACGCCTTGGGGCGTTAAGGCAATGATATCGGCTGTCACAACGCTAAATTGGTACAAATCCGCACTCAAAAGCCCTACAAAATCAATGCTTGTCGGGTTGGATAAAAACTCCGTTATCGTCGAGGCGTGCCACGACTTTGGGCTTGACGTAATTAAGCTTATGGCAGAGGTAGGGAAACTGAAATATAAAAAACAATGGAATTGGATGCTACGAGAGTATGTTGACGACTTGGCGGACCAAGTTTTGCTTGCACATACCACGTTGATGAGGTGTATAAGACAGTTCCGCAGAACATTCGACGACGCGGGGTATTTTTTGGCAGAGTATATCGACTCCACGAGGCTACTAAAGATTGCTAAAACTTCGCTAATCTTAAGTCCGAGATATTCTATACCCGTATTGCTGGCGGAAGAGGGAATAGTCCTGAATTGATAGTGTATATAACATATCAATTGGTGTTTATGGCAAAGTAATTAATTGTTAATAAGTATTATCTACGGCAAATAGACTTTTAGTAATAATACATCTTGATTTTGTTTAGGTATTTTGATATAATATTTACATCGGAGGACAGTACACCGTAGTGTAGGGGATAGTAAGCTGGTAGCTTGCAGGCCGCCTGTCAGATTAAGATATCGAGTGAGCTCGGTTTAACGCACAAAGCGTTTTCCCGAGTTTTTTTATTGGGGAGGGAAGAATTATATGAATATCAAGTTGGTTCCGCTTGAGGCGAATGACAGAGAACAGTTTATCGTTGACAATCAATGGTCTTTTAAGTATGGAGCAATGATTGAATTCGGAGAGAGAGATAATAGCGTGAATAGCGACGGAGAAATTATTTCTCGAAAAACAATTGAACGCAGTATTGATGATCCTAATAACGTAAGTTATCGTATAATTTGTGATGATAAGATAGCAGGTGGCGTTATTCTTAAAATTGATAAGATTACTCATCACAATCATCTCGAAATCTTGTTTGTTTTGCCCGAAGAACATACAAAAGGGATTGGATATTCTGCATGGAAAACAATAGAAAAAATGTATCCCGAAACAAAAATTTGGGAAACTTGCACCCCATATTTTGAAAAACGAAATATCCATTTTTACGTCAACAAATGCGGTTTTCAAATAGACCAATTTTGGTGCGAATATTTTACCCCTTCCAATAGCATCTTTGAGGAAGATGATGAGGAAGGACCAACTGAAATGTTCCGATTTGTAAAGATAATGAAGTAGTGTCGATAAGACTTATCGTACAAAAACAGGTAATGCTTGGGATTTATTATCAATCCATACGACGTACACGAAAAAATTTATATATTTTTTATATAATTTGCACACTAAATTCGCTAATTGTGAAAATAGTGTGCTTTTTTATGCCTGGTATTATCCTTAAAGAACACGCTAACTTGAGTGATTTTTTGAATAAAACTCAAAAACCACGTCAATACTCGCTGTAGAGAGGTGAATATGAAAGCATTTTATATTTTGGTATTGACGGTAGTAGTGTTGATTGGAGTGTCAAGTCTTGTCGGTGTACAGAGCGTATTGCCGGAGGGAGCAAGCGAAGCGGAAGTTTACATAGCAAATCAAAATAAAATGACTATATGCGGTATAAACCCCGAGCAATTAGGTAAGACTCTACAACAAGAAGACGACGTGCTGGGATTTGCGGTGAGATACGACCTAGGCAAGGTGAGTGAGAACCAGCTGCTTAGCAGTCTAAAAGCACAAGTCGTCAAGGTTGAGCGAATAGGGAACATTACTCTATATTACGCATACAGTCACCGTATGAGCAACGGTGTCAACGTTGACGGCAAGAAGGTCAACGTGCAGATTGCAGTATCGGATAGTGCAATAACGCTCGGCTCGCCTTTGATTATGGGAAGTTATTAATGGAGGATATATGAACAACAATAACAAACAAAAA
>JBJETR010000061.1:0-7612 GCA_051883415.1 Christensenellales bacterium | reverse complement strand
GTTTGTTGATTTATACATTAACTTTTCGTGATTAGTATATAAGCATAGACAATGGACAACGCAAATCATTATTATTGATAATATGATATAAATAAGCCAATCTAACACAAACGACCTTTGATATTTTTAATTTTTTACATTATTATACTAAATTATACGTCTATACGTCGCCCGTCAAGGCTATTTGCATATCAGTAGAGCTATTTTTTTGCGTAGAAAAGCCACAAGTGGTACTCGGTTGAACGCTTAAGTGCAAAAATTTTAATTGGTATCAAATAACGACAAGAGGCTACGCATAGACAAAATTTATAGAAACTTTTTGCGTAAGGTAAACCGAGAATAAAAAACACAAAAAGAAGGAAAAAAGCGCACGCATCTGTGCCAAAACGGCAAAATGAAATATCCACATTGACAAGTCAATGTGGATACCGACATTTTCATAATGTTACAAAATTAGAAATCTACTTCGGTGTCGTAGTAGCAGCACTTAAGCAGCTCTTCCATCTCCCTTTGGGAAGGACGGCGAGGGTTAGAACCCGTGCAGGCATCGCCGATTGCATTCTTTGCAATTTCAGGAAGTCTCTCAAGGAAGACGTTCTCAGGCACAAAGCCTTGCTCGCAAGGGTAGCTGTCGGCGCCGTAGTTTTTGATACAGTGAGGAATGTTAAGGTCGTCGTTCATCTTGCGAAGGTATGCGATAAGTGCCTTAACCTTTTCGCTATCACTTGCGCTCTTCTTGCAAATACCCATATAGTCTGCAATTACGCCGTAACGCTTTCTTGCGACGAGGTTCTTTGCATTGAATGCGATAACTTTAGGCAGATACATTGCG
Organism: Christensenellales bacterium; assembly: GCA_051883415.1. Taxonomy (GTDB): domain Bacteria; phylum Bacillota; class Clostridia; order Christensenellales; family UBA3700; genus HGM11368. The sequence goes on along the minus strand of JBJETR010000061.1, from coordinate 6,780 downwards.
TTAGCCGCACCGTGAATAATGTGTGCGCCGTAGTCGGCGAAAGCTGCGCCTGTCTTGTGAGCCATTGAGTGAACGATACCCAAGAGCGCATTGGAGAAGGACATACCTGCAAGGCATTGTGCGTTGTGCATTCTATCTCTTGCGTCCATGTCTCCGTTGTATGAAGCAACGAGGTCGTTTTGAATCATCTCGATTGCGTGAATAGCAAGTGGATCGGTGTAGTCACAGTTTGCCGTAGAAACGTATGCCTCAACGGCGTGAGTCATTGCGTCCATACCCGTATGAGCTACAAGCTTCTTAGGCATTGTCTCCGCAAGCTCGGGATCTACGATTGCCACGTCAGGCGTAATCTCAAAGTCAGCGATTGGGTACTTGATGCCCTTGGCATAATCGGTAATAATTGAGAATGCCGTAACCTCGGTTGCAGTACCCGAAGTGGAAGAAATTGCGCAGAAGTGAGCCTTCTTTCTCAGTTCTGGGATACCGAAAATTTTGCACATATCTTCGAAGGTGCAATCAGGATATTCGTACTTTATCCACATTGCCTTAGCCGCATCGATAGGTGAACCGCCGCCGATAGCAACTATCCAGTCGGGACCGAAGTCAAGCATAGCTTGTGCGCCCTTCATAACCGTTTCAACGGAAGGATCAGGTTCGATGCCTTCGAAAAGTGCAACCTCCATTCCTGCCTCTTTTAGATAAGCAATAGCTCTGTCAAGGAAGCCGAACTTCTTCATAGAACCACCGCCTACGCATACCATTGCCTTCGTACCCTTAAAAGTCTTAAGAGCCTCCAATGCACCCTTACCGTGATAGATGTCTCTCGGTAACGTAAATCTTGCCATAACTAAATCCTCCTATATTGTCAAAAATATACCGCAGTAATATTTTCCTGCCGATACTATTATAACACCTTTTTTGCTAATTGCAATACTTGTTTAACAAATTAGTTAAAAAATTAACGCACTTTTGCACAAAACCAAAAGTGAGGGGATTACGGTGTGCTTAGGTGGAAAAAGGGAAAATTTTATGCGTTGAAAATCGTCTTATTAGTTGTGATAGGGTTTTTGTACAAATTGTCGTTATTCAAGTAAAAACGCGTTATATATATCGTAATTTATTCGATTTTGTGTTAGAATAAGTACGTAGAAAGGGAGAAAAGTTTATGAATATCTTTGAAAAATATAATCTAAACGGGATAGAAATAAATAATAGAATTATTAGATCGGCAACCCATGACGGATTGGCTGATTCAAACGGTGCGCCTACCGAGAAATTGATAAAAAAATACGAGACCTTGGCTAAAAATAACGTGGGGTGTATCATTACCGGTTACGCAGCCGTTTCTAAAGAAGGAAGGTCTAATTATCCCGGAATGTTATTTATAGATAGCGATGATAATTTGTCCAAGTATAAAGAATTAGTAGATAGAGTACATAGCTACAATACCCCGATAGTATTACAAATAGCTCACTGCGGAAGACAAACTTCTTCCAAGAAAATCGGATATAAAAAAATGGCACCTTCACCATTGAGGCATCTATTTTATTGGGACAAAGCCAAAGAATTTACCAAAGAAGATATCAACAGATTGATAGATGATTTTGTGCAAGCCGCCTTAAGAGCAAAGGAGGCAGGCTTTGACGGAGTTCAATTACACTGCGGACACGGTTATTTGCTGCATGATTTTTTATCTGCCAACGGCAACAGAAGAAAAGATGAATACGGGGGAAGTTTAGTCAATAGAACAAAAGTAGTATCAGAAATTATAAGAAGAATTAAACTTGAAGTCAATATTCCTGTATGGATAAAAATATCTGCCGTAGACAATAGAAAAAACGGAATGAGATTGGACAGTACAATAGAAATATTGAAAATATTAGAGAAGTCGGGATTAGACGTAGTAGAGGTATCTTGCGGCTCTGTACAAGACGGAATGAATACTATGAGAAGCAAACGTTTGCCAATGGAAGCAGTCTTTAAGTATAGAGATCCTTGTGCAAAATGGCCAAAATGGTTCTCCAAATTTTGTTTGTTTTTTGCCAATCTAATCAACCCTCTGATTCCTCAACCTAAACCGCTTGAGAATTTTAACGTAGATAATGCAAAAATAATCAAGAATAACATTTCTATCCCAACGATAGTAGTCGGCGGTATTCACCAACTTAAAGATATACAAGAAATAATAGCAACAAATCAAGCAGATTGCGTATCGATGTGTAGACCGTTTATTTGTGAGCCTAATTTGGTGTCTAAGTTTAAAGACGGACTTCAAGACCAAGCCAAGTGCATAATGTGCAACTATTGTGGCTTGGTAATAGAGAAAGAACCAACCAAATGTTTGTATGGAAAAATAAATAAATAATAAGAACAATGTTTTGAGGTGAACCCAAAAATTTGGACAAAGATATTATTAAATTTTTTGATATTGCTAGCCTAGGTCTGAGTGTGCGATAGGCTTTGCTGCTTTTAGCACCGATTCTTCCTTATATCTTGCAACTTGTAATCTTGATAATATCGATACCGATTAGGTTGGTAATAGGTATTGTTAAGGGTATAGGTAAGCAAATCAATAAGCGAAGAAGGGAATAAAAAACTATGCTGTGCGACTAACTATCGCACAGCATACTATTAAAGGATATTTATTGGAATATAGCAGTTGTCTTGGTCAATAGGGATTACGGTGGGACTCATACATATTATTCCACCGTTGCCTCTTGGAATGCTATTGGCATCTAAGACCGAATACTTTTTGATTTCTCTACGATCCGGACTAGCGGACAATTTTATTTCGAGAGGGTGTATTTGCTCACCGTACTCAAGGAAGATGTCGATTTCTTTGCTGTTGCTATCTCTGAAGTAGCTTATGTCATAATTCACTGAATGGTACTCAAGGTCTTTGATAAGTTCGTTGACAGCAAAGTTTTCAAAGTAATGTCCATTTGCGTTGCCGTTCAATAGGGTATCGACAGAGAGCCATTTGGCAAGATAACTGCATAGACCTGTATCCCAAAAGTATAGTTTTGGGGTTTTGGCAAGACGCTTGAGTTTATTGTTGGAGTATGGCGAAAGTAAGTATACTATATGCAATTTCTCTAAAATAGCAAGCCAAGACTTGGCGGTTGGTTGTGATATTTCCGCAAGCATAGCCAAGTTGTTTAAGTTGAGTTGTTGCGACACGTTGGCTGCACATGCAATTAGGAACTTTTTGAAGCGTAATTCGTCGGTTACACCACCGGCAGTAGCCACGTCACGCAAAAGGTACGTGTCAATATAGGAAGAAAAATAGATAGAACGTTGCTCGGCATCGGCATTTTGAACTTGTGGCATACCGCCTTTCCAAATGCAATCGAAGATAGTGTTAAGATCGAACGGTTTTGCGATTTTTTCACGTGCCACTAGCTTATCTATAGAAAAAGCAATGGGGTATTCAAAATTTACGCCACTAATTTCACTTATTGACAAAGGATAGAGAGTCATTATGCCTATTCTTCCGGCAAGCGATTCGGTAATGTTTTTCATCATGCTGAATTGCTCGGACCCTGTAAGCCAAAATAACCCCGTTTGATCGGACTCGTCGCAAATGATTTTGATATAAGGGAAAAGTTCCGGAGCTTTTTGTACTTCGTCGATTATTATAGGTGGCTTATAACGCATAAAGAACAGTTTAGGGTCTTGCTTTGCAAGATTTAGGTTATCTATATCATCTAGACTGACGTAAGTACGGTTTTCGGATAAGTGCTTTAGCATGGTGGTTTTTCCTACTTGTCTGGCACCCGTAACCAATACCGCCTTAAAAAAGCTGCTCATTTTAAGGAATTTAGATTCGAGTTGTCTATGGATATACATATGCCCTCCAATTTATGATATTTCAAAGTCAACTTTAATTTATCATAAAATCTTAGACAAGTCAAGACGTATGGAGGGAAATAGTTGAAAAAGGAGAATTATAATAAACAAGAAAGCCAACCACTTGATTGACATCCTTAGCTTAGCACGTCAGTAAAAATGTTCTTTTTGTTTGTGTTAGTTGCTCCATTCGTCGGCTATGAATACACGCTTTTTAAGTGGGATTTTCGTGTCGTTGATATTCTCGCTGATTTGTGCTGCAAAAGACACAACGAAAGGAAATGAGGAGATATTTATATTAGAAATATATCATTATTATTAAAGATTTTATAGCTTATTACGGTAATTATATTTTTTCAATACTTGCTTTTTTCTGTTTGTAGAAACTTCGGTATATATTTGCGTTGTAGCGACGCTGGCGTGTCCCAATATCTCTTGTACGGAGCGCAAATCGGCGCCGTTAGAAAGCAAGTTGGTAGCAAAGGTGTGCCTGAGATAATGCGGCGTGGATTTTACTTCCAGTTTGGCTTTCTTTACGTATTTTGCATAAATGTCTTCTATTCCGTGTATAGAAATTGGATTGCCGTATCTATTGATGAAAAGATAATTGCCTCCGCACTTTTTTCTTTGCTTAATTAGAGCCGTCAACCTGTTCCACGTTATGGGCGACGATATGTAAATCAAACGTTGTTTTCGTCCTTTACCGTGTATTAGTAGCGTGCGTTCCGACGCAATGACGTCTTCCAAAGTAAGAGCAGCCGCCTCGCCGATTCTTATCCCCGTACTTATCAACAAATCTATTAGCGCCGCATCCCTCACGTAAGACTGCCTGGCAAAATTGCTAAGCCCGGTAGTGTCCACGTTAAAACAATCCAATATCTTTACCACGTCTGATTTTGCTAATGTTTTCGGCAGACGCTTTTCTTGTTTAAACTTGAATTTTATATTATAAAAAGGTGAGCGTTCAATCATTTCACGCTCTACCAAAAAATTATAGTAATTTTTTAGGGTAATGATTTTGCGACGGATAGAAGAGTCTTTTAATTGCAATTCGGTTTTCAAATACGATATATAAGAGCATATATCGCTCGGTTGCGCCTTAGTTTCTTCAAATGCATAATATTGCTTCAAATCGCCTCTGTAAGCATTTAATGACTTGATTGACAGATTTTTTGTGCTCTGTAGATATTTTATAAACGTTTCAATATTTTTCATATAATTTCTCCTTATAATTTTTTAATATATCATTGCAAATTATATCAAAATATGATAAAATTTACTTAAAGTAACTATTTATTATTTGGAGATATACGCTTTTAGTTTATATAAACTTTAACTACCAGGAGTATGCATGAAAAAAAATAAATCTAGGAAGAAACTAGTATTATTAATTTTTAATTTGATCTTATCAATAGTAATATTTGTCATTACTTACTTCATAGATCCGTTACAATACGCTACTAATTCTTCATTATCAGCAATACCCGCCTTTCTTTTTTCTATTATTGTTCTAATAATTGGACAAACTATTGTCATCCATAATGAAACCGAAAAAGTTGAAGAAGATTCCGAATTGATATGCGAAACCGTAAAAAATTATTTACATATAACCAAGATTGGAACACCTAAATATGCGTGGGATTATATAATGAATAGATTGCCAATTTTAGAGTATGTACAAAATACTTCTTTTAATTTTATGGATGAAATAGAACAATCAAATGAACGTTTATATGGTGGTGTATCTTATCAACAGTCATTTAATAAAATTGCGAATCAAGTTAATCAAGGACTGATCTGGAAAGACATAGGAGATTCTACTGCCTTAGATAGATTTAAACGAACAAAGGAAAAAGTTACAAGTAAAAGCAAAGGACAATACCAGTATAAATTAATTTCTCAATCTGAGCCGCAGATTGGATTTATTATTTTGACTTATAGAGATGGGTCTACAGAAGTTCTTTTTAATTGGGACTTTAGAGAAATACCCCAAGACCCTGTTGTCCTTTTATCAAGGGATCAGGAAATCATTAATATGTTTGCCGCACAATATAAAAGTTTATGGAATATAGCCGTTGAAGATTATGATAATAAAGCTACTAAGTCAACTTCATAAAAATATCTATTTATACCGAAAGGATCTTCATCAATCCATTTTTCGAGATATTTAGAAGAAATTTCAGATAAATTTTGTTTTGTCCAATCAAGGGTCTCGTTATAGTAGGGCATAAAATCTGCAGTAAAAGGACCTGTCCTTTCAAATAGCTCAAATCCATATTCACATAATTTATAATTTGATTTTCTAAGAACACTAAAGGTTCGATCTAAGTCATAGTGATTGAATTTTTGACTATTTTCTGTTGCTATTCTTAGATCCAATTCAATTTTTTGTCTTTCAGATGTTTTCATTGGGCCAAAACGAATAGAGGCACCATCATACTGTCGGACAGCAAGCATACCACGAGGTACTCTTGATGATAATATCTTTATAAAACCATCAAGATTATTAATATATGGGAAAATATTAAAAGCCAATGTTAAATCACTAGGAGGAATTAATATAGCATCTTTTTCTAAATCAAGTTGAAGAAAAGTTACCTTTCTTCCCCAAGATTTACTTCTACATAACGCAATATCTAAAGATTCTTTGTCGCTATCTATTCCTATAAATTCACACTCACTAGGCAATAATTGATTGAACAAATCAAGCCATAGTCCAGTGGCACAACCCAAATCGACAATACTTTTTGGCTTAAGGGAAACCAGCTTTTTCGCAAACGCTATTCTCTCATTTAGTTTTGCTTGATGATGAATCTTTAACCATTCAGCGCCTGCTAATGGTTTTCCTGTTGAATTTTCTCTTGTTAACATAATCTTCTCCAAATAATAAATAGATATTTTAAGCAAATCTCGTAATAGGACTATAAATTA
>JBJETR010000060.1:0-7812 GCA_051883415.1 Christensenellales bacterium | reverse complement strand
GAGTTGGATTGCACCATACAACCCATAAATCCGAGCGCAAGCACGATAGCCACGGCAAAAAAGCCTGCTAAGAACTTGCCGAAACCACCCCTAAAAGCCTGCCTGATGTAATAGACCGGACCGCCTTTGACGGAGCCGTCTTCGCCCACTACTCGAGTCTTTTGAGCAAGCACCGCTTCGGCGTATATGGTAGCCATGCCGAAGAATGCGATAATCCACATCCAAAAAATCGCCCCCGGACCACCGAGAAGGATAGCGCCGCAAGCGCCTATGATGTTGCCCGTGCCCACTTGTGACGCGACGGCTGTAGTCAATGCTTGGAAAGAACTCAGACCGCCTCCGTTTGCCTTGCCTTTGAGAGACAATTCACCGAACATTTTTTTCATACCTTCCCCAAAACAACGCACTTGAACGAAGCGAGTTTTGATAGTAAAAAATATACCCGTGCCGAGTAGCAAGAATATGAGAAGGTAGTCGGATAGGTAAGAATTGATTGTCTGTACGACCTTGAGCAAAGCGTCCATCATATCTCCGTAGCCCACGATTAGTGGAAAAGTAAGCGAGTGCCAACGAAGATATTGTATTATAAAATAGTAGCGTTTGGCAACCAAAAAATTGACTAAAAGCGATAAGATATGCCAAAAAGTCAATACGTGTCGCTAAAATTGATATTTTTTCTTTGATTTGATATGCGTTTTGCCCACAAATATGCTTGATTTTATTGTATTATTTGTAAATATATGGTAAAATAAACTGTATTTTTTTGCGGAGGGATAGCAATGAGTAGCCAATCCATTCAGATTATGATAGCCATGGTGATTTATATGGTTGCCGTTATAGTTATCGGAATAGTGTTTGCACGTCGTGCCAACAACAGCACCGACAACTATCTTTTGGGAGGCAGAAGCCTCGGACCGTGGGTGACGGCAATGAGTGCCGAAGCTTCCGACATGAGCGGATGGTTGCTTATGGGTTTGCCGGGCGTTGCTTATTGGTGTGGACTTGCCGACGCTATATGGACGGCGATAGGACTTGCCATAGGTACTTACGTCAATTGGCTTTTGGTGTCCAAGAGATTGCGTAGATACAGCATTAGGGTAAACAACTCTATCACCTTGCCGGAGTTTTTCTCCAATCGTTTTAGAGAGAACAAAAAGATTATCATGACGCTATCTGCGCTGTTTATATTGATATTCTTTACGGTATATGCGGCGAGCTGTTTCGTTACGTGCGGCAAGCTTTTCTCTGCGCTTTTTGGTCTTGACTACAAAAAGATGATGATAATAGGTGCGGTTTTCGTATTGGCATACACCATTCTCGGCGGATTTTTGGCTGAGAGTGCGTCGGACTTTATGCAAGCAATAGTAATGATAGTAGCGCTTGCAAGCATGATAATCTTGTGTACGGTCAAGGCGGGAGGCATCGGACAGGTCATCGAAAACGCAAGACAAATCCCAGGCTTTTTGGAGTTTTTCCACATAGCGAGCCCTACGATCGGAGAGGGCGGAGAACAACTTGTCGAGGCGGGCAAACCCGTCTTTGGCGAGGCAGGAAGTTACGGCTTCCTTACCGTAATATCAACGCTTGCTTGGGGCTTGGGATATTTTGGAATGCCACAAGTTTTGCTTAGATTTATGGCAATCAGATCTGAGAAGGAGCTCAAGCCTTCGAGGAGAATTGCAATGGTATGGGTTATCATCTCCTTGCTCTTTGCGGTATTTATCGGTATAGTAGGCAGACAACTCTTCCCAACCGAGCATCTTACGGGCTCGAGTGCGGAGAACATATTTATCACCTTGTCCACGTCGTTTTTGCCACCGCTCGTTGCGGGTGTGGTTATGGCAGGTATTTTGGCGGCAACGATATCGTCGTCCGACTCTTATTTGCTCATTGCGGCTTCGGCTTTCGGCAAAAATATCTTCCAAGGCGTGGCAAAAAAGAACGCTACGGACAAGCAGGTTATGTGGGCGACACGTATCACCTTGCTAGCAATCGTACTCATCGCCATACTCATTGCGCTTGACGAAGATAGCGTGATATTTACTATCGTATCCTTTGCTTGGGCAGGCTTTGGTGCCACCTTCGGACCGCTCGTGCTCTTCTCGCTCTTTTGGAAGCGTATCAATAGACCGGGCGCAATCGCAGGTATGGTTGGCGGAGCAGGCATGGTATTTTTGTGGAAACTTGTCCTCAGACCGCTCGGCGGGGTTTGGGGAATATACGAACTATTGCCTGCATTCCTCTTCTCGAGCATATGTATAGTAGTCGTATCGCTACTTACTGCCAAGCCTTCGCAAGAGATTGTTGACGACTTCGAGGCGGTGGCTAAAGGGGAAACAACTCCTTACCTAGATGGCAAAGCAGTAGAACAATCAACTCAAGAAAAAGAAGCAACGCAAGCCTGATAGCTATTGACAAAAACACCAAAAATTTATAAAATATTGTTGGAGTGTAACGAGGGGTGAATTGTGAAAAAAGTTGAAGTTGACAACAAAGAAAAAGAAAATCAACCATACCAACTTAAGAAAAAGACCTTTTCCTACAAGTTTTGGTATAAGGTAGTCAAGTCTCTTTATGCCAAGAGAGAGTTTTTGGGTATGGAGAACGTGCCCGAAGAAGCGGCAATTTACGTAGGCAACCACGCACAGATGAACGGACCTTTGGTGGCGGAATTGTATTTTCCTCTCAAGCATTTGACGTGGATGGTGGGCGAGGTTGCTAATCGCAAAGAATTCCCGGCTTATGCAATGAAGGACTTTTGGCCGTACAAACCTAAGAGCGTAAGGTGGTTTTACAATATGGCGGCTCACATGCTTGCACCGCTTGCCGAGTGGCTGTTTTCTTGTGCCGACGTAATACATCTATATAGAGATCACCGCATCTTTACCACTTGCAAGACGACGATCAAGTGCCTAAACGAAGGTTACAACATCATCATCTTCCCCGAGTGTAACGACGAGTACAATCACATAGTCAACGACTTTGAGAGCAACTATATCGACCTTGCCAAGATGTACTATAGCAGATACAAGAAGATACTCAAGTTCGTGCCTATGTACAATGCAGCCAAACTTCAAAAGGTGGTATTCGGCAAGCCGATTGCGTACGATCCCAACGTTCCGATAGACGAGCAACGCACCACTATCAATACTTATCTCAAAGAGGAAATTACCCGTATTGCTCAGGAGCTTCCGGTGCACGACGTCATCACCTACAACAACTTTGGCAAGTCGCACTATCCTAAGAACAAGCCGGAACTCAATACGTATGAGCAAAATCATCCGGGGCAAGTTGCTCCAAAAGACGCTACGGAGCAGACCGAAGATCAACAATAATTATTACCCCTGCATCAGGCAGGGGTTTTTGTCAATGCGACGCTATTGACGAGGATAAACAAAAAACATTATATCAAGGAGTATCATGCAGAGATTTATAACCAAGGCGGCACCAACTAAGCTCTCTCAGATTATCGTTGATAACGACTTGCGCGTTTCTATCATCAGCAACGACGTTCTCAGGGTAGAAAAATCGCAAGACGGACGCTTCGTAGATTTGCCCTCACAGACCGTTGTCAATCGGGACTTCGGTAGCCCTCAATGGGAGAGCAAAATCGAAGACAAGATAATAATCGTCACAACGGCAAAACACGTTTTTCATATAGACAAGCGTTCGCTTCATGTCAAAGTCGACGGGGTTGTCGCCAAGAGAGGCGGTAGACGAAATCTCAAAGGCACCACGAGAACTCTCGACTGTAAGGGCGGTTCGGTAAGATTGGATGACGGTATATTTTCTAAAGACGGAGTTACGCTTCTTGACGATAGTAATAGCTTGCTATTGACGGAGGACGGAAAAATTCAGCCAAGAGTCAACGGAACTAAAGATTTTTACGTTTTAGCTTTTGGCAAAGATTTTTACGGAGGACTTCAACAATTCTTTGAACTGACAGGATATCCGCCCGTTATGCCCAAGTATGTTTTCGGCAATTGGTGGTCTAGATATCATGCATATTCGGCGCAAGAATATCTCGATTTGATGAGCGAGTTCGAGAGCAGAAAAATCCCGTTTACCGTAGCGACGATAGATATGGATTGGCACTTGGTTGACGACGTGCCTAAGGACGTGGCATACGGACATAGAGGACAAGGCAGAGGTTGGACGGGATACACCTTCAATTCCAAGCTTTTCCCCGACTACAAGGCGTTTTTCAAGGCTCTCAAAGCCAAAAACATGCACGTTACCATGAATTTACATCCTCGTGACGGCGTGAGGTATTTTGAAACGCAATACGCCGACATGGCAAAAGCAAACGGTATCGATCCCGCTACCAAAAAGACGATAGAATTCGACCTCACGGACGAAAAGTTCCTCACTTCGTATTTTGACGTTTTGCATCATCCTTACGAAGAAGACGGTGTAGATTTTTGGTGGATAGATTGGCAACAAGGCACCAAATCCAAGATGGAAGGGCTAGATCCGCTATGGCTTCTCAATCACTATCATTTTTTGGACAACAACCGCAACGGCGATAAAGGCTTGATTTTGTCGAGATATGCAGGAGTTGGCTCGCATAGATATCCTCTTGGCTTTTCGGGGGACACGTACGTTTGGTGGAGTGCTTTGAAATTCCAACCTTACTTTACAGCCAACGCTTCCAACGTGGGCTATACTTGGTGGTCGCACGATATCGGCGGGCACATGGGCAATAGGGGTGACGGTAAGATATATCTTAGATGGTTGCAATTCGGCGTCTTTTCGCCTATCAACAGACTCCATTCAACCAACAATACGCTCAGCAAAGAGCCGTGGAACTATCCTTCCGTTTGCGATTATGCTACCAAGTTTTTACAACTTAGACATCGCTTGATACCATACCTCTATACTGCCTGCGTCAATACGGCAACCTACGGCGTGCCACTCGTTCAACCGTTGTATTACAAGTACGATACGCCATTGGCTTATAGCAAAAAGTATCGTAATCAGTATCTATTCGGTAGCGAATTGCTCGTTTGTCCCGTTACCAAAAGGGGTAATCTAAAAGGCACGGTAAGGCATAAAATTTGGCTTCCCGAGGGCGTTTGGAGGGACTTTTTTACAAACGAAACTTACACGGGTGACCAAGAATACACGATAACTTGTCCGATTGATTATATCCCCGTATTCGTCAAAGAGGGCGGCATTGTACCAATGCTACACGACGGCACTACCAACGACGTATCTTACAAAGACCTTGACTTGCTGATATGCGTCGGCAACAATAGGTACGTTATGCACGACGAGGAGGGTAGTTTGACGATAGAACAACGCCTCTCCGACGAGGGTTGCTCAATAACGCTTACCCCAAGCGGAAATATCGACGTGCAACGTATCAACGTCCAATTCTTAGGTATTAAGTCGGCGGATATATCTTGCGACGACGTGTCGACCAACGGCAATAGTATAACCGTAGACCACTTGCCGAAGACGATACAATTAAATAACATTGTAACAAAATAACAAAAAGCCCCGATTAATCGGGGCTAATTTATCGTTCGTTAGACCTACCGAGGAAGAAGTCCAATCGACAACCGAGTTTTTCGCACACCGTTACGAGGCTCTCGACGGTGGGCGTCTTTTGTCCTTTTGCCCAATAATAGAGCACCGATTCGGCTATGCCCGTCATCTTTTCCAGCTTATAGCGAGATATGTCAAAGTAATCGAGCATTGCCTCAAACTGTTCGTGGAAAGGAGGTCTTTGAAGAAAAGCCGTATCGATAGATTCTTCTTCTAGTCCCAAGAGGTAGTCGGTGGAGCAGTTGAAATAATCGGCAAGCTTAATCAAATTGCCAAGAGTCGGCATCTTATTGCCCGACAGATATTCGTAAATCGTCGTTTTCCCAATGCCAATCTCTTTGGCAACGTTGCGAGCGACCTTTTTGCTATCGAATATCAAGTCCGTTAGCCTTTCCGCAAAAATCTTCCAATCCATACTTTTCTCCACAACCCGATAAAATATCCAAAATAGTAAGGTTTTCATTAAAATTATCCTCTATACTGCGGACAAAAATCTTGACATTCCGTATTAGAGAGGGTACAATGTTGACAAAGTCGTTGTGCGTCGGTATAATAAATGTAACAAAATCACTTTTTGCATTATCTAAATTATAGAGAGAAAATATCTTATAATAGAGAAGTTATCTTGACATAAACCAATTGGGGCAAATAGAATTAACGTTTTAATCAATACAACGAATATAGTTTAAGGAGTAATAAATGAGACTTTATCAAAAGTTTATGGTTATGATATGCATTATCGTCATTCTATGCAGTATGGCGATGGCATTGATTGGTTGTCAAGCAGAAGGTGAGGGCTACGCCGATTTGGTGGCGGTAAGGATAAACAATAGAATGGCGGAATGGGAAAACGTAGACTACAACTTTACCAATGAGGGCTCGTCTAAGTTGTCGGTGCAAGTTCCTTATACCAACTATTTGCAGTTTAGCGATTTGATAGTTAGCCCCAATGCCCAAGCAAAGGTATATGAAGACGAGGAACAAACCAAGATTGTAGAAGACGTCAACAAAATTTACGTTGACGGGGACAAAACACTATACGTCAAAGTTGAGAATAAAGACAAGGTAAACAATTACGTACTCGATATCAACGTAAGGCAAGACAACTTGCCACCCGAGAAAGATATCGCAACCAAGCAATACGACAACAGAGAAGGTCACGTATATATCGCCCAAGATGCCGAAACGGTAACCATTGACGGGGAAGTGTATTACGTTATTCATCGAATCGAGCAACTTATCAATAGGCAGATAATAGGCAACCATATTTTGGCTAAGTCAATCACGCTCTCCGACGTCAGCAACCAAAGACCTTTGGGCGTTCTCAATATCAGGCAATTGGGTGTTTTTGATGCCAACTGCTATCATTTATACTTCAACGCTACGTATCCGTTTTTTGAAACGATACAACAAACGGGAGTATTAAAAAACGCAATATTTGAGTTTTATATTGAGGATACCGCAATCGAATATTCTTCGGTTGCAACTCTCAGTGTCGTAGCCAAAAATAATTACGGAACAATTGAGAACGTAAAGACCGACTTGGATTTAGTGGACAAAGCCGAGCATAAATATGGTCATCAATGGTCGTTTTTTGCCAGCGTCAACAAAGGCGAGATAAAAAATTGTATCAATACGGGAAATATGACAACGACAACAAAACCTAATCCCAAGATAGGCAACAAGATGTCGGTCTTTGCGACGGAAAATTATGGAATAATAGACAACTGCGTCAATATGGGAACAGTCGAAAACAATTTGCACGACACAACGAAAGAAGGTAACGGAGCAAGCACCGTTGCTTACGTGAGTATGACGGGAGCAAGTTATAGAGGTGTGTATAATTTGGGAGAATGTAACACCATCAAAAAATACAGCGATTCGATAGACAAAAAGCTCAACAAATTTTTTATGAAAACGCAAGACGGACAATATCCCGACACGTCCACGATGAGAAATTATATTAGATAAGCAAAACAACTATCAACGCAATAAAAAGGGGTGGCTTATGAAAAAATGTCAAAAGTTTATGGTTATGATATGCGTTATCGTTATTCTATGCAGTATGGTGATTGCATTGATTGGATGTGAGAAAGAGGAAGAAATACCTTGGTGGAAAGACTATGATAACATAGTCTTGATATTAGAAGACGAGCGAACCGTCGAGAAGGTACAATATTCATCAATTAAAAATATTGATAAACTGAATTTTACATATTATATTGATTCGCAAACTACGGTTGAATATATACCTAATATGAG
>JBJETR010000059.1:0-8307 GCA_051883415.1 Christensenellales bacterium | reverse complement strand
TGACAATATGTGTCATATATCACTTTTTTTGTTTGCAAATTTTGTCGAAAAAAAGCAACAAGACGCGCGATGTTATTATATAGTGGATTTTTGCGTGCGTATAGAAAGGACAAAGCAATCGTCCGATTTAAAAAATTGACGAAGCGTAAAAAAAATTTTTTTTGAGGGCAAAATTTAGCAAAAAAATACCGACTGCGCTTGCAATCGGTATGCTAATATTTTGTAGTATTCGTTGATAGCTTACGAGTATTTTAAGTTACATTCGCAGGCGATTGACACTATGCAATTAGTGATGGTCGTGCGATTGCAGTTGGATAGGTAAGTCGTCTAAGATATCTATAGCTTTATTTGTCTTCCAAATTGATAGAACTTTTGAGCGTATAACTCTCATACGGACTTACGGCAATGCCGATATTCATATGGCGAGATATATCAAATGCCTTCCAAGGTATCTCGTCCTTAGGAGGATATACGACGAAGGTCATCAATTCTTTGCTTACGGGGTGACGAAGCCTAAGTTCCGTTGCCCAAAGTCCTAGGTTGTGTCGACAAGTTCTCGGATCTGCACCGTACTTGGCGTCACCGAAAAGCGGACAACCTATGGTGGACATTTGCACTCTGATTTGGTGCGACCTACCCGTATATAATTGCACTTTGACTAGCGAAAAGCCCTGTACCGTTTCGATGACGGAATAGTCGAGTTCTGCCCTCTTTGCCCCTTCGGTGAGCATTGGCACGACTTTGACGATATTTTGTGCCATATTCTTCTTGAGATAGTGCTCGAGTTTGCCGTTCTTTTGTTTTGGCTCTGAGCAAGTCACACAGAGGTACTTCTTGCTCATAGTGCCGTCCTTGATTTGTTCAGACAGTCTTGATGCTGCTTTGGAGGTCTTGGCAAAGACCATGACTCCGCCCGTAGGTCTATCTAGTCTATGGACTAGTCCCACGTAGACATCGCCAGGTTTGTCGTACTTTTGCTTGATATATCTCTTGACAATAGTGAGCATATCCTCGTCTTGAGAGTTATCGCTCTGCGAAGGGATATTCTGAGGTTTGACAACTACGATAATATGATTGTCCTCGTACACTATAGCCAAATCGTCTATGTTAAACTCTTGCATATTTCACCTGTTGCTCTTCCAAATTGCGCTACAACCGCAAGGAAGTATTATATTTTCGTTGGTAGGCAAGCCCACTTCGTAGGCTTCGATACTTCCCTCACGCTCGCCTAGAGCGAGTGAGAGAATATTGCTCATCACGGTAGGTTGCAAGCCCGTCGTGTAAGAGTTGATGAGAAAAAATAGCGGATTGTCGCTAAGCACTTTGACACACTCGCTCACAAGGTCGTGGATACTATCTTCTATCTTCCACACTTCACCGCCCGCTCCTCTGCCGTAGGACGGCGGATCCATAAGAATTGCGTCGTATTTGTTGCCACGCCTTATCTCGCGTGCGATAAACTTGGCGCAATCGTCAACGATATATCTAATCTTGTCGTTAGGTATGCCGCTACTTAGTGCGTTGGCTTTGGCTCGCTCTACCATTGCTTTGGCTGCGTCCACGTGCGTGACGTGAGCACCTGCTTGTGCAAGAGCTACGGTAGCTCCACCCGTATAGGCGAATAGGTTGAGCACCTTGATAGGTCTACCCGCACTCTTGACCATTGAGCTCATAACGTCCCAATTGACGGCTTGCTCGGGGAATAGTCCCGTATGTTTGAAGCCCATCAGTTTGAGATTGAAGGTAAGCCCCTTGCGTTGCAGAGTAAAGTCGCCCACTGCTTTGCCACTCGTCTCCCATCTTCCTCCGCCTTGGTTGCTACGGATATACCTGGCGTTGAGTCCCTTATACTTAGATAGGTCAAAGCGAGCGTGCCAAATAACTTGCGGATCAGGTCTTAGCAAAATTAGTTTGCCCCACCTCTCAAGCTTTTGTCCGTCGCCCGTGGCGATTATCTCATAATCTTGCCAATCTGTTGCTACTTTGATCATAGTATTACGCTTTCTTGACGCTGAGCGTTGCCTTGTGTCCGTTGATATCCCAATCTTTGACGTAGCCGTCAAGCTCACCGTCAAAGCCGTCGCAAAGCACGCCGTCCGCTATAGACTTGTCACCCGTCAAAATATCGGCGATTTCTTGGTCGCACGCATAGCCTATGATAATGTGGTCTACCACCTCGAAACCTGCTTCTTTACGCATGGTTTGAATCTTAGAAGTAAGTTCTCTGGCGATACCCTCCTTGATGAGGCTGTCTGTTAGGTTGGTGTCGATAACCACCGTCATATCACCTGCTACTTCGAGTGCGTAGCCAGGTTTGTTGATAGGCGTGATGAGCAAATCTTCTAAGCCTAGAGATATAGTTTCTCCATTGACTTCGAAGCAATATTGCGCACCTGTATTGACTTTTTCGACTATTTCGCTTGCATTGGTGCAAGTGGAGAGATAGTTGCGGATTGCTCCCAAGCTCTTGCCGTACTTAGGTCCGAGAGTCTTGAGTTGAGGTTTGAGTTCGTAGGTCATGAACTCGGATTTGTCCTTGACAACCGAGCAACTCTTGACGTTGATTTCGTCGGCAACCAAAGAATATACTCCCTCGTCGTTGACGGTGAGGTCGGTGAGTATAAAGAGTTTGGAGAGAGGTTGACGGTTCTTGATATTGGACTTGTTGCGTGCCGCTCTACCGAGGGCAACGGCTTTGAGTACAAACTCCATATCAGCCTCAAGCTCTTTGTTGATCATCTCATAGTCTGCCACAGGATAGTCGGCAAGATGCACGCTCTCGGGAGCAGTAGCGTCAAAGTTGCATACCAAGTTGCGATAGATATTCTCCGCCATAAAAGGCACCATAGGAGCGATGAGCTTGGATAGCTCTACGAGCACGTGATAAAGCGTAGTGTACGCTGCAATCTTGTCATCCGTCATCTCCTTGCCCCAATATCTCTCTCTACCTCTACGGATATACCAATTGGAGAGATTGTCGGTAAATTCCTCTATCATTCTTGCACTCTCGGTAATCTTGTATTGTTCGAGGTTCTTATCCACTGCGTCGATGAGGGTGTTGAGTCCCGACAAAATCCACTTGTCCATGTGGGTAAGCGCACAATCCTTGAGGTTGTATTTGGTTGGATCATACTTGTCGATATCGGCATAGAGTACGAAGAAGGAATAAGCGTTCCAGAGTGTGCCCATAAACTTACGTTGGCACTCCGATACGTTGTCGGCGCTAAAGCGAGAAGGAAGCCATGGTGCGGAAGAAGAATAGAAGTACCATCTAACCGCATCGGCACCTTGAACGTCAAGTACAGACCATGGATCTACGACGTTGCCCTTGTGCTTGGACATTTTGATACCGTTTTTGTCGTTGACGTGTCCCAAAACTATACAGTTTTTGAAAGGAGCTTTGTCAAAGAGCAAAGTGGATATTGCAAGCAAGGTGTAGAACCAACCGCGAGTTTGGTCTACGGCTTCGCTGATAAAGTTGGCAGGGAATTGCTTCTCGAACAATTCTTTGTTCTCGAACGGATAGTGAAGTTGAGCAAAAGGCATGCTTCCGCTGTCAAACCAACAGTCAAGCACCTCAGGCGTTCTGTTCATAGTTCCGCCGCACTTAGGACACTTGAAGTGTACCGCATCGATATACGGACGGTGAAGCTCGATATCATGGTCGAGTCCGCCGAGCTCTCTAAGCTCTTGTCTGCTACCGATGACTTTGATTTCGCCACAGTCGGGACATACCCAAATAGGAAGTGGCGTACCCCAATATCTCTCACGAGAGAAGCCCCAATCGATGACGTTCTCGAGGAAGTTGCCCATACGTCCCGTACCTATAGTCGGTGGCATCCAATTGACGGTAGCGTTGTTTTTGAGGAGCTTGTCCCTAACCGCCGTCATCTTGATAAACCAACTGCTTCTTGCATAATACAGAAGCGGCGTGTCGCATCTCCAGCAGAACGGATAACTGTGCTCGAACATGAGTTCTTTGAAGAGCAAGCCCTTTTCTTTGAGATATTCGATGACGAGTTTGTCGCCGTCTTTGACGAATACGCCGGTAAATTGCTCGCCTACGCCCTCAATAAAACGACCTCTGTCGTCTACCATTTGCAAGAACGGAAGCCCGTACTTTCTACCAACGTTAGCGTCGTCTTCACCGAATGCGGGCGCGATATGAACGATACCCGTACCGTCGGTGAGGGTGACGTATGCGTCGTTGGTCACGTAGTAAGCCTTTTCTCTGCCACTGTAGCAGTCGAAGAGCGGAATATACTCTTCTCTCTCGTACTCGCTACCCTTCTTGACGTCGATTACTTCGTACTCCTCAAAAAGACTGTCTACGAGCGCTTCGGCAAGCACGTAAATCTCGCCGTCCGCTCTTATACAAGCGTAATTTTCTTGTCCGTTCATACACAAGGCAACGTTGGAAGGAAGCGTCCAAGGCGTAGTCGTCCATGCCAAGAAGTAACCTTCGTTGTTCTTACGCTTAAACTTGACGAATACCGACTTTTCTTTGACGTCCTTGTAACCTTGAGCTACTTCGTGTGACGAAAGTGCCGTTCCGCATCTAGGGCAGTATGGCACAATCTTGTGTCCCTTATAGATGAGTCCTTGGTCGGCTATTTGCTTGAGAGCCCACCAAACCGACTCGATATAGTCGTCGTGATAAGTCACGTATGGATTGTCCATATCCACCCAATATCCCACGCGGTCGGACATCTTTTCCCACTCGCTTTGATATTTCCATACGCTCTCTTTGCACTTTTTGATAAAAGGCTCGATACCGTACTTCTCTATCTCCTGCTTGCCGTCGATACCGAGTGACTTCTCTACTTCCAATTCTACGGGAAGTCCGTGGGTATCCCAACCTGCCTTACGCAAAACGTGATAGCCCTTCATAGTCTTGTATCTAGGTATAATATCCTTCATAACACGCGTCAAAATATGACCTATGTGTGGTTTTCCGTTGGCTGTCGGCGGTCCGTCGTAGAAGGAAAACTCTTCCTTGCCCTCGTTCTTCGCCACGCTCTTTTCAAAGATGTGATTGGCTTTCCAAAATTCAAGAACTTCCTTTTCTCTTTGACAAAAATTCATTCCGGAATCGACCTTGTTGTACATTTGTTGCCTCCTAAAAGTGTATGTGTGATTATTTGTTTTCTTCGTTTTCTTCATCGGTTGGCTTTGGCGTAGCAACCACCTCAACCGACACAATCTTGTTGTATTCCGTCCTCTTGACGGCTATAGACAGGTTTTCGAACTCAATGGTATCGCCCACTGTCGGTACGTGTCCCAGCTTCTCCGTCACGAAACCGCTAACCGTCATAGACTCGTATTCTTCACCCGACTTGTTGACGTCAAAGTATTCGAAAAATTCTTCCAAGCCTACCTCGCCCAGCACGCTAAACTTGTCGTCTGTGATTTGGACAAAATCCTCCACCACTTCGTCGTGCTCGTCCCAAATATCGCCGACGAGTTCTTCTAGTATATCCTCGAGAGTTACGATACCCATCGTTCCGCCAAACTCGTCCACGACTATGGCAAGGTGAATTTTGGCTTTTTGCAGTCTACGCAACAGTATGGATATCTTCATGCGAGGCGTTGCGTATATGACGTTTTTGACGATGATTTTGTTGAAGGTCTTTTGACCGTCAAGGTATACCTTGTAAAAGTCCTTTTCGTTGATGATGCCGACTATCGTATCGATACTATCCTTGTAGACAGGTAGACGTGAATAGCCCGTGTCACGGAAGATTTGTAACACGTCTGTCATCTTGGCGCCGTACTCTACGCTCGCTACGTCAACTCTAGGCGTGAGAATATCCATAACCGTGAGGTCGTCAAACTCTATCGCACTGCGGATAAGCTCGCTTTCGTATTCGTTGAGTCCACCCTCCGTCTCTGCTTCGTCGACTATGGTGATGAGCTCTTGGTCGGTGATATTGTCGTCGTCTTTGCGTTTGAAGATTTTGTTGACAAGTTTTTGCCACAAGCCAAACAGCCATACGACAGGCATGAGCGTATAAGAAACCACCAATATGAACGGCGCGCTAAAATGAGCAAAAGACTCGGGATTGCGCTTGGCTATCGTCTTAGGCGTAATCTCTCCGAATATGAGTACCGCCACCGTAATAACGATAGTCGAAACGGTAGGTGCCAACGAGTTGTCACCCATAATCTTGACGAACATCAAGGTCGATAACGTAGTGAGTACTATGTTGACTATATTATTGCCTACGAGTATCGTCGATATGAGAGAATCATAGTCGTTGCACAATTTAGCCACCAAACGCGACTTGCTAGAATTGCTGGTAGCAAGACTTCTAATCTTAATTTTGTTAAGAGAACTAAACGCCGTTTCGGTAGCGGAAAAATACGAGGACAAAATCAATAAAACTACTATTGCCACAACGTATAACGGGACTGACATTTGATATGCTCCTTTAATAAATATAAAATATTATATTATACTTTTTGTATTTTGTAAAGCATATTATCAAGATAGTCGAAATAGAACCGATAAAATACAAAATTGCCACAGCTCACAGCCGTGGCAATGGTTTAGATAAATTGTGAAAATCTAGTTCTTCCTTTGTCACGAAGTATGATATACGTCGTGCCTACTCTGCCTTTGTATTGGCTTCTTAGATAAGTAAACCTATCTTGCTCGACGGCACTTTTGACTGCCAAGCCGCAAGAACCGCTGAGCCCCGACGGCTTGTTGACCGTCTTGGCTACTACGCCGTTGGATTTGAGGTACTTCGCCCAGCCTATGGCGTCGTTGCGAGAACGGAAGGTAGTGAGAAATTCCATAGCTTCTCTCCTTGATGAATTTATGTAATCCGTCCTCAATACAATATATTGTATCTTATCCCAAGGAGTGACTATATGATTTATTTGGACAATGCGGCAACGTCGAGGTTTAAGCCAAGGTGCATGACTGAAGCAATAATCAAAGAGCTAAATTGCTCTAGCAACCCGGGGCGTGGCAGTCACAAGGACGCTATCGCTACTGCGGAAAAGATTTTTTGCACAAGAAGCTTGATAAAAAAATTGGTAAAGGCAAGCGAAAAATACGAAGTGATTTTTTCTTCGGGGTGCACCCAATCAATCAATCTCGCTATACTCGGATACCTGCAAAATTTTGCAGGTCAAAGCATAGACGTCATTGCCACCAGCAACGAGCACAACGCCACTCTTAGAACGCTGTTTTTTGCCAAAAACTCGATACGTGTCAACATAATTGAAGTCAAACCTCAGTTCGACGGCTCTATAAATCCACTCGATATCAGCCGTGCAATTACTGCCAATACGAGGCTTATCTGCATATGTCACGCCTCCAACGTGACGGGAAGCGTGAGCGATATCGAGGCTATCGGTAAGATTGCCAAAAATAGCGACGTGGCACTGCTGGTGGACTGCGCCCAGAGTCTGGGACATATCGACGTAGACGTGACGGCGTGTGGTATCGACTTTTTGGCGTGCGCAGGGCACAAGGGATTGCACGGTCCGCAAGGAGTCGGATTTTTGGTCTGGAACACCGACAAGTATCTACACCCTATATCGTTCGGTGGTACGGGCACCGATAGCAACGACCTCAATCAACCCGACACTATCCCCGAAGGATACGAGGCAGGCACGGTAAATTCCGCAGGCATCATCGCACTGTCTTCGTCTATCAAGTGGACTATGGAAAATCTAAAGCAAATCAATCTGCAAGAGAGATACTTGACGGCAGAACTGCTAAAAGGACTAAAAAATAACCGTAACGTGACGGTTTACGGCTCGTCTAACTGCGGCGTGGTGTCATTCAATTATAAGGACTATTCTTCTACCGACGTGGGCGACTACCTCAACTCTTGCAATATCGCGGTGCGTAGCGGACTGCATTGCGCGCCTTGGATACATAGGCATCTTGGTACTATAGAGCGTGGGGCGGTGAGGGCTTCTATAGGCTACAACAACACGATGGCTGACGTGCGTGCCCTACTGCTCGCTCTACAAAAATTGGATAAAATCAATCTTTGAGTTCGCCCACCAAGTCTTTGAGATTGTTACGCTCGCTCTCGGAAAGCATAGATGAGGCTTGAGAATAAAACTTGTCGAGCTGCTCGTTGTCTAGCTCTCCACTCGCCTTGCCTTGACTTGCAAGTAAGTGCATTTGCTCGATGAGCTCTTGCCTACTCATCTTAGAATATTTGGCGATTTGCTCTTGCATCTGCGCCTCCGTCATTTTGCCCTTGCCCATTTTGCTTACTTTGCTAAATTTATTCTTTTTCATATCTCCTCCGTTCACTTTTTATTATATGCGCTCATATA
>JBJETR010000058.1:0-33338 GCA_051883415.1 Christensenellales bacterium | reverse complement strand
AAAACTGTCAAGGCGACGGCATTATCAAGATTGATATGAACTTTTTGAGCGACGTGTACGTGCCTTGCGAAGTTTGCCACGGCAAGAGATATAATAGAGAGACGTTGGAAGTCAAATTCAAGGGCAAGAGTATATACGACGTACTCGATATGACGGTGGACGAAGCGTGCGAATTTTTCCGCAATATACCGCAGATATACAACAAAATTCGCACTTTGCAAGAGGTAGGACTGTCTTATATCAAACTCGGACAGCCGTCGACCCAATTGTCGGGAGGAGAAGCGCAGAGAATAAAACTTGCCTCGGAACTATCCAAAAGAAGCACGGGCAAGACGGTGTATATCCTCGACGAGCCTACGACGGGCTTGCACACTCACGACGTCAAAAAACTCATTGAGATATTGCAAAGATTCGTCAACGCAGGCAATACAGTCATAGTTATCGAGCATAATCTCGACGTCATCAAGGTGGCTGACAATATCATCGATATAGGACCCGAGGGAGGCAATGGCGGCGGTAGAATAATCGCACAAGGAACTCCTGAGGAGGTTGCGCAAGTCGCAGAGAGTTACACGGGACAATACCTCGTCGACAAACTCAAAAAATAATTTTTTCGAGTTAATTCTGAGAAGTGCGAAATGCAAAGCGCAGAATAGAAACAAAGCGACAAATTGTCTAACTTATGCTGAGGAAATAACAGCGAAGAGCTTTGACGGTGCAAAGTTCGGACAAAAGACGAAAATCAACGAGTTTAAGCAAAAATAAAGGTCGATAACCCGATACGTATCGACCTTTTTGCTATTTTACAATATATTTTTCAGCTTAAACGCCAAGAGATTTTTGGAGTTTTGAGCCATATATTTTAGCACGTTGGCACGGGTGATAGAGTCGTCGTACATCTCTGCGTATTGCGAGCCTTGCAACTCTCCTATCTCACGATATATCTCTTTTATATCGACGTTAGAACACAAAAATTCCAATTTATCTCTCTCTTTTCCCCACCAAGTTGACAGCTTTTCCGTCACCTCCAACGCCTCGGAATATTTCTCGGCTTGCAATAGCACGGCAAGATCGTCGGCGTAGTCTTCGAGTTTGTCAAAAGTTCTATCGACATACACCTGTTCGGCTATTCCCGCCGCAACTATCAGCGCAAAAATTACCGCTACCAAAACTATTTTCTTAATTCCCGTCATTATTCACCTCGTCTATTTTGCCGGTAATATATTCTTTTTCTATCGGTTGAAGATAAAACTCGTCTTGCCCCGATACCGACAATAGCAAAATATCCTTTTGTTTGAGATTGTATTTTTGCATTACCGCTTGCACAAACTCTTCTCCCACGCCCGACAACTGGATATTCTCCGACAACTTTTTACCTTCACATACCAAGGTAAAAGGCAAATCGGGGTCTTGTTTGGATACGTTGAGATCGGATAGTGTTGCGGGTTGGTTGGCGGCTTTAGGGATGACCGACACGTCGCCGTTGGTTTCGACTATAGCGTAATGTATCTCCGCGGGAGATAGATAAGACTTGGCGCGCAAGGCTTCCATAATATCGTTGATAGTCATATCCAGTTGGCTTATGGCTTTGTAATCGATGCCTTGAGGCGTTATGACTATGACGGGTTTACCGTTGATTACCTTGCGCAGTTTGATAGAGTGCTTGACCATTTTGGTGACGATAAATTCGAGTATAAACAAAGTAAAGATAGGCACCAATCCGTAAACTATAGGTACTTGCGTGTCCGACATAGGTATGCACGCCAGTTCTGCAACAATCAAGGATATTGCAAATTCGAAAGGTTGCAATTCTCCTAGTTGTTTTTTGCCCATAAGTCGCATAGCGATAAGCAAAAAGAAATAAATAATAATTGCTCTTATAAAGACTATTAGCATAACTTTAGCGTAGGTATTTTGCAATTTTTTATTCATTTTGATTGAAAAAAAGATAGAAATATGATAGTATCTATTCAGCAGAGTAAACTCAATGCGTTAAGTGTTGTGAGATGGGATGTTGCTCACAAACGAAAAGCTATGCTTGCGATATTGAGTTGCGTCCGTTGCAAAATAATATTTTTCAATGGACCTCTAGTTTTTAGGAGGTTTTTTTATGGACAAAAGAGTAATCTATATTAAAAAAATTGCTTATATTGCAGTTTTTGTAGCACTCAGCACAATCGCCAACGTATTTACGTGGCTACCCGTACCGTCGTTTGCAATATCGTTTGCCGCTATGCCCGCATTTTTCGCAGGTGCCGTTTGTGGACCGATAGGCGGATTTTTGACGGGAGCTATGGGAGATATTCTAGGACAGCTTATCTCGCCTAAAGGAGCGTGGTTGCCGACGATTACGCTTGCTTCGGGGCTTATGGGATTGATACCGGGATTTATATTCAAAATCAAAAATCTTAACAACTATATCAAGATAATATTGTCGTATATTGCTTGTCTTGTGATATGCACGGCGTTTATCAATACCGTCACGCTTTGGTACGTATATTCGTATTCCAAGGGCAGTGGCAAAACCTTCTGGGTATATCTCTGGGGCAGACTGCCTAAGCAATGTGCAGTATCGGCTATCAATATGGCTTTGACCATGGCGATTTTTGAGCCTTGCAAGCGATTGGTATTCAAAGATTTTCTTGCACCGCAAAAAGCTTCGACGGACACCGAGTTGGTAGAGGAACAAGCCTAACGTTAGGTATGTCGGCGTGATTTTTTGGGTAAAAATCCGCCGATATCCACTATCTTAAATCCAAGCAAAAACGCAACGAAAATTCCAAAGGACAACGTACCGCTGATTGCGACGCAAATAGCAGGCGTCAACAACCGACCTATCAAGTTATTGAGTGCAGACATTCCGAGTCCCGCAACGCATGCGAAGACTAGACATCCCAAGCAATGCAAAGCGCATCTTTTGTCGGGCTCGACTATACGAGTGATTATAGTCAAATTGATAACCATACCTACGGTATGGAAGAGAGCTAAGGCAAGGAAATAGGAATAAATACCTAAATATTTAGGTGTGATAATAGTCGTTATTGCCAAAACTACGCAACACGCAATGTGGGAGAGGAAGGTTTGTTTTTCTTTGCCTAGAGAGTTTAGAACGCTGATAGCCATATTGTTGACGCAAAGCGGTATCATCAACATGGCAACTTTGGGCATATAGCTTCCCGCCTCGACGTCGTGGTAGATGAGCGATACGAAGTTTTGCCCACACGCCATAAATATGATATAGAATGCACAACTGATAATAAAGCTAAATTCTATCGCCGTAGAAATCTTATTTTTTAGCCCTTTGGGGCTATTTTTTTTGTTTTGTTCTGCAAGCTCGGGTATCAATACTACGGTCATTGCACCTACGATGCTGGTGGGTGCAAGCAAAATAGGCATGACCATACCGCCCGCTCTGCCGAATTGTGCCGTAGCTACTTGCGTATCCAAACCGTATTTAACCAACATTGCGGGTATAACCAACGACAAAAACGCCGACATAAGCGAGCCAAAGAGTCTGGTTATCGTCAAAGGAGTAGCCGATTTAATAATTTTTTTGGCATATAGCGGTCTTTTTATCATACCGCCTTTGTAGATAAAGCAAGCAAAGAGAATGACTATCATAACTATATCGCTTACAATCATAGCTACGGCGTAAGAATAAAACTTTGTTACGCCGAAGATGCCCGTCATAAGAAGAGAAATAGTAAAGGCAATCTTGATTATCTCTTCAATAAGTTCGGTTACCGAAAAGGTGAAGAACTCCTTTTTGCCCCAAAACCAGCCTCTTACGATAGAATATACCGACGACGTGACTAGCATGGGCAACATTACGTAAAAGAGCTTTACACACCTCTCGTCACTAAACAGTGCTTTCGGAATAGCCGGAAAAATAGCCAAAATTGCGATAATAACAGAGCATATAGATAGACTGAGTAGCATCGCCGAAGAAAACAAACCGCCAACGGCATTGTCGCCGTCTAGCGCATATTCTTCGGCAGTCAGTCTTGACAGTGTTACGGGTATGCCCGACATGCTCAGGCACGCAAAGAGAGAAAAGAGCGAAAAAGTGATTTGATAAACGCCCAATATCTCCGCACCAAGCAGTCGGGAAAGGTAGATTTTGAATATAAAGGACACAAATCTCGTAAAGCACGACAAGACTGTGACCAATGCAAAGGCTTTGACTATTCTTTTCATATTGTATTATATTGGGGGATACTGCCAAATATAATATAACAAGCAATGGCGTAGGAGAGATATGCAAAACTTTGTTATCAGAATATCACAGCCGATGACGTTAGAACAGGTGAGCAAAAAGTATAATATGAGTTTGGATAGACTTATGAGCATCAACAACTTGCGGGTGCAAGATTGCTACGTCGGTATGCGATTGCTTATAGAGCAAAGAAATGGGGTAGAATATATCGTCCAACCCTTTGACACGCTTGACAAAATCGCCTCGGATTTTGGCGTAGATAAGGCAGAAATCAAAAAGTATAATAGGATAAACCAAGTCTTTTTGGGGCAAAAGCTATTTATCCCGACAGAGTAACACTGATAGATAGTACAAAATCAAGCAATCGGGAGAGTAACTTTGGAACGTGTCGATACGTCTAGATAATATTAGATTGAGCCCGACCAATCGACGATAAAGTCACAAAAAAAGTCCGCCGATATGCGGACTTTTTTTGTAGTTATTAGCAATTATTAGTTGCTAAATTGGTCGTTGTTTTTGCTTACCTTAGCAGACTTCTTCTTAGTGAGGCTACGCTTTTTCTTAGGTGCAAATTTCTTGATTAGTACGACTATAACAACGATGAGCATTACACCGCCTACAACGCCGGTAGTAATCCACAACCATAGATAGTCGTTGTTGGTGTTGTCTTCGTCGGTAGTTTCTTCCTCTTCTGCGTTGAGGTCTTCATCTGCGTCGGCGGACTCTTCGGTAAATACTATACGGAAGTTGTTGGCAACGAGTTCGTCTGCGATAAGGCTTTCGTCGATAGTTTCTTCGGTCTCACCCTCAACAGGTTTTCTAGCGATAAACTCGGATTCGCTAATTTTCGTAACGGAGAAGTTGTCGGCAAATACGTAGCCTTCCATCCATTTTTCTTCGCCCGTACGTCCGAGGGAAATGGTAAGGTTTGCGGTTGCTTCAACGCCCTTTTCCGTCTTAACGTAGAAGCTGTACTCGGTCCAAGTACCTATCGTTTCATTGCCGTCTGCGTCGTAGGTAGAGGTGTTGATTTGACGTGCCTTGTCATATTCGGTAGACTTGTCGCTGGTGAGCTTACCAAAGGTGTAGGTTTGCTTGTTGAGCGTCAAGGTAAGGGCAGCGCTTTGGTTCTTATCGAGTCCGTATGTCAATACCCAGATAGAAATCTTGTAATAGGAGTCTGACTTGAGCGTAGTGCTGCCGGACGTATATTGATAAGACGTAGGCTTTTTGTTGTATATCACGAGTACCGAGTCGCCTATATTCTTTTCGTTGTCAAATATTGCGTTTGCAACGGTGGTATCGGTATCGGGATCAATGTCGATATTGGACCAATCGCCGCAAGTTTGGTCAAACACACCTGCCGCAAGATAGTCGCTATCGGATTTTGCGTTAGAATCCAACAGCTTGCCCGACCAGTTGTCAGGGGAAGTCAAAGCGTCGGAAGTGGAGGTGGAGTCAAAGCTGTCTACGAGCCAAGATTGAGTCAACACGTTGACGTTGGTACTGTTTTCCATAGAGCAACCTGCTTTGTAGGAGCCTTCGTCTATCGTGATATACTTAGCGCTATCGAAGAATACCCAACCGTTTTGAGTGTTGCTGCTAACTTGTGGGTTACCGGAGTAGAGGGTAAGCTTTACCGATACCGAGCTGATGCCCGTCTCTACGTAGATAAAATATTGGTGCCACTTGTTGTCGATAGGGTTGATGTTGTAATATTTGTTGTTTTCGTCACCGCTTGCCGTCTTGGTAGCCAATTCGATACTAAACGGACTTCCGTCAGCCTTTGCCCATACGCTAAACATATAATATGAGTTGGAGCTGAGCGTGATGCTGTTGGAAGAATATCCGATAGCCGTCGAATCGATAGAGTTGATAGCTAGCACGGTAGGGTTGTCTTCGCCGTTATATCCGTTGAAGAAGCCTACGGGATCAAGCCCCATCTCGGTCATAAGGTCGTTAGACTCAACGTCGAGTACGCCGGCTCTACTGCTACCTTCGGTGATGGCAGTCTTTTTGGTGATAGTCCAATTCTTAGGAACGCCGAGATACTTATTTAGCTTACCTTGATTGGTAAATATATTGTTGGCGTCGTCAGAATAGAGCTCTCTGGTAGCGGCGGCGTCGATAATTTTAAACTCGCCGTTGGAAGAAACGCCGTTAGAATCGCTCGATTCGCTAAAGCTTGCCGTCTTGGTGACGGTAGAAGTTGTTACTGCGTTGTATTCGGAAGGCGTGATATTTTCTACGGTGATATCCTTAATCATAGCCTTGCCCACTACGTGCGAAGCCGATTGAGTGCCTGCACCGCTTCCTAGCGTGAATTGCAAGCCTACGATATTGCTTTCGTATTCGCTACCTTTGATATAGAAGCTTGCTTCGGTATAGTCGCCTTCAATCTTGTAGTCGTCGAGATTGAGTGTGTTGAGTGTCGACAAAGATGCAAGAGAAGAGTAAGAGTCGCTATACTTGGTACCGTCTTTGTTATACGAAACAAGGTTGATATTGAGTCCCTTAGTTTTATCTGCTACGTCTGTCTTAAACATTACAGACATGAGATAGTAGTTGTTAGGGTAGACGGTATATCCTTTGCTATTGTCAAGCTTGTCGTTGGCGTCTTTGACAAAGTTGGATGCAGTGATTGCGGTAGGCAAAATATTGTTGAGAGTCAACACTCCGCCCTCTACGCTCATTTGGCTTCTATCGGTAGCAATGGTTTCGTCGTAGGTGGTATTTTTGAAATTACTGATATCGATATCTTCTGCAGGGTTAGTGGAGAGCAACGAGAACTTGTTGACGCCACTGTCGTATGCGGCTTGGTCTACTTCTTTGTAGGTAACTTTATCAAAACTTGCGATACCTCTGACGTGTGTAGCCGTATCGTTTTCACCGCCCTGACCTAGCCACAATTCCAGATACAAGTCGTTGTTACGCTTGTCGTTGGCTTGGATGAAGAAGGTAACTGTTTGCCAATCGCCTGCGGTATTGATATTGTTGATGACGATATTTCTTTCGTCGGTATCGGTGCCGTTGGTGAGCTTTAGCGTTGCGCCGTTGCCTTCTAGGATATTGGTGCGAACGTTGACGCTAACCGCATAATACTTGCCTGCAAAGAAACGGGCAGCCACCGAAGAACGATAGCCGTAAGCCGTGGATTTTTTGTTGTTGATAACGAGAATGTTGTTGCCTTGAGCGCCTTCTGCGGTAGTAAGGGTGTATTGAGCGTCGCCTACCGTTACCGAAGAGGTAGCGGTTACGTCAACGATACCTTTTTCGAGATAAGAAGACGAAGAAGGAGCGTTGTTTCCGGAGCCCTTACCTACGTTGCCCGTATATTTAGAAGGGGTTTTGAAGGTGGAGGTATTACTAATAGAAGCGTAATCGAACTCTTTATCACCGCCTATCACGCTGTACTTAGCGGTATATTCGTCGGTGGTAAGGTTGGCAAAATCGCTAGCTGTAAACGCCGTTTCACCCTCTTCAACGTCGGTTAGGTTTTTGAGTACGACGCTATCGAAGAAGACGTGACCTTTGGTGTTGGCGCTTGAAGGCGAGCCGGCAGAGAGGAGTAGCGAGATGCTATTGGAACTAATATTAGAAGTTTCGATAACAACCTTATAGTTTTTCCACTCGCCGTTAGTATTGATAGCCTTGAACTCGGCGTAAGCGTCACCCGTAAGATATACGTAAGCGCCCGAAGTTTCGCCGGCGTCAGTCAATATGGTCTTGACGCTAAACGTCAGCTCGTAATAAGAATTTTTGTTAAGAGTAACGTTGGCGGAAGTGTACTTATAAGAATTATCGATTTTGTTATAAATCATCAAAATCTTATCGTCCTCGCCCGTTTTACCCGGATTTTCTATTGAGCCGTAGGTCTTTTTGTTGTCCTTAAAAGATGAACTGCTAGTGTCGATGACGCCTGCGATGACGTTATCCGAGCCTGCTTGTGCGTTGGAAGCACCCGTCGAAGACGTCCAAGAACCCGGGGTAGCAGGGTAGGTATCGCCCGTAGTCAGCGTAAAGTCACCGTTGGTGAAAAGCTGATCGCTGGTATCAGTGTCGTCAGTGTTGTCGTCTGTGTCCTTGTCACAAGCAATTGCGGTAGCGAGCATAGCTATGCACATAATCGCAATCAACAGTGTTAGAAGAAAACGTTTTTTTGTGTTCATTGTACCACCTTGTTATATGTTATTGAATATAATTATTATAATCTTAATTATTATAAAGCAAACTCAATTATATTGCAATAGATTTACCCAAAATTTCTCTTTCCATTTAATGTTTTTTTACAATGAGTGCAAGCTATGATAATGATGATTTATAAAAAAGCTCGTAAGGCACACAATAAGACTATGAAAAATATGCAAGAGAAAGGGCGGTTAACTGCCTACAAAAAGATTTTGATAGTGCTATCGAGTATGTTTGCGGGGTTTGCGACAGGCGTATTCGGCGGTGGAGGCGGAATGATAGTCGTGCCTATCCTCACGGGTTTGTATGGACTAGAGCCCGTCAAGGCACATGCTACGGCGATTGCCACGATATTTCCGCTATGTCTAGTCAGCGTTATATTTTACTTGACGCAAGGCGGTTGGGAATGGAAGAGTGGATTGGTCGTAACTGCGGGTGTAGTGGTCGGCGGAATAGTCGGTGCATTGGCTATGAAGAAGATACCTTCCAAGTGGCTACAACCCATATTCTACGTTTTGATGATTGCAGGCGGAATAAAAATGGCGCTTGCATAACGCTAAGGTGTAATAATAGATATAAGGAAATTTATAAATATGCAATATTTATGGTATATAATCGCAGGTCTTATCGGTGGCATAATCGGCGGAATGGGTATGGGTGGAGGTACTTTGCTGATACCTATTCTGACTATTTTTCTTGGGGTGCAACAAGTAGAAGCACAACTGACCAATCTTATATCATTTTTGCCTATGGCAATAGTAGCGGTTATAATACATGCTAAAAACAAGCGAATAGATTTCAAGGCTATGTTGTGGATTAGCCTTCCCGCTTTGTTGACGGCGTGTGTCGGAGCCTTTTTTGCTCCGAGGATAAAGGGCGAGTTGCTTTCTAAAGGATTCGGAATATTTTTGACGCTATTAGGAGTGGCGATGCTTGCAAAAATTATTGTTCAAAAAATCAAATCAAAACGCAAAGCAAGATAAAAATCACATATTGCAATATGTAAATATGATGATATGAATATGTATTTTTATACAAATCGTCGTATGGTTATACAATCATACGACGATATATTTTTCATATTTTCATCTAGTCGAGAATAGGCTTAAATAAGGTGAAAAATGGAAAAAGATAAAATTTTAAACGTTGCCAGATACATAGCTATGACGGGTTGTACGGTAAGGACGGCTTCCAAGATTTTCGGCATTAGCAAGAGCACGGTTCACAACGATATGACCAAAAAACTCGTCCATATCGACGCAGGACTGTATCGGAGAGTTAAGAGCGTGTTGGATTTTAATATGTCGGTCAGACATTTGAGGGGAGGAGAGAGCACCAAGAAACTATATACAAAGAGCAAGACTTAGTTGTCCTTAGGTTTGGCTTTGTCCCAAAGGCTGTTTCTTTCGGGGTTGAAGATAGCCGACATAATATGCTTTTTGGAGTCTGAGAATTGTTCGTCAAGGCTTCGAATTAGTTGCTTGACTTCATCTCTTTTGGTGTGTTTGTCCCTTGGGCAAGGGTTGAAAATCACGGGCAAGCCTAGTCTTTTGGACGTCCAATTGATTTGTTTTTCTTCGATATAGACTAGTGGTCTTATGAGGGTAATTTTGCTTTTGTCCATGAAACTCACGGGCATAAAGGTGGAGAATCGACCTTCGTACAATAGCGATAGCATCATGGTTTCGACAACGTCGTCGGCGTGGTGACCGAGGGCGAGCTTGTTGCAACCGTGTTCGATAGCTACGCTGTTGAGTGCGCCTCTGCGCATCTTAGAGCAGAGAGAACAAGGGCTTTTTTCTTTTCTTTCGTCAAAGATAATTGCGGCGATGTCGGTCTTTTCGATTATTAGCGGAACGCCAACGCTCTCGCAGAAGTCCTTGGTGGCTTGCACTTGGTCTTTGTCGATATCTTCGAAGCCCATATCTATATTGATAGCTATGAGGTCAAACTTTTCGGGTGCGAACTTTTTGTATGCGGCGAGTACGGCAAGCAGGGTGATGCTGTCTTTACCGCCCGAAAGTCCGACGGCAATTTTGTCGCCGTCCTCAATCATTTTGTAGTCGCTTATAGCTTTTCTTGCCAGGCTCAATAATTTTTGCATAAGATGATTATATTAGTTTTGTTATCCAAAAGCAAATGTTTGTTGACTAAAAGCCAAATAATATATATAATATGGTTGATATAGGAGAAATATTTTGGTAGATTCTATTATTGATTTTTTTCGCAACGTGCTGCCGAGCGATTATCTTACGATAATCATAATATCTATGATTCCGCTTATCGAAGTAAGGGGAGCAATACCCGTTGCCGTGGCAATGGATATGAATATCTTGCAGGCATTTGCATGTGCATTTTTAGGCTCGTCGCTTGTTGCCCCTATACTCTTGCTTATTTTGCAACCTATACTTAGATGGATGAAAAATACCAAGGCTTTCAGGTCCTTGGCTCATGCCGTCGAAGGAGTTTTTCAAAGCAAAGTCAACGCAGTGCAAGACAAAGCCGACAAGGCGTTTGATCCCAAGATTATCGAACGCAAAAAGCTCTTGGGAGTCTTTGCCTTCGTTGCGGTACCTATTCCTATGACGGGTGTTTGGACGGGTAGTGCCGTGGCGTCGTTTATGGGGCTTGGCTTCGGCAAGTCTATGCTTATGGTAATTCTCGGCAACGTAGTAGCTTCTACGATTATCACGCTTTTGTCATACTTCCTTAGCGATTATATTGATTATATCATATATGGACTTATGGCAATCGTACTCGTTGCACTCGTTGCATATATCGTCAAGCTCGTCGTGTCCATTCGTCGTTCTAACTCGCACGCTAAAGATGAGGAAGACTCCAATTTAGAGCATAAGGACTAGCAAGCGTAATCTTTAGCGAGAGATATTTGAATTTTTTTTGGTGTAATTTTACTTGATTTTTACTTTCAAGTATATTATTATAAGAGCAGACAAACGTCTAAAAAGGAGAAATTATGAAAAAGTACGTTTCAGTTTTAGCAATTATTATCATTGCCGTAATTATGGGTACTATGCTCGTAGGATGTAAGGGTAAGGACAATTTTGATGAAATCAAACTTGATAATAGCTTTACTCCGGAAGCTATGACTATGGGTACGGTTAAGCCTACCGCAGCTCCTACTACCGCAATCAACGAAGACACCAGCGCAACGGATATGTTCTATGCAGCTGTAGCCAACTTCTACGGCGCAGATTACGTATCTACTTACCTCAAGGGTAACGTAGAGACCGTTATTTTAGGTGCTTCCGTCAACCAGCTTGTTGTAGGCAACAAGGTTAGAGCAGGTAAAGCTACCGCCGCAGATGCTAAATATTTCGTAGACAACAGATCTTACAGTACTTTTGCACAAGTATACGAGGAGACCTACGTCAATGCTCAAGGTCAGGCTTTTATTAGAAACTGCGGTAAAGACGTTACTTATAGCAAGAGAAAGGACAAAGACGGTAAAGGTCTTGACGGTTGGAGCACCAAGTTCAAGGCTACGGAGTCTTTCGACACGGTAAGCGCACTCGTAACGGCTAAGGTCAACGATCCAACCAAGATTTGGATGTACGATACCGACGTAGAGGGTGCAATTGCACAAATCAGCGACGTTGCAAAGGTAGAGGGTAAGGACCAATACAAGTTCTCTATCATATTTGACCTTGATAAGGCTACCCAAAACTACAAAGCAGTTATGGAATACATGCTCAATCAATCGGTAAAATCCGAAGGGCTCAAGTTCCTCGGACTCAAGTTCGACGTAGTAGTATGGGACAACGGCTATTTGGCTGACCTCTATATTACCGAGCAATACGAAGTAAAGATTGCAGGTATTATCGATAGCTCTATCGAGCTCAAATCCAGACAACAATATTCTTACAACCCTGCCGAAGCAGGTTACACTATGGCAGAGAAGGATACTTACTGCGCTGCTTGGGCAAAATAAGTTTCTAACGACTTAGCTAATTCCCCGACGATACGTCGGGGATTTTTTTGCAGTTTTGAGGGCATACTTCTTGTAAAGTCGTTCAATTATACCAAGGATTATTATAGTGACGCTATGTTGACAATTATATTTTTGATTGGCTACGTTGGTAGTGGAGAGTAACGTCCCGTCAAATATCAAAAAAGTACTTGAAACAATACCGATAATATATTATAATATATAATATGGAACTGACAAAGAGCAAAAAGATTTCTATAATAGGGCATTCTATAGCATTGGTCGTAGGCATTGCGCTTATGATTATTGCTTCGTTTTACGACCTCAAAATTTCGCAAGCGGTGGGGGATCAACGTTCGTTTTTCGGACAATTATTTGCGGTAATTGCCGAGTACCCTGCATATTTTGCCGTTCCGATAGCCGGTGTGATAATATTCTACAATTATGATTTGTTTGACGACAACAAGGCAAAAATCGGCATAATGATTGCAGGTGCGTTGGTTATTTGGCTTGGTTGGCTTATGTTTGGGCTCAACGCCCAGAAGATGACGGAGCTCGCCGTCGTTCCTGCCGAGCAAGAGCACAACGTATTGTGGGCGATTTTCAAGGCGTTTTTCTACGGTGCGTTTACCTTAGGCATAGGTTACTTTTGGCCGAGAGATACCATGCATAGACTGCTCAAGTTTGCTGTGTTCTCCTTAGTGTTCGTAATAGTGGCTTTGGTGGTTATGCGTGTCATGAAGATGGTGTGGTGTCGTATGAGATACCGTGATATGCTCAAAGAAGGCAATTTCGACGGCTTTAGTAATTGGTGGCAACTAATGATAGGTAGAGAGAAACTCGATCCGTCTTACAAATATACCTCCTTTCCGTCGGGGCACTCGTCAAGTATCACGCATCTATGTCTACTTTGGGTGTTGTGCGATATTTTACCTTCGCTCAAGAGTCGCAGGTGGGTTAAGCCTACTGTGTACGCCGTCACCATAATTCTCATAGGCTTGACTATGTATTCGAGGATAGTCAACTGTGCACATTTCTTATCCGACACGGTAGCGGGCGTATATATCACGTATGCAATATTCTTTATACTCAAGAAGGTATTTTTTGCTAAGGGCAACTACACTTACGCCATAAGCGATAGGGCGTTGTTATCTCGAGAGGTAACTAAATGAAAGAGGCGATAAGACAAGCGATTTGGAGCGTGGCAATAGCGATTATATTGCTCACGATGCTCATCATAGGTTCGTTCAAAGATTGGGCAATAGCAGAGGCAATTTGTCTACCGGGCAACATCTTCAGCGTGTTGACGGATTCTATTGCCAAACTACCCGCATTTTTGATAATGATGGCAGCTTGCGGAATACTTCTCAAGTGTGCCTACAACAAAGAGTGCAACATTGTACTCAAAAGGTTGTATATCATAGCATATTTTATTTTGGGCGTTGTGTCGGCAACGTTTGCGTTTATAGACTGTTTTCAACTCATCTTTGACAAGAGAGAATACTATACTTCCGTTTCGCTTGTGTGCGGAATTTTTGTATTTTTATTATTTCTCAACGATTTGTCCAAACATAGAAGGCAAGAGTACGAAAGATACAAGAAGTGGGCTATCACGGCTTGCATAATAGTAGGCGTAGTGGCATTCGTTTCTTACGGAATGAAGATAATATGGAAGAGGGCGTCGTATATCGACGTAATCGACAATGGGGCTCGGTACAGTCCATGGTACAAGGTTGTCAACGTCGAAGGGGGTTGGGCTATGCCCGACGGTAAGACGGCGCTTGCCTTTACTACGTGGACGCTTATGACTTTGACTAAAATCCACCCAAGACTTGCCAACAAGGTAGGTTGGATGCAAGTTGCCATCAACTTTTTCGTGGTATTGGTCATCATCGGCTCGCTCTTTTCGGGCAACTATTTCTTGTCGGACGTAGCTATCGGAGGAATTATAGGATATGCGACCACCAAGACCGTCAAGGTTTTGGCTTTTGGAGCGGAGGAAGATAGGACGGCTTTGTCAGAAAACAACTTGTTGGGTAGGATACTATGACGGCGGATTTTAATCAATCAATGTTTTCTTACTACAAGGCGTGTACTGCGCACAATCCTGCCACCGACAAGGTGTGGCAATTTTGGGGTGCAAGCACTACACGTGCCAAGTTTATTAGGGACGTAGAAAATTTTGCGGGCTATCTCATTAGCCTTGGTATTGGCAAGGGCGACAACGTGGTGCTATGTCTCAGCAATATACCCAATGCGTTGGTATGTTTTTACGCTATCAATAGAGCAGGTGCGATAGCCAATCTCGTTCATCCCGTCATACCTAGCGAAAAGTTGCAAGCAATGGACGAGGAGATGTCCCCCAAAGCTTACGTACTTTTCGACGAGTTTTTTTACAAATACAAGGATTGGATAGAGGCAACGGGCAAACCTATAATCTTATGTTCGGTGCAAGACTATTTGCCAATTGCTTTTAAGCCTTTTTACAACGCTTACGTCGCCAAGAAACTTAGCACCGACAATGCTTTCAACGTGGTGAGATATAGAGATATAGGCAAATATATTGCACCTGACGTAGCCGTTGACGGCGAGGACGTGGCGGTGTATATGCACAGTGGCGGCACGTGTGGCAAAGCCAAGACGGTGATGATGAGCAACAGAGCGCTCAACAACCTCACCGACAATATCCTTGACGCAATCGACCATAGATACAGCAACCGAGACGCTATGCTCATGGCTTTGCCTATATTCCATACTTACGGACTCGGCGTATGTCTGCACTCTATGATTTGCGCAGGCATACGTATCATACTTATGCCTAAGTTTAAGGCTGACACTGCCTGTTATCTCATCAAAAGGTATGGCATTACTTTTGTGGCAGGTGTGCCTTATATGTATTCCAAGATGCTTGCTTCGGGCAAGTTTAAGGGCAAGATGCTCACCAAAATTCGTGCTTGCTATTGCGGTGGAGACAAGGTGTCGGAAAATACCAAACAGCTCTTCAAGCAAGCTATGGAGAAGCAAGGCAACAATATCTTGCTCAGCGAGGGCTATGGACTGACGGAAGCGTGCGTATGTTGTATCAATACGATGAAAGTGTACAAGCCTAACTCAATAGGCAGACCGGTCAAGAGCATGACCTTTGCGGTGATAGACGAACAAGGTAACTTCTTACCGCCAAAGAGTAAGGGCGAGATAGTAATATCGGGACCTACGCTGATGAAAGGTTATTATCACAGCGAGGACGATCGAGAGGCGTTTTTTGAGGACGATAAGCACGTCAAATGGCTAAAGAGCGGGGACGTAGGCTATATGGACGAGGACGGCAACGTGTTCTTTACCGACCGCAAAAAGAGATTGGTCAAGATATCGGGAGTCAATGTGTTTCCGCAAGAGATTGAGAACGTCGTCGACAACCTGGATTGCGTCAAAATCAGTTGCGTAGTAGAGACGACCATCAACGGAAAAAGTGCAACTAAACTATACGTTGTCAAGGACAAGTCTACCTTGCTTGACAATAAACAAATACAAGAAAAAATAAGACAAGCCATTGCACAAAACTTTATGAGGCACAGCATGCCGGGCATTATAGAATTTATTGACGAATTGCCAAGGACGCCTATTGGAAAAGTGGATTTTGTGGCGTTGCAACAGATGAGTAGGTAGGAGGAAAAATGGATAGACCGTTGGCATTGATATTTGACATAGGCACGCAATCAACCAGAGGGTTGCTATTTGACAAACAAGGAAATCTTGTGCACAAATCGCAAATATGCGAAGATTTTTTCGTGTTGGGTGAGGACGGTAGAGCAGAAAAAGACACGCTCGGTCTATATGACGGAGTAGTCAAGGTTTGTGAGCAAATTAGGAAGGACGCACCCGAGTTGCTGGACGACGTCGTTGCTATCAGCGTTACTTCTATCCGCAACACGACTGTCTTTTTGGACGCAGAGGGCAATCCAACCCGCAATACGATATTATGGCTAGACAAGCGAGAGGTAGATTGTCCCGATCCTCTTCCGGCATTCAATAGATTTTTGTATTTTTTGGTAGGTATGAGCGAGAGCGTAAGGGTATCACGCAAGACCTCGTATACCAATTGGGTTAGAGTCAACCAACCCGACATATGGGCGAAGACTGCCAAGGTCGTAGTACCGTCCACCTATGTCAACTTCCGCCTCACGGGCAATCTCGTCGAGAGTAATGCGGGCATTGCGTGCAAAATCCCGTTTGATTACAAAAAGCGTTGTTGGCAGACCAAGCACGGCTTGACTTATCCCGTTTTCGGCACGCCGATTGATAAAATGTGCGACTTGGTCAACCCAGGCGAAATTTTGGGATACATAACCGAGCAATGTAGCAAAGAAACGGGACTCAAGCAAGGGCTGCCTGTTATAGCTTCGGGCACGGACAAGGGATGTGAATCTCTGGGCGTGGGAGCGGTGAGCTCCAACGTAGCTTCAATCAGTCTTGGCACTGCTTCATCGGTAGAGATTTGCACCGACAAATACGTCGAACCGGAGGCATTTATGCCTGCGTATCCTTCGGTGGTAATGGGTAAGTGGAATCCCGAAATTCAAATATTTAGAGGTTTTTGGATGGTAAGCTGGTTTAGAGAGCAGTTTGCCCTCTACGAACAAAAAGAAGCCGAGGCTACGGGCGAAAAGGTAGAACTAATTTTGGACAAAAAGCTGTCCAAAGTGCCGGTCGGCTCGCACGGACTCATTTTGCAACCTTTCTGGGGACCTGGACTCAAGAATCCTGAAGCCAAGGGCTCTATGATAGGCTTTACCGACGTACACGATAGAGATTATATGTATCGTGCTATTATAGAGGGCTTGTGCTACGGTTTGCTTGACGGACTCAACAATATGCAAGCACGTGCCAAAATTCAAGTCGATAGAGTGGGCGTATCGGGTGGTGGCTCGCAGAGCGATATAATATGCCAAATCTTGTCCGACGTGGTAGGCAAACCCGTCTATCGTGTACAAACACACGAAACGAGTGGTCTGGGAGCCGCAATGATAAGCTTTGTCGGAGTCAAAGAGTTTGCCGATTTGGAGGAGGCTCTCAAGTCTATGCGCCACGTCAAAGACGAGTTCGTTCCTAACTCGGCTGACCACAAAATTTATCATCAATACTACAACAGGGTATATAGAAGAATGTATAGATATATGCGTCCGTTGTACGACGAGCTCTACGATATACTAGGCGAAAAACGTAAATAATAGCAAAATAATCACAATGTAATCATAAAAAATCCACCTTTATCAGGTGGAATTTTTACGTTGCAAGCAAATATTTAGTTAGTCTTGATTGCTTTCTTTTGCCGTTTCTTCGTTGTAAGCGGCAATTATTGCTTCCGTAAAGATAGCTCTGGTCTCGCTATTGATAGGGTGAACTATGTCTTTAAACTCGCCGTCAGGTGTCTTTTTGCTAGGCATAGCCACGAATATACCTTCCGTGCCCATAATAATCTTGATGTCGTGCACGGCAAAACAATCGTCTATCACCACGGAGGCAACGCCTTTGAGCTTGGAGTCGCTGTTGTTGATGAGTCTTACTCTAACGTCACTTATTCTCATATTTTCACCTCGCATATTTTTTATAATATAATTATACACCAATTTTTTTAGTTTGTCTATACCAATTTTTTTATTAGATAACATAAGGCTAGATGGGAGCATATATTGTAATATGTTGACTTTTGACGAAATAGGCAAGATACATTTTGTCGGTGTTTGCGGGGCAAGCCTCAGCGTATTGGCAATGCTATGTTTGGATATGGGACTTAGCGTAAGCGGAAGCGACCTGAGAGATTGCGCTCAAATGGACTTTTTGCGAGAGCAAGGGGTAGATTGTGTGGTAGGTCACGATACGTCCACAATTCAAGACGCCGACCTCGTGGTATACAGCTCGGCAATAAGCTTTGACGATCAAGAATTGGTTTTTGCCCGTAAGATAGCCGTGCCTTGCCTAGAAAGGAAGGACTTTTTGCCTTTGATAGCTAGTCGATTTGACAAGACAATCAGCATATCGGGCAGTCACGGCAAAACCACCACCTCCTTGATGATACAGCATCTTATGCTCAAGCTAGGGTGTCAATTTGCGGGGCATATCGGTGGGCAAGCTGTGGACGGCTCGCCTATACCGATATATACCGGCAACGAGTATTTTTTGAGCGAAGCTTGCGAATATCGGCGTAGTTTTTTGTCTTTTGACAGCTGGTTAGGGGTTATCACGTCCATAGATTACGACCACCCCGATACTTATAGCGACGAGGGACAGTATGCCGAGGCTTTTGAACAATATCGCAAGCGTTGCGTCAAGTGTATCACCACTCAAGATAGTGCAGATAAGCTATCTTCGCATAGCAATCTCGTCACGTGTGGTTTTTTGCCATCGTGCGATTATTACGCTTGCAATCTGGCACAAGATAGGGGAAAATTTACTTACACCCTCGTCCATGGGACGCAGTCGGTAGTCGTCAAGCTGGCAGTGGTGGGCAAACACAACGTAATCAACAGCATGCTCGCCATAGCAGTCCTGCACAATCTCGGTTATTTGCTACCTAGTGTATGCGAGGCACTTAGCGATTTTGCAGGAGTCAAGAGAAGAATGGAATGCAAGGGCAAGACTGAGAGAGGGGCAAAAGTAATAGTCGATTATGCTCATCATCCAACCGAAATCAAGACGGCAATCGACACGGCATTGATGATGACTCGTGGCAAAATTTGGGTGGTATTTCAGCCGCATACCTATTCTCGCACGGCTGTTTTGCTCGACGGTTTCGTAGACAGTTTTTATTGGTGTGACGAACTAATTATCGCCCCTACCTATTCGGCGAGAGAAAGCAAGAGTGACGGAGCGGATGCTTTCGATTTATATTGTGCCTTGGTCGAGAGGGGTAAGATGGCATGTTATATCGACGACAACAAAAAAATAGCCGATTATCTTACAAAATCGGCAGAAAAAAACGATTTAATTTTGATTTTGGGTGCAGGGGACATTGCCGACCTTGCCACGTTGTTGGTCTAGCAGCGTATTACCGTCTTGTAATACATAGGCTTGGATGAGAGCTCCTCAAACAATTCTTTGGTTTGGCTAATGTCAGCCACGCTGTCTACGAGGTTGTCGACTTTGACAATCTCGGTTGCCAGCAAATTGATGGCAGTTTCCAATTCTCCGTATCCGTTGTCCAATCCGTAGACGGTGAGGTTGCGGGTGATGATAGGGCTAAAGTCGCCTTGCAAGTTGCCTAGCGAAGGATTGAAACCGTATAGACCGACTTTGCCGTCTTGCGCAAGATTGTACAGTACGTTGCCAACGCTGGCGAACGCATCGGTGTCGATTACGAGGTAGTCGACCATTTTGCCCGAAGTAATTTCTTTGAGCTTATCGGTCAAATCCTCTTGCGATAGGTCTATTTGATAATAAATGCCCATATCGCTTGCCATCTCCAGGCGTGCCGCATCGTCGTCGACGATGATAGGAATAGCTTGATAATATACGCACAGCTGAGCAAATATGAGATTGATTGCACTAGCGCCATATACCAACACGTATTGAGTTTTTTGGATATTTAGTTTCTCGTGCATTGCGATAGTGAGGGCAATGTCCTCGATAAAAGTGATAGCCTCGTCGGTCATACCTTCGGGCATGGTGTATATATCACCTAGAGCGACGTTGCAGTAGTCGCTGAGATATCCGTCAATATTTTTGCCATGGATTTTGATAGAGTCGTTGACAGCCTTAGAATATGGCGACAACATGACGCGTTGTCCCTTTTTGAGAGTAATGTCGTTGCTTTCGCTGATAAGCCCTACGGCGATACGACAAGGCGATAGAGGGGTAGCGGGATTACTGTTGTAGAGCGCAATATCGCTGGCGCATACGCCCGCACGGGTGACTTTTACTTTTGCAAATTCTTTGCTATCGAGCGTTTCCGCCGATTCCACCTCTTCGATATTGCGTGCCGAGTTGATTTTCCAAGATTTCATATATCCCCCCAAATATGTCAAGCGGTATGATTATAACACAATCAATATCAAAAAGCAATCATAAGCAATGCAAACAAAGTACAAAAGATAAAATTTTTGTCGCCGATAATTTGCGAGGCTTTTTTGTCCAAAGCACGTGTCAAAACGCATAATCTACCCAAAATCCTTACAAAAAGCTATCAAATCAATGCTTTTTGCGTCGTTATAATTATTTTGCGACCAAAAATTATCTTCAACAATTTTGATAAATAAACTTATTATAATGCTTGACTTAAAAATACTTATTGTGTATAATTCTAAAAGAAATATAGGAATGTGAGGTGATATTATGAACGAGAAGATTCAACCTGCATATCATGATGTTACAATCGAATGTCAATGCGGCGCAAAGTTCGTTTGCGGCTCGACAAAAGAAGGGGACGTTATCAAGGTAGAAGTTTGTAGCAAATGCCATCCTTATTATACAGGAAAACAAAAACTTGTAGACACGGGCGGTAGAGTGGATAAGTTCAAGAAACGTTACAATCTGTAATATCCGACGTAGTGCAAGAGCAATCTTGCACTATTTTTTTAATAACTAACAGGAAAGTATGAGCAGAAAAAAGTGTACCTCAATAGGCGGTCAAGCTGTCATCGAAGG
The DNA here is from genome assembly GCA_051883415.1 of Christensenellales bacterium. Taxonomy (GTDB): domain Bacteria; phylum Bacillota; class Clostridia; order Christensenellales; family UBA3700; genus HGM11368. The sequence goes on along the minus strand of JBJETR010000058.1, from coordinate 12,348 downwards.
CGTGATGATGCGTGGTAAGTCGAGTATGGCTACCGCCGTAAGAGACGAAAAGGGCAATATTGTAGTAGAGAGCAAGTATATCAAGCCCGTAGCTAAGAAGAATTTTTTGTTCCGCACTCCCTTTTTGAGAGGAATATTCAATTTTATCGACACTATGGTGCAGGGTATGGGCACTCTCATGCGCTCGGGAGAAGTCTTCGAAGGAGAAGCAGAGCCGGGCAAAGTCGAGAAGTGGTTTGCATCTAAGAAGATAAATTTTTATAACCTCGTTATGGCGTTTTCCGTCATAATGGGGCTAGCTTTGTCTATCGGATTATTTTTCTTTTTGCCACAACTCATCACTAGCGGAATAGTAGCTCTAGCCAAGATTGATTTGCAAAACTCGAGCATAGGACTGCAGATTGCATTCAACTTCGTAGAGGGTTTGGTGAGAATATTGATATTCGTAGGATATATCGCACTCACTTCGCTGATGAAGGACGTGAGAAGGACTTATATGTATCACGGCGCCGAGCACAAGACCATAAGCTGTTACGAGAACGACTTAGAACTCACCGTAGACAACGCCCGCAATATGACTCGTATTCACGATAGATGCGGTACGACGTTTATGTTTATCGTAATGATAGTCAGCGTGCTCGTATTCTCGCTTACGGGTTGGCAAGGCGGCAATCTATTCGTAAGATTTGCCATAAGACTTGCACTTTTGCCTGTCGTATCGGGCGTTAGTTACGAGCTTCTAAAACTCTTTGCCAAATACGACAACGCATTGGTAAGATTTTTCAAGTTGCCTGGACTTTTGCTCCAAAAACTCACCACCAAAGAGCCGACGGACGATATGTTGGAAGTGGCTATCGTGGCATTCAAGACGGTGCTTGCTATGGATGCCGACAACACGATACCTACCCAAAGTTTCGACACCAACAAGCCGTACAAGAAGTCAAGGGAACAACTTGACGAGGTGCTTGACAAGGCTGGTTGCGATAGAGCAGACGGCGATTGGATAATGTGCGAGGTACTCGGCGTCGGTCGAGAACAACTAGCTAGCGTAACGCATATTCGCAGTAGCAAACTTGACCAAGCAATGCAATATGCCAATAAGGTCGCTAGCGGCATGCCGTTATGGAAGGCAATCGGCAAGGCTAATTTTTACGGCTATGATATCAAGGTCAACGAGGACGTTTTGTGTCCGAGACCGGAGACGGAATATCTTGCCGAGCAAGTTATCAAGTTGACGAGTAAGGACAGTAGAGTCCTCGATATGTGTACGGGAAGCGGTTGCATCGCAATAGCCGTAGCCAAGGAGAGCGGAGCTCACGTTGTAGGCGTGGATATATCTGACAAAGCACTAGCCGTAGCGAGCGAAAATATCAAGCTTAACGGAGTGGAGCAACTAGTCGAACTCGTAGAGAGCGACTTTTGGGATAAGGTCGAGGGCAAGTTTGACGTTATTGTATCCAATCCGCCTTATATCAAGACGGAGGATATAGCCTTACTTGACGTCAACGTGCGAGAATATGATCCGATTATTGCACTAGACGGCGGAGAAGACGGCTTGGATTGCTATCGCAAGATAATTCCTTATGCAAGCGAATATCTCAACGATGGCGGTAGTTTGTGCTTGGAGTGCGGTATGGGACAAGCCGAGCAAATAGTCGCTATGATGAGTGAGCAAGGCTACGATTGCAATATCGTCAAAGATTTAGAGGGAGTCGACCGCATAGTCGTCGGCAAAAAGGTGGATAAATGTTTGAAAGACTAAAAAAGATGTTGGAGAGGTTTGAAGAACTGACTCAACTCATATCCGATCCTGCGATAATTGCCGACCAAGCGAGGTGGCAGAAGCTTTGTAAGGAGCATAGCGACCTCACTCATCCCGTAGAATTGTATAAGAAGTATCTTGCCCTTATGGCAACGATAGAAGAATGCAAAGAGATTATCGACGACGGTAGCGACAGAGATATGGTGATGCTTGCCAAAGAAGAGTTGTCGCAAGCCAACAAGGACGTAGAAGCTCTAATCGGCGAAATCAAAATTGCACTGTTGCCCGTTGATCCCAACGATGACAAAAACGTCATCATCGAAGTCAGAGCTGGTGCAGGCGGAGAAGAGGCAGGCTTGTTCGGAGCGCAAATCGTGCGTATGTATATGCGTTACGCCGAGCGTATGAGGTGGAAGGTTCAAGAGATAGACATGAACTATACCGAGCTTGGCGGAGCTAAAGAAGTGACCTTTATGATAAGCGGAGTGGGTGCGTTTAGCAAACTCAAATTCGAGAGCGGAGTGCATAGAGTACAACGCGTGCCCGAGACGGAATCGCAAGGCAGAGTGCATACTTCCACCGTTACGGTTGCGGTATTGCCGGAGGTGGAGAATATCGACATAGAGATACTCGACAAGGACCTCAAAATCGACACCTATCGCAGCGGCGGAGCGGGCGGACAGCACGTCAACAAGACTGATAGTGCGGTGCGTATGACGCATTTGCCTACGGGTATAGTGGTGACCAGCCAAGACGAGCGTAGCCAAATCAAGAACCGCGAAAGAGCAATGACGGTGCTCAAGAGCCGTCTATACGAATACTATCAAAGCAAGGCGGACAGCGAATACGCAGCCAACCGCAAGTCGCAGATAGGCACGGGTGATAGAAGCGAAAAGATAAGGACCTACAACTTCCCTCAAAACCGTGTCACCGACCATAGAATAGGCTTTACAATGTACAACCTGCTCGACTTTATGGACGGAGATTTGTTCGAGATGATAGATGCGCTTCAACTTGCCAACCAAAATCAACTGTTGTCGCAAGTCGAGAACGATTGACATCTATCGTCCTACAATTTATAATCAAAGCAATCAAGGAGAAATCTATGCAATATATCAGTACAAGAAACAAACAGCTCAAGTGCTCTTCGGCAGAGGCTATTGTCAAAGGATTGGCTGAGGACGGAGGCTTGTTCGTACCCGAGAACATACCTCAACTATCCAAGTACGATTTTGACAAGCTTGTCGAGATGAGTTACCCCGAGAGATCGGCGTACGTTTTGTCCAAATTTTTGGACGACTTTACCTATCAAGAGTTGCTTGACTACGCTACACAAGCCTACGGTAGATTTTACGGTGACGATCCATGTCCGCTTGTCAACGTAGACGACAACCTCTACGTTTTGGAGTTGTGGCACGGACCTACGTGCGCCTTCAAGGATATGGCTCTCACCATGTTGCCACACCTATTGTCGGGTGCGAGAAAGAAGGTAGGAGAGAGTGACAAAACTCTAATTCTCGTAGCAACCTCGGGCGATACGGGCAAGGCTGCACTCGAAGGCTTTAAGGACGTGGACGGTACCGATATTATAGTATTCTATCCGTCCGACGGTGTCAGCGATATGCAGAAGCTCCAGATGATGACTCAAGAGGGTAGCAACGTCTACGTATGTGCAATCGAGGGCAACTTCGACGACGCTCAATCGGCAGTAAAACGCATCTTTGCGGACGCAGATATGGCGACCAAACTCGCAAGTGCAGGTTACAAGCTATCTTCTGCCAATTCTATCAATTGGGGACGTCTGGCACCTCAAATTGCCTACTATGTATCGAGTTATTGCGATCTTTTGTCGGGTGGTCAAATCGAGATGGGCGACAAGGTCAACTTCGTCGTGCCAAGCGGCAACTTCGGCAATATACTTGCAGCTTACTACGCCTCTCTTATGGGCGTAGGCGTGGGCAAACTTATTTGCGCCAGCAACGTCAACAACGTTCTCACCGACTTTTTCAACACGGGAGAATACAATATCAACCGTCCTTTCATCAAGACCATGAGTCCTTCTATGGATATTCTCATATCCTCTAACTTGGAGAGATTGCTCTTCGAGTTTTCGGGCAGGGACGACTCTCTCATTGCAGAGAGAATGGCTAGCCTCAAGAGCGAGGGCAAATATAGTATTACGAGCGATGAGCTTAGCCGACTTAACGAAGTCTTTGCCGTAGGATATGCTACCGAAGAGGAGACTGCCGACACTATAGACAGTACCTACGACCTCTACGACTATCTTATGGACACCCACACGGGCGTGGCAATGAGCGTATACAACGATTACGTAGCTAAGACGGAGGACGACAGACCGAGCGTAGTCGTATCCACCGCCAACGCATACAAATTCCCTTGCGACGTATATCGCTGCCTCATAGGCGAGGAGGTGGAGGATGCCTTCAAGGCGTCCAAAAAGCTCCATAACTTTACGGGAGAAGAGATACCCGAGCCACTTAGCAATCTTGACAAAAAGCAAGTAAGATTTACTAAGATTGTCGACAAAGCCGACATCGAAAAAGTGGTTTTGGAGTATGTAAAAAAGTAATTTGCCAATTATTTGACGAAAAAATTACTCTAAGCAAGAGCGTATCAATCGATATGCTCTTTACTTTTTATATAATATATGTTATTATTTTTATAGTTTGATACAAAAAAGGAGACAATATATGTCAAAGAAGAAGATTATTTATAGTGCGATACAACCGTCCGGCATCATGACTTTGGGCAACTTTATCGGAGCTGTAAATAATTGGCGTGCAATACAGCAAGACGAAAACAATCAATGCTTATTTGCACTTGCCGACCTTCACACCATCACCGTCAGACAAGATCCCAAGCAATTCTATGACAACGCAATGAGTTTTTTTGCCTTGCTCATGGCTATGGGTATAGACAAGGACAAGTCGATACTATACTTCCAATCCCACGTACACGAGCATAGCGAGCTTGCATGGCTTCTCAACTGCTACACCTACGTTGGCGAGATGAACAGAATGACTCAGTTCAAGGACAAGTCCTCCAAGCACAGCGACAATATCAATATGGGACTTATGGACTATCCCGTACTTATGGCGGCGGACATTTTGCTCTATGGCAGTGACTACGTACCCGTAGGCGTAGACCAACTGCAACATTTGGAGATAGCAAGGGATATAGCCGTGAGAGTCAACAACATCTACGGCGACATCTTCACAGTGCCCGAGCCAATCATCAACAAGGTGGGTGCTAAGATTATGAGTCTGCAAGATCCAACCGCCAAGATGAGCAAGTCCGACACAACTCCGGGTGCAGTTGTAAGCGTGCTTGACGACGAGTCGGTTATACTCAAGAAGTTCAAGAAGGCAGTCACCGACAGCGGTTGCGAGATAATCTTCGATCCGGATAATAAGCCGGGCATCAGCAATCTACTTACCATTCTTGCGGCAACGTCGGGCAAGAGCATCGAGCAAGTGCAACAAGATTGCCAAGGTATGAGATACGGCGACCTCAAGCTTGCAGTAGCGGATAGCGTAATCGAGATGCTCAGACCATTCAGGAAGAGATACGACGAACTTATAAACAATAAGGACTACCTAATGCAGGTAGCTAGAGAGGGAATGGAAAGGGCGTCGGATATGGCAAGCAAAAAACTTGCGGAATTTAAGAAAGCAATAGGATACGTTTTGATTTAATGTTCGGATACGTTGTGCCAGACAAACCCAATATGTTTATCAAAGACTACACCGTCTACAAGGCTTTTTATTGCGGACTGTGCAAGTCGATAGGCAAAAAGTGCGGACAGCTTATGCGGTTTACCACCAACTATGACGTCACCTTTTTGGCAGTATTTATGCACGCAATTTGCGATAGACAAGTGGAGTATTCCGACGAGGCTTGTATACTCAATCCTATCAAAAAGAAGAGCATAGTCAAGCACAACGAGCTCATGAGTGCTATCGTGGATACCAACACCATACTAGCACACTACAAACTTGTCGACGATATTTGCGACGAGCAATCCGCCAAAGCTAAATTTGTGAACAAGGCGGTGCTCAATAGACACTACAAGAGAGCCAAAGCCAAGCTTCCTAAGATTGACGAAGTAGTCCAAGATGGCTACGAGCGTCTAAGAACAATGGAAAAGAATAATCAAGCGGGAGCCGACATTGTAGCCGACGCCTTTGCCGAGATTATGAAGGGGATTTCTATCGAGCTAGCGGGCGACAATTATAATTCTTACGTTGGCGACGTAATGTATAACGTAGGCAAATGGGTATATTGTGCCGACGCTCTCGACGATATCGACGACGACTTCAAAGGTGGCAAATACAACGTATTTCTCGCAGATTATACTTATACCGACAAAGCTACCTTCCTCAAGGATAAGTCTGAAGAACTGCAACTATTGTTTATGTCGTGTTACGACGCTATCAACAAGGCGTTCGACAATCTAAATATCACCCGATACGAAGGGGTAATCACCAACGTATTGTGGTACGGCTTACTAGCCAAAACCAAAGAACTGTTAAGGAGTGAAACTAAGTGCAAAAAGATCCGTATTTGATACTCGGTGTGGCTAAGGACGCCACGCAAGAAGAGATAAGAATAGCCTACGAGAGGCTTAGAGAAGAGTACCAATCCCAACTTTTTGAAGATGGCGAGGTTGGCAATTTGGCTGCCAAAAAACTCGACGAGTTAGAGAGAGCTTATCACCAATGCTTAGAGGACAAAGCCAACGACTTTCACTTTTCTCAAGAAGGTGCGAGTGGCTTGGGTGAGATAGAAGATATGATTAGGGCAGGCAACCTTGAGGGAGCGCAGTCCAAGCTTGACAATATCGAGATGAGAGACGGATATTGGCACTATCTTCAAGCTATCATCTATCACAAGCGTGGTTGGAACGTGGAGAGCAAAAAGCAACTCGACATAGCCCTCACTCTCGACGAGGACAACGAAAAGTATAAGCAAGCTAGAGAAAGACTCAACAAAGTGCTCTCGGGTGCAAGCGCAGAGGAGGCAAGCTCGGCTAGCGGTAGTGCTGCGGCGGGTAGAGCGGGTTATTCTCGTCCCGACCAAGAGGCAAGGCGAGCCGCCAATGACGAAGCTTGTTGCAATACTTGTTCCACACTCATATGTTGTGACTGTTGTTGCGAGTGTATGGGCGGAGATTTGATACCTTGTTGCTAAAATGAAGAGAAGCTATCGCATTGCCATTTCGGGAATATCTGCCGCATTGACGATTATATCGCTATTGCTTGCAATGTTTCTACCTACGGCAAAGGTAGCTTTTTTCGTAATATCGGCGCTATGCGTATCGCTTCCTCTTACACAAGGTTTATTTTGGTCGGCGCTCGCAAGTTATGTCGTAGCGTCTGCAGTAGGATTTTTGGCAGGCAATATCAAAGCACTGCCTTTTATATTATTCTTTGGTTTATACTCTCTGGTTGCGTGGCTTTTAGATTTTCGTTTCTATACAACTCGTTTACCGAGAGCCGTCAAAATCATACTGATAACTGTTATTAAACTTGCATATTTTGCTTTGGCGTTTTGGGCGTGCTACAAGTTGATGGGAGTGGTAATTTCCGATATTGTCATTGGCACGTTGCGACTCAATACGCCGATATTCTGGGCTGTGGGACTAGTGCTGTTTTGTGCTTACGATCCATTGTTTAGAGTGACTTTTCAATTGGTGTCCAGGCGAGTTGGCAAGGTTATTAGGCGAAGCGAGCCTTCTCAAACAGACCAAGAAAATATAGACGATTTGTTTGACTAAAATAGTCAATAACTAAATACATATCGGCAAAATATATATTAAGACCTATCAATTTTGTATTTATATTATGCGACTTATATATAGGCTATAAAAATCAAATTGTCGGTACGATTGTAAGTAATATCCACCCTCTGGTCGGGGGTGGATATTTTTGCATAATATGTATCTTATATGTATTTTAGATTACGTCGTCGGCGTCGCCGTTTCTGCAACAGCAGCAGATGATGAGTATCAAGATTATGAGAGTGCAACAGTCGCATCCACCGTCTCTGCCGAAGCAACAGTTGTTGCCGGATCTTCCTTCATTGTCGCCACAGCAACAGCACAAGAGTAAGATGATAATCCACAAGCAGCAGCAATTATCCATAGATTGACCTCCTTTTTTCAATGTTTTTTCTTATTTTACAATATGAGGCAAAATTCGATTGTGTTACCGTGATAATATGTACTTATCAACCAATAGGCATATTATTTTGCCACGGAGGGAATATGCGTGCGTGTTTGACGTTGACGGAGAGTGAAGAACAGTCTATTAGGAGTTACATTCCGCCCAACGGAGCCGTCAAGGGGATAGCCGATTTTTATTTTATTTTCAGTGACAGTACAAGACTCAAGATACTGTCGGTGCTTGCCGTGACGGAGCTTTGCGTATGCGACGTATGCATATTGTTGGGGCTCAACCAAACCACCGTATCTCATCAGCTCAAACTGCTTCGCGACGCTCGCATAGTTGCGGATAGAAGGGTGGGAAAAATCGTCTTTTATCGCATAGTCAACCCTTACGTCAACGAAGTAATGATGACGGGCGTCAACAATCTCAACACGTCCAACGGAAAGTACGTTTAATGATTGTATCGACAGCCAAAGTATGATATAATATCCTCATGGATTTGATTAGGCAAAAGGTCAAGGATTTACCCGAAAATAGCGGAGTTTATATAATGTATTCTGCCGACAGACAGATTTTGTACGTCGGCAAGGCTCGCAATCTCAAGAAGAGGGTTACGCAATATTTCGGTTCACCTGTCGGCAAGACCGACAAGGTGCTCATTATGGTATCCAAGATTGCCGACTTCGAATACATCATCACACGCAACGAGATAGAGGCTTTGGTGCTAGAGAACAATCTCATCAAAAAGCACCAACCGCCCTACAACATACTTCTCAAAGACGACAAGAGCTATCCTTTTATCAAAATCAATACCAAGCAAGCCTATCCCAAGGTCGAGGTAGTTCGAAAACTCAAAAACGACGGTGCCAAGTATTTCGGTCCATATATGCAAGGTATTACTTCCAAGGAGATAGTCGACCTCATCTATTCGGCTTTTCCTCTTCGCTCGTGCAGCCTCGATATGTCTAAGCCGCCCAAGGGACACAGACCTTGCCTCAATTACCATATAGGCAGGTGTCACGCTCCTTGTATGGGGTATGAGACGCCCGAGCAGTATGCCGAAACGATATCCAAAGTTATAGCATTTTTGCAAGGCAACGACAAGTCGGTAGCTGGTATTCTCACCCGCAAGATGCAAGAGGCTTCCGAGCAGACGGAATATGAGCTTGCATTGATGTATAAGCAAAAACTTGCCGTCCTCGACAAGCTTATCCGCCGACAAGTCACGGCTTTACCCAAGGATTTTGACCTTGATATATTCGCCATTGCTTCCAACGGGCTCAACGTCGTCGTGTCCACGCTTTTCGTCAGAGCAGGCAAGCTGGTGGGCTCGGACAAACAGGTTGTAGACAGTCTTAGCCTCAACGAGCAAGACAGCCTATCCAACTATATCATGCGCTATTACGACGGTGTGCCGTATATTCCTCAAGAGGTCATCACTAGCGTAAACCTAGAAGACGCCGACGTTTTAGCGGAATATCTCAGCGAAAAGAAGGGCAAAAAGGTCAACGTCATCACCCCTCACCAAGGCGTGCGTAAGCAACTAGTCGATATGGCAATGAGCAACGCTTGCGACTATCTCGACAAATCGTTGTCGCTCAAAGAACGCCAAGACAATATGACGGTGGGTGCTATGATACAGCTTCAAGAATTTCTCAAGCTCTCCCGCATGCCTATCCGCATGGAATGCTACGACATATCGCACATCTCGGGCACCAACAAGGTAGGCTCGATGGTGGTATTTCTCAACGGGCAGCCCGCCAAATCGCACTATCGCAAGTTCCATATCAAGACGGTAGAGGGCAACAACGACTTCGAGAGTCTCCAAGAAGTGCTTAGACGAAGGATATCCCGCCTACTTGACGACCAAGAGAAGGACGAATCCTTTTCTTATAAACCCGACCTTATCATCATAGACGGTGGCAAAGGGCAACTCAGCAGCGTCATGCAAGAGGTAGAGAAGGCGGGGCTTAGCGGCGTAGAAATCGTGGGACTTGCCAAGAGTGAGGAGGAGATATTCTTCCCTAACCAATCGCAATCGGTGCTTTTGCCACGCAACAGTTATGCACTCAAGCTCGTACAGCGCATAAGGGACGAGGCGCATAGATTTGCCATAACTTTTCATCGCAACGAGCGTAGGCGTACTCAGACAAAGAGTAGGCTTACCGACGTGGCGGGGGTGGGCGAAGTCAAGCAAAAGCGACTCATAGCGGCATTCAAGACTATGGACAATATACGCAACGCAAGCGTAGAGGACTTGTTGCTCGTCAAAGGCATGGATAGACCGACCGCAGTAGCGATATACGAGCATTTTCACTCGGGCGACACGCAGGAAGATTGACATATCACAACAAAGGATATACAATGTAATTATTATGAAATACAAGGCAATTTTTAGTGATTTTGACGGTACTTTGTACCGCAGCGACTACACGATATCGCAGACCAACAAGGATGCGATACGCCGATATATCGAGGCGGGCGGACATTTTATTCTTGCTACGGGCAGACTATTCCAGTCCATATTGCCCAAAGCCAAAGAGCTCGGTTTGCGTGGCGATTTGATATGCTACCAAGGTGCGGGCGTGTACGATATCGAGACAAGGAAACTCAAATACAGCAACTTTTTCGAGCCTTCGCTAGCTTTGGAAGTAGCGGATTTTTTGGACCAACGTAAAGAACTAGTCGGTATGGCGTACGTGGACGACGAGTGTTGCGTGCAGTACAAAAATCCTTATACCGACAAGTTTGCTATGGTGTGTCAGATAGCATACAACGTAACGGGCAAGACCTTGCACGATTTTCTTTTGGAGAGCAATCCTCCTATGAAACTCATTGCTCTCATCGAGCCCGACAAAGCGCCGAAACTTATAGAGGAAGCAAGAGAAAGATTTGGCGACAGGGTAGTTATGTGTCGTTCCAATCCCGTAATCGTTGAGTTTTTGCCCGTTGGCATCAACAAAGGTAGCGCAGTGAGAGAAGTGTGCAAAATGCACGATTGGAGCATAGACGAAGTAATCGCCGTGGGCGATAGCGAAAACGATATATCTATGATAGAGACGGCAGGTCTGGGCATAGCCACAGCCAACGCTTTCCAAGCCACCAAGAGCAAGGCGGATTTTGTCAGCGTGTCCAACGACGATGATGCTATTGCACAGATTATATACAAATTTTGCTTGGACGAGCAATGCTAACGGAGGATAGTATGGAAGTCAATATAGAAGAAGAACTCACCGTCAAGACCGTCAAGCTCGGGCAGTTTTGCAAGGCTTGCGGGCTCAATATCATCGTAGGTAACGAGGACGACGACGTAACCTTTACGTCCATGCTAGTCAATCGTCCGGGACTTTTACTAGCGGGCTTTGAGGACTATTTCGGAGCGGGCAGAGTACAGCTCGTCGGTTTTGCCGAACACTATTATTTCGACTCTCTCGATAACGAAAAAAAACGCAAGACTACCGAGAGAATTTGCACCAAAGAGATACCATGCATAATCTATGCAAGGCAGTTGCAACCCGACGCTTTGGCTGTAGAGGTTTTTCGCAAAAACAACATCCCCGTTTTGCAGTCGGCTTGCACGACCACACAACTCAACACCACCGTTGCCGATTATCTGCAAAACTTACTTGCACCTAGCATATCTTGCCACGGCACCTTGCTTGATATCAGCGGAACAGGCGTGTTGATAACGGGCGACAGCGGACTTGGCAAGAGCGAAACGGCGTTGGAACTCGTGCATAGAGGACACCGTTTGGTTGCCGACGATGCCGTCATCATCAAGAAGGTCAACAACGAACTCGTGGGCAGAGCGCCCGACAATATCAAGTTTTTTATGGAAGTCAGAGGTATCGGCATTATTGACGTGCGTAGACTTTACGGTGTGGGAGCGGTGCTTGACAGCGAAGATATCCACCTCGTCATCGAACTTCAAAAGTGGAAGGACAATATGGGTGGAGTTGAGAGGCTTGGCAAAAACCAAAGCGAAACCACTATTTTGGGAGTCAAAAAGCCAAAAATCGTCTTGCCTGTCATGCCGGGCAGAAACCTTGCCATAGTAGTAGAGGTTGCCGCAAGGAACTTCCGTCTCAAAGAGTTTGGCTACGATCCTCTCAAAGAACTTATGAACAACGCTAAAATAACGGAGTAAAACTATGACCAATTACGAAATGATGAAACTTGCCGAGAGACTTGACGAAGACTGCGACGATATATTCGCAGAGTTTTGTTCTCTCTACGATGCCGAAGACTACGAAACCGATCCCGAAGCCTTCAAACGCAAGTACAAAGAATTTTATACCGATATCAAACTATCTCACAAAGAAGATTGGTAAACAAAAAGCACGCATATGGCGTGCTTTAATTGTATTCTAATATCAATCTACTAGATTTTCTTGTATA
>JBJETR010000057.1:0-8769 GCA_051883415.1 Christensenellales bacterium | reverse complement strand
TTGAGTGCCTACGTAGCCTTGCGATAGCATTGACAAATGTCCTTGCATATCTCTATTGGCAACGCAGGTCGCCTGCGTGCCTGTGACTATAGGAGTGTCGGTACGATAGACGAAGTAGCCGAAATCATACTCTCCACCCATTGCGTACACTCCTGCAAGGCAAAAGCCTCTAGATAGCATAGTCTTGATGCTGGCTACGTTGTCTAGTTGCACCACGGCACAAATATATTGGCAATCTTGCTGCTTGGCAATACTCTGCACAAAAGCTACCAACTCTTTGGCAAGCCCTTGACCTCGATATCGTGGATGAACCATCACACCCGACATCTCGTAGATATATTGCGGTGAAATATTGCCACCGCTGCAACGAGATACGATATCGGCAATCTGAGTAGCGTACTGCTTGTCCTTGTCAAGTGCGATAGTCGCAATAAGCTCGTCCTTGTCAAATACGCCAACGAAGTTGCCACCGAGGATGACCTCTCGCAACTCGTCACCCATATAGGGATAGAAAAACTCTATCCTATCGAGTGCGTTGCGCTGTTCGTCCAAAAAGCGTTGGACTATAGCCATATCCTCTATATTTATATAATACATTGTCAGAGCGGGGTTTGTCAATACCCAATTTGAAATAATTTGCATGTTGGTGCCTATTTTACTTGGTTTGCTAAGGGTATTGTAACACAAATCAAGGCGGTTGGCAAGAGTGAATTGAGAGGAATACAATCCCCCACTGGGCGAAGTCGGGAGCCCACTTTGCACAAAGGGGACCTGCTGGTCGTTTGCGCAGATTTAGTCGTACTCCCAAAGGATATTATAGAATTTGACAACCCTTCCACCACCTTCGGTGGTTTTTCTCACGGTGTAGATGCTAGTAAGACAAGGAGTACGCGGATTTTGTGCAGGGAGCATACTCCTTGTATGTGACCAAACAAAAACGTAAGTTACGACACAGTATTACGACGCATATCCGCCGTGAGACACCCTTTCCGAGCACAAGAGGGCGGCTTTTTATAAGGATGAGATTGCCACAGTGTTGCAAGCAACACTTCGCAATGACACACAACCCTTTGAATGTGGAGATGCGAGTTAGGCGAGGAAAGCGGTGAGTTTATTGTTCCCTTTGGGTGCGTAGATGCGAGCAAGACAAGGAGCATGCGTTTTTTGTGCAGGGAGCATACTTTTTATTTTGATGGTGTAGATACGAGTAAGACGCGAAGAGCGAGGATTGTATAAGGGAGCATACTGCTCCGTATGTGACCGCAATACAACCACACGCTCGACAAAGTATTACGATGTATATACGCCATCAAAACGTATGTGACCAACACGCAAACGCAAGTTACGACACAGTATTGCGACGCATATCCGCCGTGAGACACCCTTTCCGAGCACAAGAGGGCGGCTTTTTATAAGGATGAGATTGCCACAGTGTTGCAAGCAACACTTCGCAATGACATACAACCCTTTGAATGTGTAGATGCGAGTTAGGCGAGGAAAGCGGTGATTTTATTGTTCCCTTTGGGTGCGTAGATGCGAGCAAGACATGGAGAGTGAGGACGGCGTGAGGGAGAATACTTGAAGCGTAAGATACAGCAAGTGTATTCGTAGCAATTCTCTCGCGGTATAGGTGCGAGTTAGGTGCGAAGACTGCTGATTTTGCATTGGGAGCGTGCTATTTATTTTGACGGTGGAGATGCGAGTTAGGCGAGGAGAACGAGGATTGGGCGACAGGAGCGTACTTGGGCGTACGTGACTGAGCACAACCGCAAGTTCAACAAAGCATAACGACGCATATCCGCCGTCAAAAACAAAAAAATACGAGCCTATCCTCAGGATAGACTCGCACTTTTATCTTATGAGGTTATTTAGCTACAGCTACGTTGACTTTGGTGAATACTCCGCCGTCCTTACCTGCAATGCAGTTGTACGTTGGAGTTACCTTGTTGTCAGCTTTGGTAGAAGTGATACCACCTACGTTGAAGGTTACGTTAGCAAGGTCGAAGGCATATTCTACGTAGATTGTTGACTCATCATTTACGTCGCAACCCGTCATAGTAGTTGTTTCGTCCTTTCCTGCAACGCCCGCTACGTCAACGTTGATGAACGCTTGCAAACCGCTAGACTTAACGTTGAGGTTACCTGCAAAGGTTACGTTGGTCATAGTGCCTTTGTTAGTACCGACAACACCTGCTATAACGTAATCTTTACCGGTAGCTGCCTTGAAGTCTACGTTTACGTCACCTGCGAAGGTGATAGAGGTGATAACACCGGTGTTTTCTCCGATAAATGCAGCAACGTTGCCGTTGATTTGCGTGATAGTATAGTTGTAAATCTTGTATCCATTACCGTTAAGCTCGCCTGCAAATTTGCTGATTTGTCCAAGTTCGGCACCGTTCATGTTGATATCGTTCATGAGGGCGAAAGTCTTACCCGCAAAAGCAGCACTGCTGCTAGTAGATTTGTTACTCTTATCTATAATATCGTTGATTTGGTCAGCAGTATAGATATAGTAGGTATTTCTTACAACTTTATCAGGAAGAGCATCATATCCAACCTTGCCCGTAACGTCAACCTTAGCTTTAACACTATACGCACTGGCTGCTACCTCTACATCGTTGATGCCGTTGCCGAGAACGTCAAGAGCGTAAGGGTTGATAGTGATTTCGTAGACGCCGTTACCTTTGTCTACCGTTGTACCAATCTTATTATCTTCTTCAAAGATATAGTCTTTGCCGTCAATCTTAGCGACAGGTGCTTCAGCAATATCTGCACCTACGTTGACGGTAAGAACAACGGTATTGTCTCTATCTGTCTTGTCATAAGTATAATTAGACTCAGCTAGAGCAACTGCACCTTGGTATCCAATGTTGGTATAGGTGAAGTAAGCCTTATCGGTTGCGTCGTTGATATCTACGTCATTGATATCCTTGTCGCCGATATATGCCATTATCTTTACGGTAGAAGTATTGAACGTGCTACGGTAGTTGACGGTAGCAATATTGCCATCTATAGAGATATAGTTGCCATTGGTTCCGTTGGTGATAATCTTGTATTGAGCTTTGTCTGCAGGAACATTCTTAGTAACAGTTGCACCGCTCTTCATATCGTACACTTGCATAGTGTAGGTTGGCATTACGTTGTTGAAAGCGTTAAAGGTAACACTAGCAAGCGGATTGATTTGAGTTATAAGCTCTTGGTCACCGAAGCTATATCCAGGGATTTCACCTGCGGTGATGTCGACCTTCTTGTCAGCCAAGTTGATAAGAGAACCAATCTTGACACCCAACTTGAGGTCTACGTCATAATAGAAACCACCCTCAAAATAGAGATTAGCTACCGCACCTGCATCCTCTTGTAAAAGATTCTCGGTCTTGAAGTAACCGTACAATCTATTGTAGTTGCCGAGTTCTGCTTGAAGACCTATTGCAAGTACACCGCCAAGCACTTCGAAACCGAGCTCTTGGATAACGCCGACTTTGAGGGTTGCATTACCCTTCATCTCAATCGAAACGGAATCAAACGGCTTGTCGTCTTCCGACTTGATTCTATTGGCATAAGCGTCTACACCGTTTTCTTTGGAGTATTTTGCACCTACTTCGTATTGGAGAGTGCTAACAGTCTCCAAATTAAGTGCTCCCGAGAAGCCAAGTCTAAATGCAAGAGATGCATCATAGCTGATTTGTGCTGCTCCGTTGGCTATTGGCAATACCCACTTGAAGAGAGGAATCTCTAATGGATCACTCTCTGCAGACTCTGCTGCCAAAGCAGAAAGCTTATCAACGATATCTTGCAAGCTTTCGCTATCTGCCACTGCATCGAAACTAGCGTTGGCAGCAATGGTTGCCGTGCAAGTAATCTTGTTGGTGATGATTGCCGATACGTCAAAGTTTAGTTCTTTCTTGCCGTTTTCATCTTCTTTCATAAGTTCTAAGACGGAATCGGACTTAGCCGACAACTCGTTCTTTACAGCAAGAATGAGGTCAGTCTTGGCACCGTTGTCAAGAGTTACGACTCCCGGTACGGTAATAGTAATGGTAGCGACTATTTTGTCGCCTTCTTTTTTGACGTTGATGCCAAAAGAAGGTTTTACGTTGTAAGTAGTTGCAAGAGCCATTGCAACATCGCTTTCCTCCAGCTCAGCGATAGCAGCAGCAGGATTGATGGTAACATTGCTGTTTTCGGTGAGTGGCTCTTGACCGGAATATTTGAATTCGTCGTAAACTTCTCCAATCTCAGGGAGAACGTAATTGAAGGCGGTCGAAGAACCTTCTTCCAAAATTATGTTGACAACTTTGTAAGCTTGCTTGGTGCTGTCATCACGATTGGTCACGATGATTATCTCACCTGCAGAAAGCTTCTTGCCGTTGGTCTGCAATACCATAGTGCCGCAAGTATAAGTAGTATTGTTGACAACATCATCTTCGGTACGTACGTTGGTGATAGATATAACTTCTTCGCTGAAGAATTGTTTGAAATCACCAACAAAACTCATAGAAGCCGCAACTTTGCTAGTGATAGTGAATTGAACGGAATTGTAGCCCTCATATTGCTTGTCTGCAAAAGTAACGCCTTTGCCAAGCTCAATCACGTAGGTCTGTCCCATTTGGTAACCGCCGCTTGGAGCATGGACGACGTATTGACCGTCTCCCGTCTTGACGATAGTTGCGACAACGCTCTCGTTAGTAATTTTGTTCTTTACATTGACGAGAGATTGTGGATTGTCGGTAGAAAGAATAACAAAGTAGATAAGACTATCCGCATTTGCAACAACCTTTACCGAGCCCGTACCGCTGCCTCCGCCACCAAGGACGAAGCCACCGTTTTGTTCTTCTTCTTCCACAGGTCCTTCGGACTCAGGAGTACAGCCCATAACGAGTCCGCACACCATTGCTACGACAAGAACCATAGCGAGAAGCAAAACTAATTTGCGATTGCTCATAATAACCTCCATAAATTTGGTTTTGTTACTCAAATTTTATTGCGTGTATTATTATAAAGCAACCGCAAATAGTCAGATTTGAAAATGTTCAAGTAGATTTTACATAGATTTTACATTAAAAGTTCAAATTATTAACAAATTGACGGATTTCTTCGGCTATTGACCAAGCCGTTTCGGCACAAGTGCACTCTACCATTATCCTCAATTTTGGTTCCGTTCCCGACGCTCTGACGGTTATTCTTCCCATTGTACCAAGCTGTTGGCGTTTGTCCTCAACAAGCTCCGAGAGTTGTTGATTGTTGAGCACTCTTATCTTGTCTTTGACGACTATATTGACGTTGGCTTGTGGCATAATAGGCAGGTCGGCAAGTTGCGATAGACGCTTACCGCTACGCTTGATAACCCCCGCCAAAACTATTGAAGTGAGTATGCCGTCACCCGTCGTGGCATAGTCCAACAATATGACGTGCCCCGACTGCTCGCCACCCAATTTTGCACCGACTTCGAGCATCTTTTCCAGCACGTACTTGTCGCCTACGTCAGCCCTGAGTACCTTGATACCCTCACTCTCGAGAGTGCGTTCTATACCGAGATTGGTGTGAGAAGTGCCGACTACCGTCATCTTGTCAAGCTTGCCTAGCGACTGAAATTCCCGAGCCAAAATACATAGTATTTTGTCACCGTCGACGATTTGTCCCTTTTCGTCCAAAGCTATGAGTCTGTCACTGTCACCGTCGTAGGCAAAGGCAAAGTCATACCCGCCTTCTACTACCTTGTCGGATAGTAAATCTGCGTGCAAAGCACCCGCCGACTCGTTGATATTTTTGCCGTGGCTCTCTACGTTGATAGCGGTAACGTCCGCTCCTAACATCTCAAAGGCTCGTGGCGCCACCTCGAACGCAGCTCCGTTGGAACAGTCTATCAATACCTTAATACCACCGAGATCATCGGCTCCTTGAACGAGATGACTGATATAGCTGTCCGCCGCATTGTGCATATAGCAATATTTGCCAATCTTATCCGCATCGACCGACTTAACCGACGCCATTGCACTCTCAATGCATGATTCGGCTTCTTCGTTAAGCTTGTAACCCCTGCCGTCGAAAACCTTGATACCGTTGTACTCGGGCGGATTGTGAGATGCCGAGATAACTACGCCGTAGTCGGCTCGATAAATCTTGGTGAGATAGGCTATGCCCGCAGTTGGCATAATTCCTACGTCGATGACGTCGCCCCCGCCTTGCATTATGCCCGACGCTATCGCCAAAGCAAGCATAGTGCCCGAATGACGAGTGTCTCTGCCTATCACCACCTTGCAGCCCTCCTTGACCATAGTCAAAGCGTTGCCACACGCATGCGCTAGGGTGGGCGTGATTTGGATGTTAGCTACACCCCTTATTCCGTCAGTGCCAAAATACATATTGCCTGCCATTGTCATTCCTCCACTTTTTTGTTGTCGCCGTTATTGGTTTGGTCGATACCTTGACTTGTAGACTTGGCTAGTTTCTCGGCTGTGTATTTGCCAAGAAGCAACGACGCCCTGTCCTCTTTGATTATTGCTCTGCTTCTACCTATGACCAGACTGTCGGTCGGCACGTCTTGATTGAGTGTAGTGCCACATGCTATATAGCTATTGTCTTGTACTTTGACGGGGGCGATAATGTTGCTGTTGCTACCGATAAAGCAATCGTCTCCCACCTCACTGCGACTCTTATACACGCCGTTGTAGTTGACGAATACCACCCCGCAACCTACGTTGCATCGCTTGCCGATAGTACAGTCGCCAACGTAAGTGAGATGCGATACCTTAGTTGAGTCACCGATAACGGCATTTTTAACTTCTACGAAGTCGCCTATGCGACAGCCTTTGCCGATTAGGCTACCCGGACGAAGATAACTAAACGGACCTACGGTAGTGCCGTCTCCGATTTGACTTTGTTTGAGCACGCTCTTGGTGATAGTGCATCCTTCGCCAATTACACAATCTTCTATAATATTGCCGGGCATGAGTACGCTGCCTTTCTTTATCACGCACTTGCCAATGATATGATTGTCGGGATAAATAACCACGTCGTCGGCTACCTCGGCTTGTGCGTCAATAAAAACACTCTTAGAGTCTTTGATTGTCATATATATCCTCCATATAATAATATTGTTACTAATTAAAAATTTTTAACACAGTATTATATGCAAGTTTTTGAAAAGAGAATAAAAAAATCCGCCTGCCTGACGCAAACGGATAAAAGTCGTGTAGAATTATTGGAGCTTATTTGGTGAGAACGTCGTCTATACCTACCACGTACATCGTGTGAAAGTCCCCCGCAGGATACCACTGCGAGATAGCTTTGACGTCGATAAAACAATCTTTGTCCAGCTCCTGAGCATAAAGTACCTTGCCGGTAATAACTAGCGAAGCTTGGGCAATATACGGCACGCTACCGTCGTACGCAACGTCAAAATTGCACTCTTTGATTTTGTCGCAATCTCTACCCGATACCTTGCCCAGATACGTCAATTCTCGGCGATAATCGCCGTCAAAGAAACTGAGCGACAACTCGTGCGTAGCGTCGACAAACTGCTTGGTGTATCTCTGTGGTCGTATGAACACGAAGGCAACTTGTTTGCCCCACAATACGCCCATTCCACCCCAAGAAGCCGTCATGGTGTTGACCTTGCCCTCGCCGTCCTTAGCCGTGATAAGCATCCAATCTTTGCCTATAAGACTAAAACAAGACTTTTGGATTTGTTCCGCTTTGATTGATTGCATAGCTTGCCTCCGATTGTTTTTATTTATACACATATTATTATATTTATCTAATTTGTTTATTTTTACTATTTTTATTTATTAATGCTTTGGTCGTTTGCAGATTTAGTCGTATTCCCAAAGGAATTTATAAGACTTGACAACCCTTCCACCACCTTCGGTGGTTTTTCTCACGGTGTAGATGCTAGTAAGACAAGGAGTAAGCGGATTTTGTGCAGGGAGCATACTCCTTGTATGTGACCAAACAAAAACGTAAGTTCGACAAAGCATAACGAAGCAGATATGCCGTAAGACAACCCTTCCACCACCTTCGGTGGTCCCCCTCCCCTTGCACAGGGGCGGCTTTTTAATAGGATTGAGATTGCCACAGCTATTTCATAGCCTCGCAATGACACACTACTTGGTCGATGTTCCTATACCCTTTGACGGCATAGATGCGAGTTAGGCGAGAAAAGCGGTGATTTTATCAAAGCGAACTTGCCTCACTTCGTACTTAGTTGCTTATTCGTAATCCTCTCACGGCATAGGTGTAGTGACTGCCGTCAAACTTTGGCTGCGTAGATGCGAGCAAGACAAGGAGAGTGAGGACGGTGTGAGGGAGCATATTTATCTCAATCCGTAATTAGTAACTAAGTAGTAATACTCTCACGGCATAGGTGCGAGTTAGGCGAGGAGAGTGAGGATTGGGCGACAGGAGCATACTCCTTGTATGTGACTAAGCACAACCGCAAGTTCGACAAAGCATAACGAAGTAGATATGCCGTGAGAGCGACACAGTATTGCGACGCATATCCGCCGTCAAATCATAGTTTCTCGGCGATAGTGTAAAGCAACCTCTCCGTCTTCTCCCAACCCAGACACCCGTCGGTGATGGACTGACCGTAGGTGGTGCCTGACGGCGATTGACAACCGTCGACTATGTAGGACTCTATCAAAAAGCCTTTGACAAGCTTGTGAATATCCTCGCTGTAACGCATATTGTTGAGGACTTCGTTGACGATACGCACCTGTTCGAGAGGCTTTTTGCCACTGTTGGAATGGTTGGTATCGATGATGACGGCAG
>JBJETR010000056.1:0-8863 GCA_051883415.1 Christensenellales bacterium | reverse complement strand
CACAAAGGAGGCATTCTATATGGATTGAGATTGCCACACTTCGTTCGCAATGACAAGACTACTTGGTCTACGCTCTATCGTAATGACACATAGTGCGTTACGCAATGATAGGGTAGAACAACCCTTCCACCACCTTCGGTGGTCCCCCTCCCCTTACACAGGGGCGGCTTTAGAAGGATAAAGATTGCCAAGTTACGCTTCGCTCCACCGCAATGACAAAACAAAATAGACTGAGTAGAGTTGTGGGCTCAATCAAAAAGACAACGAAGTCGAAAGAATGCGAAAAATAAAAACAAACTAAAGAAACAATACGCAAATAGGTGAAATTATGAAAAAAATTATGGTTGTCAACGGACCTAATCTCAATATGCTTGGCATAAGAGAAAAGAATATCTACGGCGACAAGACCTACGACGGCTTGGTGGAGTTTATCAAGCAAAAGAGGGGCGATAAGGTAGATTTGACGTTTTTTCAAAGCAACTGCGAGGGAGCGATAATAGATTGCTTGCACAAGTGTTACTTTGACAAGTTCGACGGCATTGTCATCAACCCCGGAGCGTACACTCATTATAGTTACGCAATAATGGACGCTATCAAGGCTATCAGCATACCTACCGTCGAGGTGCATATATCAGACGTAGACAGTAGAGAGGCTTTCCGTAAGATATCCGTGACTGCGCCCGCATGCATTGCACAAATCAAGGGTAAGGGCTTTGACGGGTATATAGAGGCGATAGACATCTTGACGGAGGAGAAAAATGGTTGACGGCATCAAGAGGATAACCGTAGTAGGATTGGGCGTCATAGGCGGTTCGTACGCAATGGCTTTGACTAAGGCGGGCTACGAGGTGTACGGCGTTGACAATGACGAGGACACGCTCGCCAAGGCTTTAGCTAAGGGCGTGGTGGCAGCAAGTAGCGTAGATTGCAGAGAGTTTTTTGCAAAGAGCGACCTTATCGTAATGGCATTGTATCCCGATATGATAGCCGACTATCTTGCAACCAACGTAGAATATATCAAAGAGGGTGCTATTATCACCGACGTAGCGGGACTCAAGTCGCACTTTATCGGTGCTATCGAGAGCGTGTTGCCAAAGGGAGTTCATTTTGTATTCGCTCACCCAATGGCAGGCAGAGAAAAGAAGGGATTTGACTTCGCCGACGACAAGGTATTTTGCGGAGCAAACTTTATCATTACGCCTACCGAAAATACCGACGCTAAGGCTATGGAAAAGGTCGAACTTCTTGCCAAAGAGATAGGCTTTGGACACGTCAAACATACCTCGCCTGAGGCTCACGACGATATAATCGCCTATACTTCCCAGCTTCCTCACGCCTTAGCCGTTGCACTCATCAACAGCGACAGCGAGGATAGCGAAACGGGCAAGTTCATCGGTGATAGCTATCGTGATTTGACGAGAATTGCCAACATCAACGAAAAGCTGTGGTCGCAACTCTTTATCAATAACAAACGTAACCTCATTGACAAAATAGACGAGTTCCAAAAGCAACTAGAGCTTATCAAAAAGTGCGTGCAAGATAACGACTTCGAGGGCTTAGAAAAGCTCTTCGTCAAAGCGGGCATAAGAAGAACTAACTTGCAAAAATAAAAAACCACTTATAATTGAAGGAAAAATTGACTTAATTATAAATAAATGATATTATAATTGTATGGCTAAAAACGACTCGACCAAAACGACGCAAAGTACCATTACCAAAAGCGTCAAAAGACTGCCTAAACCAAGGGCAAAAAAGACTCCGAACGAAGAAGCGGAGCAAGCTTTGGTGGTTGAAGAACAAAAAGTCGTGACAAACACTAAGTCTGCAAAGACAAGCAAGCCAAAGACCGCCAACGTGGACGAAAACAAAAACAAAGCCAAGAGCAGTAAGAAAGCCAACATCGTGCCAAGCGAACAAAGCGTGGTGGCTGTGGCTGTAAACGACTCGGACGATACGCTTGCTAAGCAAAATCCTAAGAAAGTCGGCAAAAAGAGTAACGTCAAAGCCGTATCAAGCAATAGTGAAGTACAAGCAGTAAATCAAGAGGCAGTTACGGTTAAAGACGAGGTTGCTCTAATTGACTCTCCAAACGATAAAAACGTAGTCCTCGAGGGTGGGGACAAAAAATCCGATGACGACTCTATACAAGCTAGCACTCTAAAACAAGATGCTGAGTCTGAAGAAAAACAAGAGGACGGCTACGGACAAGAGGTTGCAGAGAGATATCAAGTCGAAAGCAAGCCTCAAAGCGAAAAGAAGAAAAAAAGCAAGAAGAGATTTACTACGCCTCTAACGCGAGTTGACGCACAACCAAGTCAAGGTTTGAGCTTGGCAGAGGTTGAGGAGCGTATAGACAGAGGACTCAACAACGAACAGCCTAATATAGTCACCAAGTCTTATGCGGGAATATTCAGAAGCAACGTATTGACACTGTTTAATATCCTCAACTTTTTCTTAGCCACGATGATTTTGATATACGGCGAGTTGAAAAACGCACTGTTTATGGGTACGGTGCTCGTCAATATGATAGTGGGTATTGTGCAAGAGATTCGTTCTAAACTCACCCTTGAGAAGATGAGCATTTTGTCCACGCCTAAGATTAGAGTAGTGCGTGAAGGCAAAGTCGTGGAGATAGATGGCGACAATCTCGTGTTAGACGATATAGTCGTCTTGCGACAGGGAGAACAAGTGCCTGCCGACAGTGTGGTCGTGGAAGGAATGTGCGAAGTCAACGAATCTTTGTTGACGGGCGAACAGGACGACGTACACAAAGAAGTGGGCAGCGAATTGTTGTCGGGAAGTTTTATCCAAGCTGGCGAGTGTAGAGCCAGGGCTTGCGCAGTGGGCAAAGACAACTATACCTCTAAACTTATGGCGGAAGCCAAACAGTTCAAAAAGCCAAAATCCGAGTTGATGAAGTCCATCAATTGGATTATCAGAATAGTCACTATAGCAATTTTCCCAATAGGAATTTTGATGTTTTTGACCAACCTCAAGACTACGGCTACTATTAATCAAGCCGTTACGGGTACGGTTGCATCTATCGTGGGTATGATACCTGAAGGATTGGTAATGTTGACTAGTATCGCACTAGCCGCAGGTATCATCAAACTAGCCAAAAAGCGTACGTTGGTACAAGACTTGTATTGTATCGAAACGCTTGCGCGTGTAGACGTGTTGTGCCTTGATAAGACGGGTACTATCACAGAGGGTAGTATGCAAGTGGAACAAACCCACGTATATTCTACCAAATACGGCTTCGTCGACGACATTATGACCAATATGGTGGAGGCTCTCGGCGCAAGCGGAGCGACCTTCGAAGCCTTTGCTAATTACTTCAAGAGTAGCGAAAAATACGACGTCGTTAAGACCATTCCTTTCTCTTCGGCAAGGAAGTGGAGCGGTGCGGACTTTGGCGACAAAGGTAGATTTATCGTCGGAGCACCCGAATTCGTGCTCAAATCTCGCTTCGGCTTGGTGGAGAGCGACGCTCTCGAATACACCTCGCAAGGCTATAGAGTGCTGGTGCTAGTCAAGACGACGGAGCAGCTCAAAGAGAGTATGGACGAAAATAAAATGCGTCCTATCGCTCTCATAGTGCTCAGCGATAAGATTAGAGAAAATGCCAAAGCAACCTTCGAATACTTCGCTAAGCAAGGCGTCAACCTCAAGGTTATCAGCGGTGACAACCCTATCACCGTGTCCAAGGTAGCCGAGAGAGCGGGCTTGATGGGAGCCGATAAGTTTATCGACGCTTCCGTTGACCTCGATACGCCTGAGAAGATATACGATGCTTGCGACAAGTATACGATTTTTGGCAGAGTTAGCCCTAAGCAAAAGAAAATCCTCGTGCAATCCCTCAAACAAAAGGGATACACCGTAGGTATGACGGGCGACGGCGTCAACGACGTTATGGCTCTCAAAGAAGCCGATTGCTCCATAGCTATGGCTAGCGGTAGCGAGGCAAGCCGTAACGTGGCACAATTGGTCTTGCTCGACAGTGACTTTAGCGCTCTGCCAAGCGTGGTTGCCGAGGGTAGACGAGTCATCAACAATATCGAGAGAGCGGCTTCGCTCTTCCTCGTCAAGACGACCTACAGCCTCGTATTGTCACTATTGCTTATCTTGTTCCAGATGAACTATCCGTTCGTACCTATACAGTTGACGGTGATAAGCATGCTATTCGTAGGTTTGCCGTCATTCTTCCTTGCATTGGAGCCTAACGATACCAAGGTGTCGGGTAGCTTTTTGTCCAAGGTCTTTAAGAAGGCAGTGCCTGCAGGTCTGACGGTTGCATTCATGGTATGGCTGATAAGCTATCTATACAAGGATATCGGGCTTGACGTGTCGGCGCAAATATCCACTATGTCATTCTTCGTGACGGCTATCGTAGCAGTGGTGGTTTTGTTGCAGGTATGTATGCCGTATAATAAAGAAAGACTCTTCTTGATAGCAATAGCGGTGGTAATATTTATCGCAGCGATATCCTCCGACTTTGTGAGCGGTATATTGTCGCTGGTGCCACTTACTACCGATATGATTATCAAGACGGTAATATTCGTAGTTTGCGCACCTCTGATGATACTGTTTATGCGTGCCGAAGTAGAGGCTATCAAGGCACTCTTTAGAGAGATAAAGGGCTTTTTCGTAGCTACTGCGGACAAGATAAGAGCCTTGGTAGGTAAAAAGAAAGATGACGAGAGATGAAGTAAAAGACTTAATAGAGTTGCTCGACAAGCAACACCCCGACGCCGAGTGCGAGCTGGAATACGGTAGCATATACGAGTTGTTGGTGGCTGTGATATTGTCGGCGCAATGTACCGACAAGAGAGTCAATATCGTCACGAAAAAACTCTTTGCCGTGGTCAATACCCCCGAGCAAATGGCTAAGATAGATATTGAACAATTAGAAAAAATGATATACAGTTGCGGATTCTATCACAACAAAGCCAAGAATATCATTGCTTGCTCCAAGGATATTGTCGATAGATTCGGCGGTGAGGTGCCAAGAAATATAGACGACCTTATGAGTCTTGCAGGCGTAGGCAGAAAGACGGCTAACGTCGTCTATGCTGTGGGATACGGCGGTAACGCCATTGCCGTGGATACGCACGTATTGAGGCTGTCCAATCGATTGGGCTTTGTAGATAGCGACAATCCGCTCGTGGCGGAAAAAGCCTTGATGAATACCGTGCCCGAAGAGAATTGGTCGCATCTGCATCACCTGTTGATACATCACGGCAGATACGTATGTAATAGTCAAAAACCCAAGTGCGATGAGTGCTTGATAAAAAAATATTGTAAATTTATAAAGGGAGATAAAAAATGAACAAAATTCTCAACATCAAAGACATCGCTCCTAGAGTTAAGGAGTACGTCATCGAAAATCCTGACATTGCAAGACACTGCTTGCCCGGACAGTTTATCATTTTAAGAGTTGACGAAAACGGCGAAAGAGTGCCTTTTACTATCTGCGACTTCGATAGAGAAAAGGGTACTATCACCTTGCTCGTGCAGGAAGTCGGTTATTCTACTCACAAAATGGCAATGCTCAACGTGGGCGACAGTCTTCACGATATGGTCGGACCTCTCGGCAACGCAACCGAGCTCGACGCTTACGAAAACGTCGTGCTTGTAGGTGGCGGTATCGGCTGTGCCGTTATCTATCCACAAGCCAAACTTCGTACCAAAAAAGGTCAAAAATGCGACGTTATTATGGGTGCGAGAACTAAAGAATTGCTCTTTAATATCGACGAGTTTAGAGCCAATAGCGACAATACATACATCGCTACCGACGACGGCTCTATGGGTACTAAGGGCTTCGTAACTACCGTGCTACAACAACTCATCGACGAGGGTAAGAAGATTGACTGCGTATTCGTCGTTGGTCCTATGATAATGATGCGCAACGTCAGCGAATTGACTCGTAAATACAACATTCCTACTATCGTCAGCATGAACTGCGTGATGGTTGACGGAACGGGTATGTGCGGCGGTTGTAGATTGACCGTAGGCGGAGAAATTAAGTACGCTTGCGTTGACGGTCCTGAATTCGACGGACACAAGGTGGACTTTGCCGAAGCTATGAATAGAGCAGGCTTCTACAAAGAACACGAAGAAAAATGTAGATTGAGAGGTTAATTATGGCAATAAACAATAGTCCTAGACACACTACTAATCATCAAAACCCACAAGAAAGAATTAAGAACTTCGAAGAGGTAAATCTCGGCTTTGACGAAAAGACGATGATCGAAGAGGCAAACAGATGTATCGGTTGCAAAAACGCACCTTGTCGTAACGGCTGTCCCGTTGGCATCAATATCCCTGCCTTTATCGCTCACCTCAAAGAAAACGATCCCGACGGAGCATTGAGCGTTATCAGCGAAGCAAGCCTTTTGCCAGCAATATGCGGTAGAGTTTGCCCTCAAGAAAAGCAATGCGAAAACAATTGCGTCCGTAAGGCTAAACTCGGCGGTTCGGTGGCTATCGGCGCTTTGGAGAGATACGTGGGCGACTACGGTCTTGCCAAAGGAACGGCAGGCTACGTTAAGCCTGCTAGCTGTGGCAAGAGAGTTGCCGTCGTAGGTAGCGGACCTGCAGGTCTTGCTTGCGCCGCAGACTGCGCTCAAAAGGGTATGGAAGTAACAATCTTCGAAGCCTTCCACAAGGCAGGCGGTGTGCTCGTGTACGGCATACCTGAATTTAGACTTCCTAAAGAAAAGGTTGTGGCTAAAGAAATTGAAAAACTCAAAGCTCTCGGCGTAGAGATTAAGCTCAATACCGTCATCGGCAAGACCATAACCGTAGAAGAGTTGCAAGAGCAATACGACGCTATCTTTATCGGTACGGGTGCGGGACTGCCTATGTTTATGGGTATCAACGGCGAGAACCTCAACGGCGTATCTTCAGCTAACGAGTTCTTGACACGTGTCAACCTTATGCAAGCATACAAGAACGACGCTATTACACCTGTGTATTGCGGTAAGAAGGTTGCAGTCATCGGCGCGGGCAACGTGGCTATGGACGCTGCAAGAACCGCCAAGAGAATAGGCGGCGGAGAGGTGTACATTGTGTACAGAAGATCTCGTGAAGAGATGCCTGCAAGAGGTGAAGAAATCGTGCATGCAGTGGAAGAAGGTATCCAATTGCAACTGCTCACCAACCCTGTGGAAATGCTGGGCGAAAACGGCAGAGTGTGCGGTCTGAAATGCGTAAAAATGGAACTCGGCGAGCCTGACGCCAGCGGTAGACGTCGCCCTGTAGCGGTGGAGGGAAGTGAATTCGTCCTCGACGTAGACCAAGTTATCGTGTCGCTCGGCACTAGTCCTAACCCTCTCATCAAAAAGTCCTTCAAAGGTCTTGAATTTACGCCAAAAGGCACTATTATCGTCAACGAAGAGGCTATGTCCACCAACGTGGAAGGCATCTATGCAGGCGGTGACGCAGTGACGGGTGCTGCTACCGTTATCCTCGCAATGGGTGCGGGAAGAAAAGCCGCTAAGGCAATTATCGAATATTTGGGAGTCGAATAATGTTTCTTGATATCGCAACTATTTTTATCAAAGCGGGTAACGGCGGTGACGGCGTGATATCTTTTCATACCGAAAAATACGTTGCGAAGGGCGGTCCCGACGGCGGTGACGGCGGTAACGGCGGTTCGATTATCTTTACCGTCGACAAGTCCGCCTCGACTCTAATTGATTTTAGATACGCCAAGCACTTTAGAGCCGAAAACGGCGAAAACGGCGCGGCGAAAACTTGCAAGGGTAAGGCAGGCAAGGACTTGTATATCAAAGTCCCTATGGGTACCGTAATCAAGGACAAAACTACCGGCAATATCATTGCCGATATGTTCTATGAAGATAGCATATTCGTAGCACAAAAAGGCGGTTTGGGGGGTAAGGGCAACGCAAGATTTGCCACCCCTCAACGCAAAGCGCCGAGATTTTGCCAAAAGGGCGAAAAGACGAGCGAAATCGAATTGACCTTGGAGCTCAAAACCATTGCCGACGTAGGGCTTGTGGGCTTCCCTAACGTGGGAAAATCCACCTTGCTCTCTATGGTCAGCAGTGCCAAGCCTAAGATTGCCAACTATCACTTTACTACGCTGTCGCCTAATCTCGGCGTGGTAAAAAGATACGACGAAAGCTTTGTAATGGCGGATATCCCGGGACTTATCGAAGGTGCCAGCCAAGGCGCGGGATTGGGATTTAGATTTCTAAGACACATAGAGAGAGTAAGACTAATCGTGCATATCGTAGACGTGTCGGGACACGAGGGCAGGGATCCTTATCAAGATTATCTGACAATCAACAAAGAGCTGGTGGATTATAGTCCAAAGCTCGCCGATTTGCCTCAAATCGTGTGCGCCAACAAGTGCGATTTGGTTGAGGACGATAGCGTCATTGACGAGTTTGAAACCAAGGTCGGTCAAAAGGTGCTAAGACTCAGCGCCGTGTCAAGACAAGGCGTGGACGAGTTGATGGGAGAGATTTTTGATAAGCTCGCAACTATTCCTAAGTCGCAACCTATCCCTGTCGAGATGATTGTAAGTGAGGATAAAGATACGACTTCGTTTATGATTACCGTGGACGAGGACGGCGTGTACGAAGTAGTAGGCGGATTGATGGACTCTCTATCACGCAACGTGGTGCTCGACGACTACGAGTCCTTTAGGTACTTCCAAAAGATACTCAAGGACAAGGGAGTCATTAAGGCGTTGGTCAATAGCGGTTGCGTGGAAGGCGACACCGTGAGAATAGGCGATATCGAATTCGATTTTGTAGAATAGGAGGCAATATGACAAGCAGTGAAAGAGCAAAACTCAGAGGATTGGCGATGACTATCGAGCCTGTGGTGACTA
>JBJETR010000055.1:0-9203 GCA_051883415.1 Christensenellales bacterium | reverse complement strand
AAATGCACCTCCTTTAGTTTTCCATTTCTGTCCAACTTTTGGGGTGCATTTCAAAGCAGTGGCTATTTTTATTTTCTCTTTCATATTCGCATATAATATTAAGCAAAAACTCGATACGTATCGATGAATATTAGCAAAGCGTATTGTCAACACTCTCTGCAAAGGAGTGTAATATGGACATTGTAAAAATTATCATTTTTGGCTTTGCTTCCTTTGGATATATGTTTGTCATAGCCAAAATTTTGGGCAAGAAACAAATTGCAGAACTTGACTTTATCGACTACGTGGTGGGCATTTCGCTAGGCTCTATCGCCGCCAATTGGGCCACGGAACTTGAAACGCCGTGGTACTTCTATTTCATCGGTATGACGATATTTCTACTATCGGACATCACGGTCACGCTACTCTCTCGCACCTTGCCTTTCTTCAAAAAGACCTTGCAGGGTTCCCCGCTCGTAGTTATTCACAACGGCAAACTCGACTATGCCAATATCAAAAAGGCAAAAATATCCGTCAACGATATATTGGCTATGGCAAGAAGTAGCGGATACTTCAATCTGCGTGATATAGCGTACGCCGTCTTTGAAACCAACGGAAGACTGAGCATACTGCCCGTAGGCATGCAAAAGCCGACAACTATTGCCGACCTTATGGAAAAGGACGCCTTGCAGCCCAATCCTCCGTCTATCCCTGCCGAAGTCATCATCGACGGTAGAATAGTCCAGCCTTCGCTAGACAATCTATCCAAATCCGCCGATTGGCTACTCAAAAAGTTGGAGATAACCGAAGAAGGAGTCAAGGATATATTGCTGGCAACCTACTATGAGGATGACGATGAATTCGACGTACACTACAAAAACAAAGAACCTATCGCAGACAGTATAAAATAACTTTGTGGCAATCTAAGATAATATCTAGTAGTTATGATACTAAGTTGTTGTAAGACAAATTATTCATAACCATAAATTTACTATACGCAATCGTTGTTATCCAAAAAACTTACAACACAAAATCGGCACGCTAGATAGAATATAGCGTGCCGATTGTTTATCTAATTAGTTGTAAATATTAGCCTTGATATTTAGTCATCTCGTCTGCGATTATGGCTTGGACTTTACTCAAGCAATCGTCGCAATCCACCATTTCGCTCTCTTTGGTTGAGCGTAAGGTTATCTCTACTTGTCCGCCTGCTAAGCTCTTAGGCGATACGACTACTCTGATAGGCATACCCATAAGGTCCGCGTCTGCAAACTTGACGCCCGCACCCACGTTACGCTCGTCAAATAGTACTTCTACGCCGGCATTGGTGAGAGTTTCGTACAACTGCCATGCCTTGGTAGCGACTTCTTCATTGTCCATTCTCAAAGCACAGATATGCACTTGCCAAGGTGCAACCGACATTGGCAAAATAAGACCTCTCTCATCGTTGCTCTCTTGTGCTACCGAAGCAATAGCTCTACCTACGCCTATGCCGTAGCAACCCATGATAGGATTGAAGCTTTCGCCGTCGGCACCGTGCACAGTCATACCCATAGCCTTGGTATATTTGGTACCGAGTTGGAAGATATTACCTATCTCGATACCGTTCTCAAGGCGCAAATCGCCACCGCAAACAGGACACTTGTCTCCCTCCTTGACCTTGTGGATATCGTGGAATTCGACGTCACCCATCTCTCTTGCCATATCAAAACCAACGTAGTGATATTGAGGCTTGTTAGCACCAACCACCAATCCGTGTGTGCCTCTAAGCGAAGTGTCGTAAACGACGGTAATCTTATCACTAAGTCCGTATGGTCCGATATTGCCACATACCACGTCGGCACTTACGCCGCCCTCGTATGCAACGACGTCTTGTCTAAGCACCTTCTTAAGTTTGGCTTCGTTGACTTCGAGGTCGCCTCTGACGAAGGCAATGACCACCTTGTCGCTATCGCCCTTGACGGCATAAACGACTGCTTTGGCAGTTTGCTTTCTGTCGACGCCAAGACGATTGCATACGTCGTCAATGGTCTTATCGTCACCCGTAAAGACCTCTTGTAGCGGTGCTTGCGGATATTCGGCTATCTCCAAGACGCTGTCGGCAACCTCCATATTGGCTCTATAATCGCAATGATTGCACAATACCAGGCTATCCTCGCCCGCATCGGTGAGCAACATATATTCGTGTGCAACGCTACCACCCATCATACCCGTATCCGACTTGAAGTCGATAAAGTTCTTGAGTCCGATGCGGCGGAAAATGCGATAATAAGCATCGTAAACTCTCTGATAATATTTCTCCAAATCCTCTTGAGTAGCATGGAAAGAGTAAGCGTCCTTCATCGTAAACTCTCTGACACGAATAAGTCCTCCGCGAGATCTTGCTTCGTCACGGAATTTGGTCTGTATCTGATAAATCATCATAGGCAGTTGGGTATAGCTGTCCACGATATGGTTGGCAAGATGAACGGCTGCCTCCTCGTGAGTCATACCGAGAAGCATATCTCTATCGCATCTATCCTTAAATCTAACCATTTCGCTGCCGATAGAAGTGTATCTTCCGCTACTCTCCCACATCTCTCTAGGCATAACGACAGGGAACAAAACCTCTTGTCCCTCAATCGCGTCCATCTCCTGACGAATAATCTCTTGTATCTTGCGACTCATCTTTTGGCAAGGGGTGGTCATAGTATAGATACCGCCTGCAACTTGCTTGATAAAGCCTGCTCTAACGAGCAAAATATGGCTCAGAATTTTTGCGTCTTGTGGTGCTTCCTTGGTGCGCTCGCACACCAGCTTGCTCAATAACATAATATTACCTCAAAATTTAGTCATAAGTATAATATCACAAGGGCATATCAAGGTCAAGTTTTTTGAGCACTCGCCTACCCTTTTTGGTCATTTCTACGAATGATTATATGATGATGAGAACACTTGCACTTGTTTGACGGGTGGTTGATTGGACATAAGTGCATATTGACGTATTGACATATCGGTATACGACAATGCGATAATTATGACGACAAAAATCTCCAACCGTACAAAGGATAAAAAAAATAGAGTAGGGTTGTCCTCTACTCTACTCTGCTCTATCAAACTAAGCTTAAAAATTCGACAAAAGTCGATACAGGTCGTCAAAATTGTCAATTTCGTACGTCGGCTTGATATCACCCCTAAACGGCTTGCCATGCACGTTGAACCATACCGTCGGGAGCCCCGCACCAACTCCTCCCGCAACGTCCGAAGTCAAAGAATCTCCCACCACTATAGCACGAGAATCGTCATAACCGTCTATATGAGATTTGACGTAATCAAAAAATTCCTTCTGAGGTTTGCGAGAACCGATTTGTTCGGAGACGAAGATGTCTTCAAAATAATGGTTGAGATTGGCTAGCTCGAATCTGCGTTGTTGGGTATACGTAATGCCGTTGGTGATGATGAAGAGTCGAAACTCTCGGTAAGATTTGTCCAAAAATTCCCTTGCACCGTCTAGCAAAATAGCCTCTTGTGCAAGATATTCTTTGTACAATTCGCTGATTTTTTTGCTATCGGCTTGCACGCCGTACATATCGAAAATCCTATCAAAACGCAAATAAGCTATCTGTTCTACGCTAAATAAGCCTTGCTCAAA
Source organism: Christensenellales bacterium (assembly GCA_051883415.1). Lineage (GTDB taxonomy): Bacteria > Bacillota > Clostridia > Christensenellales > UBA3700 > HGM11368. Next base: position 5,593 of record JBJETR010000055.1, on the reverse strand, counting down.
TTCTTTCCATACGTTGTCGTTGACGACGTGATAATCTTGGCAAAACTCTGCGATTTTGTCGATATTCAGATACTGTGCTATACGCGATATTGCCCTTCTTTCGCATTCTACGAAGTCAAGTAGCGTATCGTCGGCGTCCATAAGTACTATTAGTTTTTTCTTCATATTTCTCCTACAAAAACGCCACTTTCTAGGTGGCGTTTTGAGTTGATGCTTTATTTGACGATAATAATTATTTGCAATTTTCTTCCGCCCGACTTATACAAGCCTCTGACAACGTTGCCCGGCAGCGTCTTGTCGCCAAGAGCTTCGAAGGTGCCGTCGTAGTTGCTACCGAGATTGATAATCTTGCTTTCGCCATTGACCATAATTGCGTCTTGTGTAATCGATCCACCCGCATGGATTGTCAAAGTCAGGTCTTTGACGTAAATCATATTTTTGAGTATAGGCGCCAGCATATTGTCAACGTTGACGAAATTGCTGTCAGAGTCGCCCTTCCAAATCGTTTCGCCAAGCTTCAGTAATTCGCCTTCCGTCACTGCCGTACCCGCCTCATCGGCTCTCGGTGTGAAAGACGAAGCGTAATAATAGCAGTTGGTCACTTCGCCTTGGTTGGTGGTGGCGAAACCGCCTCTAACGCCGTTGTTCTCACTGCCACCCGTGGAGAAACTGCTCTTGATAGTAGCGCCTGCTTTATTGAGTCCGACAAATCCTGCCGACATACTCGTTCCGCTAGCACGAGAAGTGGAATAGCTGTTGGAAATCAAACTCTCGTTGACCGCAACAAAGCCACCTGCAATAGAATCGTTGCCACTTGCAACAACCGTCAATCTATTGGTGACGTCTTTGCTGTATTGTGCACCGCAGTAGCTATCGTATATACCGCCTTGATTGTACGCAACTAGACCGCCTGCGAGTATTTCCGCTCCGTTGCCACCGTCGGCTTTGACGTTGTTGACGGAAAAGCAGTAGCCTACGATACCCTCGCTTGTGCCGTCTTTGAGGTTGAATGCTACGAAACCACCTGCATAAATCTTGACTGTTCTACCCTCGTAGTCCTTGTCATAAGCCTTGGCAGTAACGTCTCCGATTGCATATGAGCCGGAGATTGTGCCTTGGTTAAGTGCAGCGATACCGCCCGCAATTTCGCCTGTCACGGACACGTTGGCATAACAATCGGTGACAAACTTTTTGTTAAAGCCGACTATGCCTCCTACGTTGTCGATAGAATATCTTTCCGCATCTTCCACGTCGCTATCGTAAGTGTAAGCGGCTAGGGTGCCGTCAACGTAACAATCCATTATCGTGCCTTCGTTGATTGCACAAATTGTGCCTACGTAACCTACGTTGGCAGATATCTTGGCTTTAGCGTTTTTGATATAAAGGTTGGTAACGCTAGCCGTATCTTTGACAACTCCGAATATTGCAACCTTGTCGCTATCGCCACTGAGCACTATATTGGATATACGCTTATCGTTGCCGTTGAAAGTGCCACCAAATTCTTGCACCATACTAAACTCATAGTTTTTGAAGTCGATATCGTTGACGAGGCTATAATTGGCGTTAGGTTCTACCGCCATATATGCGAACTCTCCCACGCTGGTGATGAGATAAGTGCCACCCTCCAAAACAGGCTTGATATAGTTGCTATAAACGTGCTCCGTAAGCAAAGTATCGGAGTCTACGACCTTATTGTCGTCGGCAAGTACTACTATAGATATCTTGTAGCTTTTGCCATAGTACTCTTTATCTCTGCTTGCAGTGCCGTCTTCATTGAAGAACAAATCATCTATTACCAGGCTATAATTACTAGTACCATCTTCAATTTCTACACTTTTGGAGATTTCGCTAAGCTTGCTCTCGCCGCTTGCCGTATAAGTTTTGAGCATAACTTTTACTTTGTCGGCTTTGGCTGCCAAACTTGAAGATAGCGTCCATGACAAAGACATTTTGTCCTCTGCATTGAGGGCATAGTTGATATCCGAACTAGCTAATCCTTCCAATTTTGTCAGTACGTAATCGATGTTGTCGTCACTGTAACCCGAAGAGATGTAGACTTCTCCGTCGCCTATCGCTCTAATATTGAGAGTATAATCGCCTGCCGTCTCCATCTCGAATTTGCTGATGCTATAACTTGTACCCGAAGTAGTATAAGTCTTGCTTTCGCCACTGTCGTCGGTTACTTTGATTTCGTATTTACTTGCACCTTCCACAGAGTTCCACCAAACGCTGGTAGAGGTTATTTTGTTCCAAACAGGCGTGGAGAGAGTCTTGCTAACCACGAACTTGACGGCATCGCTTGCTCTAGACTGAATGCCCGTAACGTTGTCAAGAGCAGGTTTTGCAATCACGGTAATCGAGTATGCGTCAAAAGACGTATACTTCTCCCCCTCAAAGACGTATAGCGTCTGCTCTACAGTCAGCTCGTCCACTAAGCTTCCGCTTCTGTTGACGACTTTGACGTAATAACTACCCGCACCCTCAACTGCGCTCCAAGAAGCTACGTTGCCGCTTATAGTTACCACAGGCTTGGCTAGCAGCTCTCCTTTGACGTATTCAATCGGATCGCTGTAATCGCTGCTACCATACTTATTGCCGTCACCGTATGCCCTAACTTTGACGGTATAAACGCCCACTTCGCTAACTTGGATATTGTAGCTGGTAGAAGAAGTCTCGAACTCCTCTTCGTTGACTTTGACGTAATACTTGACGGCACCCTCAACCGGTGACCAAGTCAAGGCGTTGCCGTTGATAGTCAGCTCGGTAGGTTTGGCTAGCTTTAGCAAACCGTCGGCGTCCTTATCCTTGCAGGCAACCACCGTCATGGCAAGTATAATAATCAAAATAAAAATAAATAAAACCTTGCTATATTTTTTCATTTCGTTCTCCACACTTTCTTTCGACAATCATTGTAGCAAAAATTGCCGTCAAACACAAGTATATCTCGTCTTTTCTTGCGATTAGTCTTTTAGAGTTATGTAGTATATCTTGGCTTCGAACGGCTGCAACTCTATATCGAAGCTTTCGCCTTTTGCTACTTCAGCCGAAAATTGTGCGGTAGGATAGTATTGTGAAATTGTATAGGCGTTGTCCTTATGACATCTCTTGCTGTTGACGAGGGTGTAACTATGCGGAACGTCATCGGAGTTCCTTATAGACATAATTGCCCTATTGCCGTCAAAAGCGTAATATCCGTATATTCCGCCATCGGTTGGATTATCGCCGAAGAACTCTGCGTTGCGCAATACCGAGAAGTTGTCTTCCGCCCACGAAAGCGTCTTGGCTGCGATAGCCCATCTCTTATCGTCAAACATGCTCGGGCTAAAGTATACTTCGACAAAGCCCGTGCCTCTCATCATACAGAAGTACATATACTGCTCAAACTCTTCGTATGTATAAACCACAGTCTTGTGACTTGGGTTAGGGAGAGGCGGATCGTAGTTACGCTCGGCATAACATGGCTCGTGATTGTATATGTAAGCCGTCGGGAATTGCAACTGTCTTACGTCAAAGAAGTCTTTGTATGCGCTGTCACGATAGTTGAGGCATCTATTTAGGCTGGTGCCCTTGCCCTCGTAACCCATATCTCCACAGTTGTTAATCCATACCGCATCGCACCACTTGAGGAACCATGGCGAACAATGCGCATAAGACGTAATATTGAGGAAGACGTCGGGTTGCACGCTCCTAATATGCTCGAAGCCCTTTATCCACTCTTCCCACAAGAAGGTGTAGAATTCTATTCCGTCACCCTTGCCCTTTGGGTGGTCGTGACGAGAAGACTTACAAGGCGTGATGGCAAAGCCGTCTATCTTGAAGTAACTTACGTTGTATTTTGTGCAAAAATCCGCCATTCTATTGCACAAATCCCTAATATAACGAGGGTTGGCGGTGCAAATGTCAAAGGATTGCCTACAATTAGGATAACCGAGCTTGGTAAGGAACCTAGCGTATTTGACAGTCTGAGTGGTATATCCGCCACGTGGTCCAAACCATACGCCAAAGGTAGAGCCGAGCGACTTGGTAAGCTCGCTTTCGTTGTAAAACTCATTGTCAAAGCTTGATTTGTCAAATTGCCAAAAAGCAGGTCGCTTATAGTCCGTCCAACCGTCGTCGATTACGTAACAGTCCAAAGGTCTAAAGCCAGCCTTGGCAAAGCCTTCGCCCACCTCGCTAAAGGATTTCTTTATCTTATCGCTGGTGATATCCAACATGTGGTCGTACCAACTGTTGAACTGCACTCTAAACCTCGCAGGACGGCTAAAACTCGATACGTATTGGAAAAACGACGTACGCATCTCGTTAAATTCTTCGCCAATTCCACTACCCATAACGAACGTGGTAGTAATGTAAACGCCGCTTGGCGCTACGTCCTTAAACGCTCTTCCCAAATAGTATCTGGCGTGCGTTTGTCCATCGACTATACGGTTGTCTGCCGTTGGAAATTCCGTGCCGAAAAACATATCTTGCACGTAGTAAGGCTGCCCCGTTGTTGCTATATAAGACGGAATCAAAATTCTCTTCTTAGGAAGAGGTATCGTCCATTGACGCTCGATACCGCTCACGTCAAAGCTGTCCATATCCACGTAGTTGATAATTACGTTGGGATTAGAACAACTAATTTCTAGGTATTTCTTGATAACCTCCGAAGCTTCGTCTTTGCAATAAACCAGCTTGATTTGCCAATCAATGCCCGCCTCGCTGTATTCCAAACTATAATGGTCGTCTTCGGCGTCTACGATAGTCATGTCGTTACTTGTAAAGCTTGCTTTTTTGCCAAACAATTTGCCCGGTATAGTGTAACTTATTACAAACTCATAGCCGTTGCAAGTCAACTCTCTGCCTGTGATTAGGTTGGTCAACACCGATTTTTGAATATGCGAATTGTCTACGAAAATCTCTTTCTTTATTTTTGCGGACGAAATAATCATATTGCTTCTCCTAAATTTTTAATATAATTATTATAACACAATAAAAATGCAAGTGCAATAGCCAAATTTAATTGGCTATCGGCTTGCATCAATAAAGGAAGAATATATTAGAACAAAAACTTGCTACTTTATATCATCAGCCAAAAATCAAGGACTGCGCTTGATTGTCGAGCAAGGAAAATATCGAATATAGTCCGCCTACAATGTCCTTATCCAAGGCTTGAGGGTATTTTTTGCAAAATTGCACTAAATCGGCGAGCACTTGATGCTGTCTCTTGACTATAGATGTCAAAAACATTTTGTCTGTTCTATCAAGGCTCTCCTTGACGTTGAGAGCAAGTAAAAAATCTTCTAAACTTTGATATCTTTTTTGGGTAGTATTCATAACCTTTCTCCTTTTGTACTTGTATAATACCACCATTAATATGACTATATATGTCAAATTAAAAATAAATTTTGTAAAAATCGAAAATCTATGAACAATAATATAGACGCACAATCGTGAGTGCATATTATCCAAAAAATATGCGACCATAAAGGTCGCATTGTTATCAGTTAGGTTTGCGGAAGCTGTATCCTTCCTTTTCCATTATTGCAAGTTGTTTGGTGAGTTGGTCGATAAACTCTTCATTGGTCTTGGTCTTGACTATCATATTGAAGAG
>JBJETR010000054.1:0-2039 GCA_051883415.1 Christensenellales bacterium | reverse complement strand
TACCCTTACGAAAATCACCTGCTAAGATAAAATCTGCCATAAAGTCCTCCAATTATAGTAAAATTAGTTTTTTATTCGATTTGGTCAAATCGACGAGTCCTTCGTCTTCGATGACCACAATATCTTCTATTCTTACGCCAAATTCTCCGTCGATATATACGCCCGGCTCTACCGACATAACGCTTCCCGAAGGTATCTTCTCTTGGCACTTTGGCGAGAATGCCAAACCTTCGTGAATATTAACGCCTAATCCGTGCCCGAGAGAGTGAGTAAAATACTGCGACAATCCCTTGCTCGCCAGAGTATCTCTTGCCAAAGCATCGCACTCGACGCCCGTCATGCCTGCCTTGATATTGTCTAGTGCGTTTTGTTGTGCTTGCAATACGCTCTCGTATACTTGGGCTTGTCTACTGCTTGGCGTGCCCAAACATACCGTACGAGTCATATCGGAACAATACCCTTGATATTTTGCCCCAAAATCCATAAGAACAAACTCGCCTTGTCTGAGTTTCCTCTCCGTGCGATGAGCGTGAGGCACAGCCGCATTGCTACCGATAGCGACTATACTGTCAAAAGCAAGCTCACAGCCTTTGGACAAAATGAGATATTCGAGTCTGGCAGCTATATCGATTTCGCTGACGCCCTCTCTGATATAAGGCAAAATCTCTTCAAAACACCTATCTGTTACGGCTTGAGCCTTGGTGATGAGAGATATCTCCCTAGCCGACTTGACGCTCCTTTGCATATCAATCAGCTTGCCTATATCGACGAGCCGACGGTCTCCTACTATGGATAGTAGTTGTAAATACTGTCGATACGATACGTCGCTATCCCAACCAATTATCTCGCCTTGTACACTTTGCAAGACCTCTTGAAGCGTACCGCATATTACCTCAAACTTATCCCCGAGTCGGCAAGCCGCTTCGGCATAATACCTAGAGTCGGTGACAAAATAAGCAGTCTGCCTAGTAGCTACGATTTGCGCATTGGAGCTGGCGTAGCCACTATAATAATAGGTATTGGACGGCGAAAGTACGACTATTACGTCTACTCCGGCACTATCAAACAATGCTTGAATATCGTTCATTACCTTATAAGTTTAACACAACGATAGCAATAAGTAAAGTACTTGCTAATTTTTTTGTAAAATCAGTTGTCTTGTAAGCTATCATAATAGCTCTTCATTGCTAATGCGTCGCGAGTTTGAGTGCCTGCAGATTCGCATACGATATACGGCGTCATACCCATATCGTGAGCCACTTCCAAAAATGGTTCGTAAGGCGGTCCGTACACCTCGTCCTCAAACGTCAAGTGTCTTACCTCTCCTCCTGCCGAATACTGTATTTTTGAAAAATGCACGTGCATATTTTTGGTCTTTTTTTCTCCTATACCGTCAATCAGCTTGTCAATGACTCTTTTATAATCGTCTTTGGTATAGAATACTCCGCAATCTCGGCTATTCAGATGTCCCCAATCTATGCAAGGCACGATATTGTCGTCACCCATTGCACACATAGCGATTATCTCGTCAAGATTGCCCAGCTGAGCCTTTTTACCCATAGTTTCGGGACAAAGAAGCAAGTCGCCAAAGCCATATTCTTCTTTGAGTTGCAATATTCTTTCAAAGGATTTGAGCAAGACGGTCATTGCTTGGTCTCGTGGATTTTTGAGCGGAGAGCCCGGGTGAAAAACACATCTTTTTCCGCCCATAAGCCTGAGCGCCTTGAGCGAATCGAAGATATATCTTACGTTGTTGTCGGCTTTGTCGCTCTCCAGCGTTGCTAGATTGATAAAATACGGCGCATGTACGGATATTTCAATATTATAGTCGCTAAAAGCCTTGCCGATGACTGCGGCAGTATCGGGCTTGAGCATTACGCCTCTGCCAAATGAATATTCAAAGCAATCCAGCCCCTTTGATTTTAGCCAGGCGGGTACTTGATAGGTGTGTAGGTAACCCTCGTTTTTGAAGTCCTCGCACGTCCCGCTTGGACCGAATTTGATTTTATCTAAGTACATATTCTATATCCTTTTTGATT
>JBJETR010000053.1:0-2127 GCA_051883415.1 Christensenellales bacterium | reverse complement strand
AGTTGTTGTTGACGCTACCGTAGCTGCCGTCGGGTTGGACTGTGATGACTTTGCAACCTCTCTGCTTGCCTACTTTATCTATTCCCGCATAGGCTAGATAGTCGACGCTCATGCCGTATTCCATATTGATACCTTTGTATGTCAAGGCAATGTTGTTGACGTGGTCGTGTCCGAAAAACATAGCTTGCGTGCTGCCTAGCTCGACGATCGTCTCGAACATATTGGTATCTATCGGAGAAGAATAGACGTAAGGCTCTTTTTCCTCGACTACCCCGTACAGCCATTGCACGTCCTCGGTATTTTGACAATCCGCTTGCAAATATTGATTGTACGCCTCCCTCGTCTCAAGCAAAGGTATATGGAAGAATAACAGCGACTTGAACATAGGACACTCAGTGTCTAATGCAATGTTTTCGTTGTGAATTTTGGTAACTTCTTGCCTATACCACTCTATTTGGTCATCGTGGAAGGTGTCGTATTTGGAACTAAACACGGCAAGCAACGCATCCGACAACTTGTCCGACATATACGAGTTGCTGTCCATAGTAAACAAGGCTTGGGTGACGATGCCCGAAGAATTATTGATTTTGATGACGGAATTGCCACAACCGTATAGGTCACCGTCGTCCTCAAACAGGCACTTAGTCCACCTACTGTCGCTATATATATCGGCTACCGCTTGTCTATCGTAGAAGCTATACCACTCGCTATCGTGATTGCCCAAGGTGACAGTCCAATATACGCCCAACTTTTCCATAAGAGTTGCAAACAACTCTATCTCCGCTTGGTTGTTGAAAGTCGCACCGAAAGCTCCTACCGGAAAAACCATATCGCCCGTAATGATTACAAGGTCGGGCTTCTCTGCGGTAACCATATTGGCAACGGCGTTGATAGCCTTGTAGTCCTTGGTTTTGGTAAGCCATCCGCCACCTATATGTATATCGGTGAGTTGCAAAATTTTGAACTCATCGTCAGTCGTAAAAGTCCAATATCCATCCTCGTAAGTAGGAGTCAGCTGTTCCTCGTACTCTACGGCTCTAATCGACGTCTCAATATACTCCAAGTTGTCCTTGCGAAACTCGATATTGAGAATACCTACCACGCCGAGAAATGCCCCGACGACTAAAATAATCGACGCAACGACGATGAGAGCAACTTTGCCCTTGCTTAATCTTTTCTTGTCCATAATACACACTCCACGTATTCATTTTAGTCCCAAAGCCGTTTTTTTTCAATAAAAAAATAATAAATTTTACATCTTTTGTACACAACTTGCACCAAACAATTTACTTAATCACATACTTTTGATACAATAAAGCCATGGTAGATATCAATAGAATTAACGAACTAGCAAAAAAGAGTAAGACTGTCGGCTTGAGCGAAGAAGAAAAGCAAGAGCAAGCACGCCTTAGGCAAGAATATATAGACGGATTCAAACGCAACTTGCGTGCCCAACTCGACAACTGCTACGTCCTAGACGAACAAGGCAACAAGACGAAGCTGAAAAAGAAAGACGAATAATTATACGCAAAATCGCGACCTGTACCCTATTAAGTCGATACAGGTCGCTAATTTTTAATCAATAGCACGGTTGACCTATGCAACTAAATTTAACGTAAAGCGTTAAAACCACTTGGTTGAAGACTGCTAATAGATAAGTTACAATATATATGGAGGCTGATATGAAAATTACGCTGAGCGAAAATCTAAAAACCTTACGTACGAAAAACAAATTGACTCTCGAAGACGTTGCCGAAATAGCGGGCGTATCAAGACAATCCGTAGCTAAATGGGAGTCGGGAGCAAGTTATCCCGTCATCGACAATCTCGTCACTCTCTCGCAATACTACGGCGTATCGTTGGACGCATTGGTTCACAAGCCTATCGGGTGTCTAGAACAAGTCGATCCGCAAAGCGATAGATACTTGTTCGGGCTGACTCATCTAGGCGCAAACGGTACAATAAAATTGCCACCGAAAGCAATAGATATCTTCGAACTATCCGAAGGCGACCTGTTGCTAGTCGTGGGTGACAAAACGCAAGGCATAGCTATAGTAAAATGCGACGGCGTAAACGACGTAATAGCCGACTAAAATCAAGGAGGTGCGGTATGGAATTCGTAAAAAT
>JBJETR010000052.1:0-2134 GCA_051883415.1 Christensenellales bacterium | reverse complement strand
AGCTTTGAAGATATATTCGAGGCGGTGAGCAACGGCGATATTAAGTACGGCGTTTTGCCTATCGAAAACTCCTCCACCGGCGCAATCACCGACGTATACGACCTACTTGGCAAATACAACTTGTACGTAGTGGGTGAAAAGTGGCTACGAATAGAGCACAGTCTACTTGCAAAAAAAGGTTCGAAGATTGAGAATATTACCGACGTGTATTCTCATCCTCAAGCACTCGGACAATGCAAGGAGTTTTTGCTCTCTCGCGGGTTGCAGACACACGAGTGTAGCTCTACTTCTTCGGCGTGCAAGCTGATAGCTCAAGGTGACGACCTAACTTGTGCCGCTCTTGCCGACAAGTCCAACGCCGAGATTTACGGACTAGATATTTTGGAGCAAAACGTGGCTACGTGCAAGGATAACTTTACCAGGTTCGTCGTGATAGCCAAGAGCATGCTCAACTGCCAAGCCGACAAGGTCAGCGTGCATTTTGTCATCAAAAACAAAGTGGGAAGTCTATATAACGCATTGAGAGTATTTGCTCGATACGACGTCAATATGACGATGATAGAGTCACGCCCTATCAAAAACAATCCCAAAAATTATAGCTTCTACGTAGATTTGGAGGGCAACTGCAATCAAACCAACGTGATGCTGGCACTTGAATATTTGCAACAAAATTCCACCGTCTTCAAGCTGATAGGCGAGTACAAGAGCGGAGAAGTAAAATGAGATATTGCGTACTTGGCAAAAAACTTTCGCACAGTCTTTCTCCTACAATTCACGCAGATTACTTTAGAAGATACGGCGTGAGCGGGGAGTATTGCAAAAGAGAAGTGAGCGAAGAGGAATGGGCGAGTATCGGAGATATTGTTGGCAATTTCGACGGACTCAACGTCACCGTACCTTACAAAGAAAAGATAATATCCGCCCTTGACGATATAAGAGGTGACGCCAAAGTGCTTGGCGCAGTCAATACCGTAGTCAAAGAGGGAGAAAAATATATAGGTTATAATACCGACACTTACGGCTTCGAGGCTCTACTCAGATACAACGGCATCGCGGTCAAAGACAAAACTTGCGTGGTGCTGGGCAGTGGCGGAGCAAGCAAGGCGGTGGCGTATTGCTTAGAGCAAGCGGGCGCAGATAAGGTGCTAGTCGTATCTCGCACGCCTAGCGATAGTCAAATATCTTATGAAGAATTGAAATCCGTCAAAGGCTATCTCATAGTCAATACCACTCCCGTAGGTATGAGTCCTAACGTAGGCGTAAGCCCCGTGGATAAGGAGGTATTGTCCAACTTCCAAGTAGCCGTGGACGTGGTATACAATCCTAGCCTTACTGAATTTTTGGCTCAGGCGAGTGAGCAAGGCTTGTATATAGCTAACGGTCTATATATGTTGGTGGCACAAGCCGTCAAGTCGCAAGAGTATTGGCAAAAGATAGCAGTAGACGAGAGTTGGGTGGAACAAGAATACAAGCGACTCAAGACGGGCTTTGACGTCAATAGCGGTAACAATATCTACCTCGTGGGAATGATGGGCTGTGGCAAGACCACCGTGGGCAAGGCGCTTAGCAAGGCTTTGGGTAAAAAGCTTGTCGACAGCGACAGCGAGATAGAGAAGCTATGCGGCAAGAGCATACCGCAAATATTTGAGAGCGAGGGCGAAGAGGCTTTTAGAAAATACGAGAGCAAGGTGCTCGCACGCCTTGCTAAATGCAAAGGATTGGTTGTGGCAACGGGCGGAGGTATCGTCAAGAACCCAATCAATACAGCCATGCTGAGGGCGAGCGGTAGCGTGGTGTGGCTTAATAGAAATCCACACTTGATAGTAGACGATTGCGATACGAGCAACAGACCTCTACTCAAGGGAAAAAGTCAAAACGTGTTGAGCATTTTTGAAGAAAGGAAGCTACTGTATAAGTCAAGCGCCGACGTGGAAGTAGCCAACGATATGGGCGTATCCGAGTGCCTGAAAAAGATAAGAGATGCGTTGCGATAGAGGGAAGTTGTAGAGATTGCCACACTTCGTTCGCAATGACATATGGATTGAGATTGCCACAGTCGCTTCGCTCCACCGCAATGACAAGTAAGGCAATCCCTCCGTCTTGCCTTTCGGCAAGCCACCTCCCTTTGCACAAA
>JBJETR010000051.1:0-9888 GCA_051883415.1 Christensenellales bacterium | reverse complement strand
GCGAAGCGAGAAATCATGGCGGAGCCAATTCATGACGCCAACGCCGTCAATTCATTCAATTAGGAGAAAAAATGAAAGATAATCAATTAGTTATGCTTTCCAAAGCTTTTGCGGTAGATATAATAGCAATTTGCAATAGCCTCAAAGATAGAAAACAAGCGGTAGCGATTGTCAATCAGTTGCTTCGTAGTGGTACAAGTATAGGAGCTAATATACATGAAGCAAACTATGCTTCTAGCAAAGCGGACTTTATTAACAAGTTTCAAATAGCATTAAAAGAATGTTACGAAACCGAATATTGGCTCGATATATTCAAGAAAGCAAGCATACTTACAGAACTTGAATATGCTGACCTATTTGCTAAATGTAGCAAAATAAGAAAACTTTTAATCTCCTCCATTACGACTGCAAAAAAGAATTCCTAATATAATTGGATTGATAAATAAATTATTGGGGTTAGCAACCTAACGACACGACAATTATTCAAAATACGATAATATAATTATGAAACTAAAAAAAATAAACTTCAATTTTACTATTTGCAAAGTAAAATCAATACAAGACATAGCCCTAGCCCGAGAAATTTTCTTTATTGGCAAGACCGAGGAAGAGATATCGCTCGTCTGCAAGACGGAAGATACGCCATTGTCTACACTTGCAAGAGAAGACGGTTGGCGAGGATTTCGCATACAAGGCATTTTAGACTTTTCTTTGACGGGGGTGTTGTCCAAATTGAGTAGCATTCTAGCGGAACGAGATATTGGTATTTTTGCTATCTCCACGTACAACACGGACTATATTTTGGTCAAAGCGGAAGACTACGACAATGCAATCGAAGCTCTAAAATTTGCAGGATACGAATTTGAGTGAGGCTATATCTCAATAGAAAAGTGAGAAGAACGTTTTCAATCAAGATAAAAACCTCATACAATCACTAACCAATAAAAATTATAAGAAAAATGGAATACAAAATAAGTTTGCAAGCAACCAAAGAGGGATTCGAAAAGAGTTTTGCTGAAGGTAAATTGTACGATAGACAGACTCAAGACGCAAGACATTTGTCCCAAATAATAGACTCTCTGCAACTAAGTCCCAACGCCAAAGTGCTTGACCTAGGCACGGGCACGGGTTACGTAGCGTTAGCAATCGCAAGGCAATATCCAGAGGTGCAAGTCGTTGGATTGGATATTGTAAATAATACGCTGGCAAAGAATATTGAGCGAGCTAAGCAAGAGGGGTTATCCAACGTAGTTTTTTTATCTTACGACGGCGAGAATTTTCCATTCCAAGCAGACAATTTTGACGTAGTCGTAACCAGATACGCACTGCACCATTTTCCCGATATTTACGCCGCCTTTAGAGAAATAAGCAGGGTGCTAAAGCTCGGCGGACAGCTCTTTATCGCCGATCCAACGCCCAACGACCTTGATATCACACGTTTTGTCGACGACTATATGAAGATGAGAGACGACGGACATATCAAGTATTATACTTTGTCCGATTGGCAGAGCCTCGGGCAATCGGTAGGGCTGGATATGGTAGATTGTTTCGAAACCTCAATCACGTTTCCTCGGCTCAAGTCTACGGCGATTGGCTTTGAGGCAATCAAAGAACGACACGGGCAAAAAGTCGTAGATAGCTACGACGTTCATACAAGCGACGACGGACAATATATCTTTATTACTGAGAGGGTACTCAACGTTATTTTTACCAAGGAGAAACGAAATTTATGACAACAAGTAATATATACACCGATAGGTTAGTTTTACGCCCGATACAAGAGGGTGACGTGGAGGATATTTTCTCGTGTTGGATGAGCGACGAGGAGGTATCAAGATATATGTATTGGAAGGCGAGTAGCGATATAGAGGATGCTCGCCGATTTGTGAGAGAAGAGCTGTCCAAGATAGACAGCGACGATTGGTACAGGTGGCTCATCACGACCAAGGACGGCGTGACCATAGGCACGTGCTTGATATATTTTGACGGCGAGCAAGGCGAGTGGGATATATCCTACAATCTCGGCAAGGCATTTTGGGGACAAGGCTACGCCACCGAGGCGATGCGTGCGGTGCTTAGGTTTGCACAACAGATATTGCAGATTGAGAGCCTAATTGCTTTGCACTCGGTTGACAACGAGGCATCCGCTCGCGTAATTCAAAAACTCGGCTTCGTTTTAGAAAAAGTGGTGCCATACGAGTGCAATGGTGGCACAATACGCACTATGGGCAAGTTTTATCGACTTAGGCTCAACAACCCAAAGGAACAAATCAAAACTATTATGAATCATCAAGGGACTAAGGTATTGACTACGGATAGACTAATTTTGCGTCCACTCACCTTAGAGGACGCTCAATCGGTTTTCGACAATTGGGCGAGTGACGACGAGGTCACCAAATATTTGACTTGGCCGACTCATCAAAGCGTAGACGATTCGAGAGCATATCTAACTATGTGCGTTGACGGATATAATGCCCCCGACTATTATCAATGGGGTATAGTACTCAAAGACACGGGCGAGCTAATCGGCAATATTGCCGTTGTCAAGAGCGTAGCTCAACTCATTGCGGAGCTCGGCTGGGTGCTCGGCAGAGCATGGTGGGGGCGTGGCATAATGCCCGAAGCGGCACGAGAGGTTATCAGGTATTTATTTGACGAGGTTGGCTTCAAGAGGATAATTGCCAAGCACGACGCTGACAACCCTAAGTCGGGTAGAGTAATGCAAAAGGTAGGCATGAGATACGAATGCACTATCAAGGACGGTGGCAACAACAATCAAGGCGTTGTTGATCTTGTCAGCTATTATATTGACAACAAGTAACTTACAAGCCTACCAAAACGTCTAAAAGTCGATACTTATTAGGATTTTTATAATGTTAGCAATCATTGTTTGACAAAGCGTATTAGTTATGCTAACATATCAATATCAATAGTTTGACAGACCTGCCTTAGGGCTAAGAGCAGTGGGAAGAACGGTGAAAATCCGTCGCAACAGCCATTACCGTCACAGTCGGATAACCTGCCTGTCAACGACATAGTAAAGTAATTCTTGGGCAAGGGAGAATGGACTTACGTCTTGCTTGCCTACTCGCACGAGTAGGTTTTTCTTTTGCCCTACAATAAGGAGAATATATATGAAAAATTTTAGCAAAGTAGCAGTTATTATCTGTCTTACGCTCGCACTTGTTTTGTGTGCCGTGGCTTGTCAACCCGACATGCCGTCCAAAGGAGAGGTGACCATCGTCGTAGCTCCGCTTGAGGGCGAAGCAACCGAATACAAGGTGGACCTATCCGATATCGCCGAGGGCGGCGGAGTCGTTGCGATTTTGGACTATCTCCAAGCCAATGAAGGTTTAGACTATACAATCCAAGATAGCACGTATGGTGCATATCTTACTAAAGTTGGCATTTTGGAAGAAAACGTTGAGGCACGAGAATCTATTTATCTCTACACTTCGGTTGCCAAGGATGCAGACGTTTCCGAGTACGCAAGCACAGTGGACTATCAAGGCAAGACTTTGACGAGTTCGGGAGTTGGCGTATCGTCTATGTCCGTAGAAGACGGAGCGATTATCTATATAACAATCATCAAGTACAGTTATTGATATGACGGGTAAGCAAAGCGTGAGCATAGGCGCCAAAAAGGTCGCCCTGATAGCAATAATGACGGCTACTATCGAAGCGGGAAAGCTCGCCTTGTCGGCTATTCCCAACGTAGAGGTCGTCAGTTTGCTTTGTGCGGTTTACGGCTACGTATTCGGACTTATAGGTGTAGTCTCGATAGTGCTTTTCGTGGGGATAGAAACTTTGATATGGGGCGTCAACACGTGGGTACTGTCATACCTTATCTATTGGCCAATGGTGTGCATGATATATTGGTTGCTCAGGCTACTCAAGGTCAGCAGTCGTTTGATAATCACGGCGGTGATAGTGGCGCTGACGGCGTTTTTCGGTGTATTGACTTCGCTAGTTGACGTAGGGCTTTTCAGTGGATTTTGGGAGGATTTTTGGCAAAGATTTGCCATATACTATAGCCGAGGAATTGTCTTTTACGTAGTGCAAATCGTGTGCAACGCCATAGTATTTCCACTCTTGTTTTTGCCTCTTGTCAAGGTATTGACCAAATTCAGAGATAAGTTTTTGGATAGACCTAGTTCGTTGCCCCTAGAAGAACCTAACGAATAAACATTGATTGCTCGGCCGATTTTCAATTCGTTGCAATCGTCTTTACGATAGTAACAAATGAGAGTTTGTAGTCAAATCAATCTAACCGATATCAAATCAAAAACACACGCATATCGTGCGTGTGTCTTTGATTTTTGCTTATACGTATCGACTTTTTGCGATATTTATTGATTATTCTCGCCCTCGTCAATCACGCTTTCTTGCACGTCCACGGTCACTTCTTCTACGTTATCCGTAGTATTCGTATCGCTTGGAGCGTCTTTGACGGATAGGAAGTCCTCACCGCCGATACCAGTTTCCCTTACATATTGGTTCAAGGCTTCCACGTCACCGCTCATCAATCTATCTTCTAGAGAGGTTGCCGTTTCTGCGTCAACTATGCCGTCTTGAGCCAATGCTCTAACCTTAAGCGTTTCGATTATGCAAGCATGCTTTTTCTCGGTGATATCCCAGAAGAACATAGGTATCGTACCGAGGATACCGCTGACTATACCGAGTATTGCACTCGTTGCTATAATGCCGTACAGCACGTCGGGGTTGGTTAGCACGGTTGCGTCGTTGTTGAAGCCGTGCAATTTGTATATAGCAGGGTTGACGAACGATAGTCCGATACCTATCGCCATAGTCAACATAGAGGCACATTGAGAGATAAAGCCCTCTTGTCTTTCACCCGTCTGGAATTGTTGATAGTCGTACATTTGTGTTTGGATAGCGGGAGCCGTAACGAGTTGCAAAGAGTTGGCGAGCGTAATGATAAAGGATAATATAATTATAAAGTACGGCGTAAATGCGTTGTAACTCATACCAACGAATAGTAGCGGAATTGTCAGCACTACGCAGAGAATGTTGGTAAATATGATTATATTCTTTTTGCCAAACTTTTTGATAAACAGCGGTGCAAGCACCATTCCCGGTACGCACGCAGAGCCCATAATCGTCACGAATAGCGACTGAGCCCATGATTGTTGTATTGCATAGCTGCACAGCCAAACTACAAAAGAAGTACCTGCAAGCTTAAAAGTACCGAGTATAGAGCTGGATGCGTACAGCCAGAAGTATTTGTTTTTAGCCGTAGACACGATGCCTCGTTTGAAGTTGACTTTTTGCTTATATTGTTTGGAGGTTGCCGTTCTTTCTTTGGTGCCAAAGGCTGTCCAATAGCCAAGTGCAAGGCAAATCATCATTGCGATAGGTGTCACCCACTTAAAAGGTCCAACGGTATTGATACCCATGATTTTCTCGCCCGTAGTCAGAGTATAGGTGTACAACCAGTTGCCGAGGAAAGGAATAATCATATTGACTAGAGACGGACCGAGGGAATACACCGTTGCGCCGATACCCATCAACCATTCTTTTTCGCCTTGGGCAGGGGTGATTACCTGCAACAGGGTAGTGAAAGCCAACGAATACAAGCCCACGAAGAACTGCAACAGTTGGAATATTATCGTATAGACTACCAGCATCACCATATAATGGTCTGTCAGCATTTGCGGTATCCAACCTATGGCGAACATACACACGACTATAGGTATAGGCATCCATATCAGATACGGTCTAAACTTACCGTATTTGGTATTGGTATTGTCGACCAGCATCGAATAAATCGGCGCTCTTAGTATGTTGACGATATTGCCTATGATACCTATGATGACGATATGGTCTACGGCAATATTGAGAGCTGCGGCAATGTAAATACCTGCTTGTAGAGTGACGTAGTTAGGAATGACCGTTGCGCCTACGGCACCCATTCCACCCACGCAGTAAGCGGCGGCTTCCTTATAAGAAAGGTAGCGTCCCTTAGGCGGTTTGTTCCAATAAGTTTTAAAGCCTTTCACAACGTTTCCTAGTTTACCAAAGGCGTTTTTGATTTTACCCATAATTTTCTCCTACAAAATAATAATAACATACTATTTTTTTCATTACAAGTAGGATTTTTCAAAAGTCGAAATAGATTATCCGAAATATCGACGTTATTGACAAAGCTCTATTATTTTATTATAATTTTGTCAAGATACTTTGCGATATTATATCGCCATACAATTAGTGTCACGGGAGAAATTATGACAATCAAAGCCAAAATCTTGACCATAGTTATAGTGGTTGCAATGCTTGCGGTAGCCGTGGGGATAGGAGTTAATTATACCCTCACCAATACCGAAGGCTACTTGGGCGACTATGCCGACTTGACGGCTAATGCCTGCGTTACCAAGACGAGCGATACCGTCACCGTCAAGTTTGATACCGAGCAGACCTTCAACACGGTAGTGCTCAAAGAAAAAGACAACAACGTAGAGCAGTTCGAGATGTACTATCAAGACGGAGAGGGCAACGAGGTTTTCTTCTATCGTCAAGACCTCATCGGAGCATATAGATATTGTGCTTTCGAGGCTGTCACGACAGACCGACTCATCGTCAAAATCACGCCTATGGCAGGCAAGAGCGTCAAGATAAAGGACGTGGAAATATTTGATATCCACGGCTCTTACGACGAAGACTTCAGAGTAACGGCATACGTCGTTGCGCCTTACGTGCAAAATATCGAGTCTTTGCACCCCGAGCACTTCGAGGTCATCAACCACGTCAACCTCATCACTTGCACTTATTTTGACGAGTATGGCAATATATACTTCAATGACTTTGAGGTAGACGGCGTACTCAAGGACGGAGAGGAGATTTTTGAGACGGCGCTTGCCAACGTCAGGGCGGTTGCTCAGCCCGGCACTACCATAGTATGCACTATACTCGGACAAGACCTCAAGGGCAATCGTTATCCCAACGAAATTCACGATCCTGCCTTTACCACCTACAAAGACACTTTGCTTGCCAATGCCACGGCTTTTTGCGAAAAGTACGATCTGGACGGGCTCTCCTTTGACTACGAATATCCTACCAACCCTACCGAGTACAAGCACCTCTTCGATTTTTGCGGAATGTTGCAAGAGGCAATGCCACCGCAGAAGCTCGTGACAGTCGCACTTTGCTCATGGGCAATCTACAAAATTGGCTTGTTCGACCACAGCGGACTAGACAACGTGGATTGGGTAGAGGTTATGAACTACGACGAAACCTACGAAGAGCACGGCTATCATTCCACCTTTGCCGAGTCGGCATATCGTGGAATACGCGATATGGAGAACCTCAACGCTCTCACCCTCAATCTTCCGTATGCCTACACCGACATATCCAAGATAGATATGGGCATACCGTTCTATTCTCGACCTATCGACACGGCTCTATTCTGGGGAGATTACAACGCGGTTACGCATTTGCTCGGCAAGTTCGGCAATATCTATGACGGCAAATATGACGAAGCAGGCAATCATCTTGTTGACCTAGACGGCAACGAGGTCAAGAGACTGTACTACAACGGCTGGCAAATGGTATACGACAAGACGGCATTTGCCATCGACCACGGCGTGGGCGGACTCATGGTATGGCACTATACGTGCGACGTACCGCCCGAGGACGACCTATCACTATGGATGGCAATGAAAGCGGCAATCGACGCCCGCAAATAGATGCTCAACTAGCTGATAACCTGATAGATATAAAAAGGACCGCAAAAATGCGGTCTTTTTATATCACAATTCCCGTATTTTACTAAGTCGTAAGGAGATAACAAAACCCTATCGCTTCAACACGGTCTTTGTATTGATATTATATATTATACAATCAATATATAGTCATTCAATTTGCAATATAATTCAATATTCTAGATACTATAATCCACGCCTTGTCCCACCAGCGAGTCGAGGGTAATGCTATCGAGATATTCGTTGATAACTTTATCGAGTCCCTTCCACACGCCGAGAGTTTTGCATTCGTTTTGTCTTACACAAGGCTCGGCTCCTTCTTTTAGGCAAGCCACGGGAGCAAGCGAGCCTTCCGTCAATCTCAAGATATCGCCCACGGTATAGTCGCACGTGGCTTTGGTGAGCTTGTATCCGCCGCCTTTGCCTCTCAAGCCGTTGAGCATTCCGCCTCTGGTGAGTATAACCAAAATGCTCTCCAAGTACTTTTCCGATATCTGTTGTCTACTTGCAATCTCGTCTAGTGGGATATATCTTCCATTGCCGTTTTCGGCGATATCAATCATCACTCTCAGTGCGTATCTTCCTCGTGTAGAAATCATTTTGTTATCCTCCAAACATAGTCTAACACAAATTTTTGAAAAAAACAATAAAAAACACACAAAACCTATTGACAACATATGTTAATTGTGGTATTATCTACTCAACATAGTAACAAAGTAGGTTTATTAAAATGGAGAAATACTTAACAAGACTTATACGTCACAATTTTAGATTCGGTCGAATGTGTAATAGGTAATATCGGCAACCCTATCGCAAATTACACCACAATCACATTTTAGACAAGGAGAATCAATTATGTCCAATTATAAATTCGAAACGCAACAACTTCACGTAGGGCAAGAGACGCCCGATATAGCAACCGACGCAAGGGCAGTGCCTATCTACGCCACCACCTCTTACGTCTTCAAAGACTGCGCGCAAGCGGCGGGCAGATTCGGACTCACCGATGCGGGCAACATTTACGGCAGACTTACCAATTCCACCCAAGACGTTCTCGAAAAGAGGATTGCGGCTCTAGAGGGCGGAGTAGCGGGACTTGCGCTTGCTTCGGGAGCGGCGGCAATCACCTACACCATACAAGCTTTGGCGCAAAACGGCGGTCACGTCGTAGCACAAAAGACGATATACGGTGGCAGTTACAATCTATTGCAACACACCTTGCCGGCTTTTGGCATCACCACGACCTTCGTCAATATCCACGACCTAGCCGAGGTAGAGAAGGCAATTAAGGACAACACCAAACTCATTTACATAGAAACTTTGGGCAATCCAAACAGCGACATACCCGATATTGACGCTTTGGCAAGTCTTGCGCACAAGTACTCTTTGCCACTAGTAGTGGACAACACCTTCGGCACGCCGTTCCTTATCAGACCAATCGAGCACGGCGCCGACATAGTGGTGCACTCGGCTACCAAATTCATCGGTGGACACGGCACGACTCTCGGCGGTATCATCGTAGACTCGGGCAAATTCGATTGGGAGAAGTCGGGCAAATTCCCTGCAATCAGCGAGCCAACGCCTAGCTATCACGGAGTATCCTTTACCAAGGCGGTAGGTGCGGCTGCATTCGTCACTTATATCAGAGCGATTTTGCTTAGAGATACGGGTGCGACGATATCACCGTTTGCGGCATTCTTGCTGTTGCAAGGCGTAGAAACCTTGTCCTTGCGACTCGAGCGTCACGCATACAACACCGCCAAGGTGGTAGAGTACCTCTCTAATCATAGATTGGTAGCCAAGGTCAACCACCCGTCGCTTCCTAACCACCCCGACAACGCATTGTATCGCAAGTATTTCCCTAACGGTGGCGGTTCGATATTTACCTTTGATATCAAGGGTGGACAACAAGAGGCGCATAAGTTTATCGACAACCTCAAGATTTTCTCGTTGCTCGCCAACGTAGCCGACGTCAAGAGCTTGGTTATTCACCCTGCGACCACCACTCACAGTCAGCTCAACGAGCAAGAACTTGAGGAGCAGGACATCAAGCAAAGCACAATTAGATTGTCTATCGGTACCGAACATATCGACGACATTCTGCAAGATTTAGAGCAAGCATTCAAAGCTGTAGAGGAGGAATAATTATGAGTGCAATATATCAATCGGC
>JBJETR010000050.1:0-2194 GCA_051883415.1 Christensenellales bacterium | reverse complement strand
GAACTCAATCTCAAATAATTTAATGTTTTCTGTCCAAACTTTTGGGTTCACATCAAAGAGTGTGCTTTTGTATCTTTCAATCCATCACAAGCGTATCCATAATGCGGGGACAATGCCGTAGTGAGTGTAGTCGACATAGGTGCTCGTGACGTCGGCTCCGTGCGCATGATTGCTTTCGCGGTTGTCAGGAGATCTAAGCCACCAATAGCAGTTTCCTATATAGCCATCTTTTGTATCTTGCCAACAACCTTGACTCTTGGCATAGTCCGTTGACTTGCGCTTACGACTTGCTCTATCCAAATCGTAAGAAATTGCCTCCTTGCAGCTTAACAAGAATATCTTATCCTCGGTATCTTCACACGCGTATGGATTTTCGTCATTTCCCGTACTTTCTACACTGTTGTCCACCATCGTCATCAAGATTAGCTCTTTTTGTAGTGACGAAAATGCAGTATTGTAGAATGTATCGTTTAGCCAAGCCCTTATCGTGCTTTCTGCATAATTGTTGTTATAATTACTACCGCCCTTGTAGTCGAAACTTTGACTATCCAACGCAATATCGCATAACAAGAATGCACTTTCTCCGCTCTCTTGCAGCACCTTCCAACTTATAGGCTCGTACTTAAACCAATATACCGTATCAACAAAATATTCGTTGTCGTCCTGATAACTTTTTTCGCTTGATCCTGTATCGCTTGGTATTTTTAATCTATATTGCGAGAAGTAGACACCCCTATAATTATTGTCTTGATAGCTTATATCTACGTACCACATATAGTCGCTTACAGCCCCGTTATCGTAATATCCGTAAGACGTCCAAGAGCCTGCGTTGCCACTCGTAGGGAGACTTCCCGCTTGCGTTGTCAGTGCCGAGGTAATATTGCTATCCTTGACTTCCGTCTGCGGATAATATCCAAAGTATATTACGTCTTCGTGTCTGCAATATTTGCCGTCTGCCATATGTATCGTATCACCACATCGTGCACATAGACAGTCGCTACCCACGTTATGAAATGCCTCTTTACATATCCTGCATACGCAGTCCGCATCGAGGTCGTGTGCCTCGTCTCCGCACTTAGAACATACGCAGTCACTATTAGGCGTATGGTTGATACACTCATCCCACTTGGCATATAGAGTAACGTTGCTAGTCACGCTATCGGCTTCAAAGTTCCACTCGTTTTGGCATTGACTCTCCTTGTACCAACCGCCAAAGACGTATGACTTTTTGCTTGGCTGACTCGGCGCCGACAATCTATCTCCGCTATTTACTTGGACGGATGCTATACTGCTACCACCCATTGTATCGAACGACACCGTAAACTCAACGTCATTATTTGCTCCGTTTGAATTATTTGAGTCGTTTGAGTCGTTTGGGATATTTGGTTCATAGTTATCGGTGTCACAGCCTACCGCAACCAATCCAATAACAATCACAGCCACTAATATCAATAAGATTGTAAAAAATCTGTTTTTCATACTCTCTACCTACTTTGATATATTATAAGATTATTTTAAGTATACACGCACTACTATAACTTGTCAATATTAATTTTTTTCTCATTCACATAAAAATCCTTCGCAATACTTATACGCACGATAGGACAATGTGTCTATGTCATTGCGTTGTGTACATTTTGAGATAGAAAGACGTAGCGTGGCAATCTCAACCGCTTGCAAGCCGCCCCTGTGCAAGGGAAGGGTGTCTCACGGCGGATATGAGTCGTAATACAGCGTCGTAACTTACGTTTTTGTTTGGTCACATACAATGAGTATGCTCCCTGCACAAAATCCGCGTACTCCTTGTCTTACTCGCATCTACACCGTGAGAAAAACCACCGAAGCGGACGGAAGGATTGTCCTATTATGTCATAGCGTTGCGTGCATTTTGCGTTAGCAAAGTGAGCAAAGCGAGCGTGTCAATCTCAACCAAAAAAAATGCTCATTCTTGTTGGAATGGGCATTTTACTATCCACTATCGCTATTCTTACTCGCTCTTAGCGGCAACGTTGAGTTGCTTTACGAGGTCGTCCACGTCCACGCCGTGCACCATAGCGGCTTCTTCAACTGTTTCTCCTCTCGCCATTGCACAGCCGAAGCAATGCATACCGATGGATTGGAGAGTCGAAGCGATTGCTTCGGTATTGCCTGCTCTAAGAGCGTCTGCTATCAACATATCTTTGGTTATTTCCAT
>JBJETR010000049.1:0-2270 GCA_051883415.1 Christensenellales bacterium | reverse complement strand
ACGTCGGAGTGTCCCATCCAGAGTTGCACCTGCTTTGGCGATATTCCCGCTTCGGCGCACCGTGTAGCGAACGTATGACGTAACGTGTACATTACCCGGTCTAATCCTACGTCCTGCATTATCTTTCGATATTCCATATTGAGCGTGTTCTTGCTCTTTCTATCAAAATCGAATATCAAATCCTTGCTCCTGTCTTCCACGTAACGTTGCAGTAGCTCCTTCGTTTGCTCGAAGATAGGTACTCTTCTTACGTTGCCGGTCTTAGTTGACGTAACGTCGCAAAAATCGTCTAATGCCTGACATACTTCGATACAGTTTTCTTTGACGTCGCATTTTCGTAGTGCTTTTGCTTCTCCCGGTCTAAGTCCTTCATATAGCATAAGTGCAAATGCAAGCCAATAATCCGATTGTTTCGCACGCTGCACAAAACGTCGTTCTTCTCCCGGTGTAAACGATTCTCTCTCCACGCTCTTTGGCTTAGGTAGTTTTAGACCTGTCATGGGCGACGATTTGATGATACCGTGCGTAACTGCACTTGTAAAAAAGTGGCTTAGCCATAGTCTAACACGGTGGCGCTGTTGATCATAGCCTATCGAAGATAAGAACGTCAAAACATCCGTCTTCTCCACGTCTGCAATTTTTTTCTTCCCGAAGGTGTCTTTTATCCAATTTTTCCAAATATTTTCGCACGTCCTCAACGTGGATCCTTTGATATACGGTCTTCGATACACGTCGATATATATCGGATAGAACGTAAGGAACGTCATCGTCCTCTTTGGCTGTTCGAGTTTCTTAACTCTCTTGACGTCTGCTTTGTACTGCGCACCGTCTAGATAGTCTTTTAGCTTGTTATAGCAATCCGTCCGGGTACGTCCGTATATATACTTGTAGTTGTACTTGTCCAATTTTTTGCCTAGTGGCACTCTCGCATACCACTTGCAATACTTATCACCTCCACGTGGTCGTATTTCTACGGTGTGATATTTCATATCTTGCTCCTTCGAGCATACTGAATCGTCTTGCTGCGCTTCTTCCCTTGCCTCGAGATAAATAAAAAGACTCTCCAAAAGTAACGAGAGTTTCTCCATAGTATCGGCAAGTTCCTGTTTCATCTTAAGTAAATAGTCCGTCATAAGCACTCCTGATAGTTCGATGCTTATATATTACGCTAAAAATACCTAAGAATTTTAAGTAATTTTTGCCCAAAAATTACTTACCTTGTCCGTCTAACAATCCTTGACCATAAGAGAGGAATCTAAACTTATTCTTGTCCGTAAGTTGATTGTATATTCTATCCGCAGGACCAATCTCCGGTATAACCTTATCGCCTTCGATGACTATCATCGAATCTTCGCTCTCTCTACCAAGAAGGTAATCTATGCTGCAACCATAAAAATCTGCCAAAGCCCATAAGTTATCCGCTGTAGGTTTATATTTGCCTGCTTCCCAATCACAAATATTAGATTGTCTCATGCCTAAAATCTTTGCAACTTCACGTTGTGATAGTCCACGTGCTTTTCTACAATTCGTTAAATTATTCATTTTTTATATCTCCTTTTACTCGATTATACGAATTTTCGTATCATAACTATTGACATAATCTGTTTTTAGTATTATTATTTATTTAATGATACGGTTTCTCGTATCAAAAAAATAAAACCATGGAGGTAGCTATGTACAAAGAACTTGAACAAAACTATGTAATAATACACCATTACTCTCCTTATACAAGTATGGTTATCTGCTCTTGTAGTTTATATGATGATGCTTTACTAGTTTATAACGCACTTAATAAAGATAAATGCTGTTATTCTTCTTTTGAGATTATGAAACTATCAGAATACTTGCAGGCAACTGCAGATATAAAAAATAAAACCATGGAGGTAAAACAATGAGCAAATTTCAACAAACATTCACAGTACTCAGTTGCTATCCTTACTACCATAAGGACGCCAAGGGACAAAAGACCGGACAAATCAAAGGACACGTCCTCCAGCTTCTCGAACTGAGCAAAAACAAAGAAGAACAAACTGTGGGCGAAGTCCATACGTTGTTCCCTAGCCTAGAAGCCTTACCGGGCGACGTTGCAGGTAAGTTGCATTTATGGCAACCAATCAACGTTATCTTTGAAACAATGTCCGGCTTTGCTAAGCCAACTGTCGTATCAGTCAACGTCATCGAAGAAAAAGACTTAGGCTCTTATGACTGCATCACGTTCAACACGGGTAAAAAGCTATGAGTAAAGTCAGTATCGAAAAACTAGCTAAAGC